>JAMOMB010000172.1 GCA_027068795.1 Sedimenticola sp. | reverse complement strand
GCGGTAAAGCGATCCAGCAGGGGTTTGATCAATTGCTCCTTGCGTCCGGAATACACATTGACTTCGGATGCCAGGGCGTCGAATGAGAGTGACAGCAGTATCAGGATTGCCAGGGTTCGGGAGCGTGGTTTCATTTTGCGTTTGCCAGCTTTGATTCAGTGAGGGTGAGTGCAATATTAACCAAAAATAAACGCAATGTAAACAAGAATGATTCCTATTAAGATCACCCGTGATGAAGGAACAATATGCAGGAATGCTTTTCTACCCCTCTTTTTCTGTCAGTAATTCGGTGTTCTTGATGTTGGCGATAAAAAAAATATGGAACAGTAATATCGCTGAAACAAGAACCTTCAGGAAAGTTGCTTCGATAAAAAAGACTACGGAAGTTCCGCCTACAAGGACAATGGTAAGGATTGCCAGCAGTTTCGCCCTTTTGGGGATGCTTCTGGTTTCCTGCCAGTTCCTGATCAGTGGGCCGAATATACGGAGATTCAATAGCCAGTCATGAAATCGGGGGGAAGAGTTGGCAAAGCAGGCTGCCGCCACCAGCAGAAAAGGGGTTGTCGGCAAAACCGGCAGGATCAGGCCCAAGGCGCCGAGGGCGACAAATACAAATCCGAAAAAAGTCAGGACAATGTTTGGCACCAGGCGTTTGCCAGCGGCTTTCAATGGGTTGTTTCGGGTATTGTCTACCATGGCAATTCCGGTATTTCTGTGAAAGGATTTCCGGTATGCGGTGATCTGATGGTATCACCGCAGGTGATTGTGTTCAGTAGTTTTTGTCCATGATAGATGGAAGTGGTTTCTTGCTGTCGAACGAAAAAACGGCCTGCATGGGCAGGCCGTTTTGCGCTGATGTGTTTGGTTCTGTTAGCCCTCGTCTTCGCCGCCCGGAGCGTCATCGCCTGGATCGTAGCCTTCCGGCAGGGTGTGGGCGATGCCCTTGTGGCAATCGATGCAGGTATAGCCTTTTTCGATGGCCTCTTCATGCCGGTCGGCGCTACGGCTTTCCTGGCGTTCAAAATCCATGGAGTCGAAGTGATGGCAGTTGCGACACTCGCGCGAGTCTGTTTTCTTCATGGTTCTCCAGACATTTTGGGCCAACTGGAGCTTTTTCGCCTCGTATTTTTCCGGCGTGTCCAGGTCCTTGACGATAAAGTGATGATAGAGTTCCTTTGATGCCTGGATCTTGCGTATGATTTTGTGCACCCATTCTTTGGGAACATGACAGTCTGGGCAGGTGGCGCGTATGCCGGTGCGATTGGTAAAGTGAATGGTATCCTGCAGGTCTTCATAGGGATTGTCACGCATCTCGTGGCAGGAAATGCAGAACTCCTCTGTATTGGTGATTGCCAGCGCCCAGTTGAAGCCGCCCCACAAGATAATGCCGAGAAAGATTCCGATAACAAGGATGGAAAAGGTGCCTTTCTTTTGCCCACTAGTCATGATTGATTTTCCTTATTGGTAGATGAATGAGCCGGGATTTCCAACGGAAATCCCGGTGAAGATTATTTCAAACCGTCAAACTCGTTTTTTACCAGCGGGTTTGCGTCGATCTGGGGCGCATGACACTGGTTGCAAAAGTAGCGACGGGAAGAGAGCTTTTGCAGTTTCTTGCCATCACGGCTGAGGAAATGGCTTTCTCCCACCATGGGCGCCTTTTCCTTTTTGTGGTTTTTCTTGCTATGGCATTTCATGCAGCCATTGTTCTTCAGGGTAATCTTGTACTTCTCCACCTTGTGGGGAACCATGGGCGGTTGTTGCTTGTAGGAACGCTCGAAGCCGCCTTCCTGTGAAATGATTTTTTTCTTGGTTGCTTTCAATGATGCGCCGCTGAGATCTTCGGTGCCGCGAAGAGAGGCGATGTCTTCTTTGGCGATGACGGTATTGCTGGTGATCAACAGCAGGCCGAAGGCTGCCAGGCTTATATGAATAATTTTTTTCATCTTTATCTCCATCAACTCAAATTAAACTGTATGTTTGGAATAATCTTTTGCGGGTTGAAGGCCGCTTTGGGACAGGTTGGAATAACGGTTGTTGAACTGGAATACATCCACTGCGCATACATCGATACAGCGGCCGCAATTGGTGCATTGATTGGCCATGATGATTGGACTCGCGCCTTTGGCCGCGCCCTTTAGGGCCGGCTTGATTACCTGGGGCTCCGGGCAAACATTGAAGCAATCCATGCAATCGTCGCAGGCTTCGCGCTTGGCAGCGGAAACCCGCAGCATTGCATGGTTGGACAGGAGGCTGTAAAAAGCGCCTACCGGACAGTAATGTCCACACCAGCCGTCTCTTGCGATAAGCAGGTCGAACAGGAAGATGGCGAGAATCAATAACCATGCCAGTCCCATGCTGAACACAATGCCGCGGAACAGGATGGATACCGGGTTCACAAGCTCCCATACAATTCCTCCGGTAATTACGGGAAGAACAAGGGTCAATGCCAGTATCCAGTAACGAGTATTGCGGGAGGTATGGGTGCTGCCGCGTATCCGCAGCTTGCGCCGCAGCCAGGCTGCTGCATCTGTAACCATGTTGACCGGACACACCCAGGAGCAATAGACGCGTCCGCCTACCAGTGCGTAGAAAAGCAGCACGATGGCTGCGCCGACAAAGGCGGCGGTTTCCGGTGTAACGCCGGAGATCATTGCCTGCAGCAGGATATACGGATCGGTCAAGGGAAGGAAGTCCAGCGTCAGGCTGGATGCCAAGTTGCCTTTGACGATCCAAAACCCAAACCACGAACCCGTGAGGAACAGAAGCAGAATCCCCAGCTGGCTGATGCGCCGCAGAAGCAACCACTTGTGCGCATATAGCCAGCCTTTTGCCTGGATGGCTTCTTTGCCGGCATCTTGGGGCATATTGGCCACTTATTCTTCCTCCGGATTGCGGTTGAGGGTATCCAGTGGATTGGATGAAAAAGGCTTGTTTGGCATGGCTTGCTGCGCCTTGCCATCCAGAATCAATCCCTCTCCCTGAAGCTCGTAACGCACCCCTTCAGGCAAGTTGTACTGGTGTTCGACATCTGGTGTTACCAGCGCCTCCCCGGCCTTTTGCTTTTCCTTCCAGCCGAAACGGTAATGGCCGCCCAGTTCTCCTTTCGCAAGATCCAGCGGCAATACCTTGATAGCCGCCTTTTCCAGAATGCAGGCTTTTTCACATAGCCCGCATCCCGTGCAGGCATTGGAATGCACGATGGGGATGAACAAGGCATGTTTGCCGGAACGGACATTGGGCTGCATTTCCAGGGTAATCGCCTTGCCGCGCACCGGACAGACGTTGAAGCAGACCTCACAGCGCAATCCCTGGAAGGCAATGCAGTTTTCCTGGTCGATAAGAACGGCCAGCCCCATGCGGGCTTGTTCAATATCGGTCAGGGAATGATCCAGGGCGTTGGTTGGGCAAGCTTTCACGCAGGGTATGTCCTCGCACATTTCACAAGGCCCGGTGCGGGCAATGAAATAAGGAGATCCGGATGGGATATCGTCTCCCAGTTGACCGAGAAACAGAATATCGAAAGGACAGTCTCTGACGCACAGTCCGCAGCGGATGCAGGCGCCCAGGAAATCCTCTTCCGGCAATGCCCCTGGTGGGCGGATCGCCAAAGGCGGCAGGGCGTTGGCGCGCTGGGCGTAAAAACCCAGGCCAACGCCTACAAGGCCAACACTGCAGGCGGTTTTCAGGGTCGTCAGCAGAAATTGACGCCGATTGATGCCTTTGCTGTTCTTGGTTGATTTGCCCATATTGCAATCCAGTTCAGGAATGCAGCCCACCCTTGGAGAGTGGGCTGCAAACCGCTATGCCTTGGTGATCTTCACCGCGCATTTCTTGTAGTCCGTCTCCTTGGAGAGAGGGTCTGTCGCATCAAGCGTAAGCTTGTTGACCAGGCGTCCGGCATCAAACCAGGGGATGTAGATCAGACCTTCCGGCGGATGATTGCGACCGCGTGTCTCTACCTTGCAGGTGATGCTTCCCCGGCGGGAAGAGATCTTGGCCATACGCCCGTTACGCAGCTTGAATTTCTTGGCGTCCTTCTTGTGCATGTATACAACGGCATCAGGCACGGCGCGATACAACTCTGGAACTCGACGGGTCATGGAGCCGGAGTGCCAGTGTTCCAGGACACGCCCCGTACATAGCCACAGAGGGTATTCCTTGTCCGGACTTTCCGCAGGCGGCTCATAGGGCGCAGTGATGATGTTTGCCCTGCCATCCTTCTTGCCATAGAACTGGATGTCTGCTCCTTTTGCCACATGCGGGTCATAGCCTTCACGGAAACGCCACAGGGTTTCCTTGCCATTGACCACTGGCCAGCGGAGACCGCGCGCCTTGTGGTAGGCATCGAATTCCGCCATTTCGTGCCCCCTTTTGGGGATGTTTTCAGCAGAGTTGAACAGCCGGTACTCCTCGAACAGCCCTTTCTGTACATAGAAACCGAAATGGGCGGATTCGTCATTGTCATACTCGTTGCCCCGATCATCGGTAATCTTGCCGTCATAGGGGAACTTGTTGACCACCCCGTTTGCGTAGAGAACGTCATACAGGGTTTTGCCTTTGTATTCCGGTTTTTTGGCCAGGAGTTCCTCGTCCCATACGTCGTCAACCTTGATGTACTTGGAAAACTCCATGAGCTGCCAAAGATCGGATTTTGCATCTCCCGGCGCCTTGGTTTGCTGGCGCCAGAACTGGGTGCGGCGTTCGGCATTGCCGTAGGCGCCTTCTTTTTCTACCCACATGGCGGTGGGCAGAATCAGGTCGGCCGCCTGGGCGGATACCGTGGGGTAAGGATCGGATACCACGACGAAGTTTTCCGCTCTGCGCCAGCCGGGGTAGCTTTCGTCATTGAAGTTGGCGGCCGCCTGCATGTTGTTGTTGCACATGACCCAGAAGCAATTCATCTTGCCGTCCTTGAGCGCCCTGTGCATGGCAACGGCGTGAATCAGGGTTTTGCCCAGTTTTGGATCCTTGGCGCGGGGAATGGTGCCTTCCGGTAGCTGCCATACTTTCTCGGCAAACTTGCAGTGTGCGTCTTTTTTCACAACCAGGTCGGCGGGCAGGCGATGGGTGAAAGTGCCCACCTCGCGGGCGGTGCCGCAGGCCGAAGGCTGGCCGGTGAGGGAGAACGGACTGTTGCCGGGTTCGGAGATCTTGCCCATCAGCAGATGCACGTTATACAGCAAGCCGTTGACCCATACGCCACGGGTGTGCTGGTTGAAACCCATGGTCCAGTAGGAGGCCACTTTCTTGTTGGGGTCTGCGTAGGCCTTGGCCAGGCGTTCCAGCTTGTCCTTGGGGACGCCGGAGAGCTTGGAAGCATGTTCCACCGTGTATGGCGCAACAGATTTTGCGTATTCTTCAAAACTGATTTTCGTCAGCTTGCCCTTGGCGCGGTTCTTGGCTTTTTTCTCGCGTGGATCATCGTCGCGCAAGCCATAGCCGATGTCGGTGGGTGTCTTGGTGAAATTGACATGTTTTTCGATAAATTTCTTGTTGTATGCCTTGTTCTGAATAATGTAATTGGCGATGTAGTTCAGAATCGCCAGATCCGTCTGGGGGTGAAATATCATGTCATTGTCGGCCAGCTCGAAAGAGCGGTGCCTGAAGGTTGACAGTACATGCACTTCACAGCCGGGTTTGGTAAGCCGGGTGTCCGTAAGCCGGGACCACAAGATGGGGTGCATTTCCGCCATGTTCGCACCCCAGAGTACGAATACATCGGCATGCTCCAGGTCGTCGTAACAGCCCATGGGCTCGTCGATGCCGAAGCCGCGCATGAAGGCGCCGACGGCAGAAGCCATGCAGTGACGGGCGTTGGGTTCCAGGCTGTTGGAGCGGAAGCCGGCTTTCATCAGTTTTGAGGCTGCGTAGCCTTCCCACACTGTCCACTGTCCGGAGCCGAACATGCCAATCGCCTTGGGGCCCTTGTTCTTTCGTGCGGATACGAATTTATCGGCCATGATCTTGAATGCTTCGTCCCAGGAAATCTCTTCGAACTTGCCGTTCTTGTCGAACTTGCCGTTCTTTTTGCGCAGCAGGGGCTTGGTCAGCCGATCCTCGCCGTACAGGATCTTGGGCAGAAAATAGCCCTTGATACAGTTCAGCCCCTTGTTTACCGGTGCATCCGGATCGCCCTGGCTGGCAACGACCTTGCCGTCTTTGGTGCCGATGAGTACGCTGCAACCCGTGCCGCAGTAGCGGCAGGCTGCCTTGTCCCAGCGCACGCCGTCTTCATCTGTTGCCGCCAGTGCTGTCTTGGTTGCGGACAGAGTGACGCCAGCAGTCGCGGCGGCGGCGGCAATGGCATTGCTTTTGATAAAATCTCGTCTAGTTAAACTCACGGATTACCTCCTCATTTAGATCATCCCCACCGTAGTGGTAAATCAAGGTTGCACTCACTACGCCTTCCAGTGAGTTGAAAGTCATCATGGTGTCGCCAGCAGAATTCTCTTCACTGTCTTCCACTGTGACGATTAGTTTTCCTTCTTCCACACCCCCGTGAACTTCTACGCCGGGGATACTGTTTAACAGTGCTTCCACAGCGGGGCCGTTTCCCGGCCTGGTATGGACGATGCAGCTGCATATGTTCATGGTGTTGTTTTCCATTGGGCTACTGGGCCTCCGGAATTTCGAGTGAAATGGAATGGTTTGGGCATACGGCCAGGCATTCCCCGCATCCATTGCAGTGTTCCAGGTTCAACAAGGGGGTGGCTCTGCCGCCTGTTTGTAGTTGAAAGCGGATGGCGTCGCTGTCGCAGGCCTCTGCGCAGGAACGGCAGACGATGCCGTTTCGGGAAAGACAGGAATCCGCTATCACGGCGCGATGGCGCCAAGCGAGAGAAGGCGCAGGCACCGGAGCATACAGGGCGTTTGTGGTGCAGGCCTGCAGGCAGTCGCCGCAAAAATCACAGCCGGCGGATTGAAAGCGGATTTCGGGAAAGCCGCCGGAACCCCGGAATAAAAGGCCTGCCTCACAAGCATTTACGCAGTCATCGCAGCGATTGCATAGCGCCACGAAGCTGTTTTCGGTTTGCGCCCAGGGTGGGCGTAAGGGTGGTAGTTGGTTGCGTATTTGCCCTCGCAGCAACTGCCTACGATCTATCTTGATGTTTGCGTCATCCGCTCCAAACACATTTCCTGCCTGATAGTTTAGGTACGGGGGTAATTACATAGGAAAAGCAGGGGAATGGCTTTGATTAAGGTCAATAATCGTGGGGTAATTG
>JAMOMB010000171.1 GCA_027068795.1 Sedimenticola sp. | reverse complement strand
AGCAACGGACGCAGGATCCGGCACGCCTCCTCCACGGAGTCGCAAGCCAGCAGGCGGCGCAGGCGTGCACTGGCCTGATCACTCCCATTTCCTTCCTCATAACACCCTGCCAGCGCCTGCCCAATACCGCAATTACCATCCTGCTCCCCTTTGCTGCGCGCAAGGGAGGCGGCGATGCAGGCAAACGGCAGGCGTTCCCATGGTTTTTCGAGATCAACACCAAAGGCGGCCAGGGTTTCCCAGCTCTGGTATTCAGTGGCCGGATTGTCGGCACGGCGCAAGCGGGCGGCCTCGCCCTTGTCCTGCTGGCAACGCTTGAGGACAAAGGCGACGAACCCCTCGCCGCGGCTTCGACGGCGTGATTCCTCGGTCATGTTGATTCTCCTTGGTTGAGATAGTCGGCCAGATTGGGACGGCATTTCGCCCAGGCTTCGAGCTGACGTGCGGTATCATGGGGGCAGAAGTTGTCAAAAGCGTCAGTGACCAGCATGGCGAATTTCTTGCGAAGCACTTTCCGTTTTTCTGCGGATTCTTCATCGGGATCGCAGGCATCCACCAGCGGCTGAAAATGGCGCTCGGCAAGCTGCCAGAAAAGATTGCTGCTCATGGCGGCGTAGTCTCCTCCTTCCAGTTTCTGTTGTTTGTAGTAGTTCAGGACGGAACCGTAAAGACGCTTGGCGATGGTCTCCAGGGCATCCATCTCCTGGTTGAGTTGTGCGTACCACTCTTCTCCCAGTGCCTTGCTTTCCAGCAGCACCATGGATTCAACAAAGTCATCGCTTCCCGATGCATACTGCTCCCCTGCATTGCTGCTTACGCGCAATCCTCCTGACCAGACACCGATGGATTCCTCCTGCTGGCGGGCGCGGGTCAGCCCAAGACTGAGTTGATAACAATCGAAACGGCTTTTCCCCGTTTGCCCCATAAAGCTGAGCAGGGCGGTCAACTGCCGCCAGGGGCGTTTTTCAGCATCTACCCATAAGGTCTTGGGGTTCTTTCCAGTCCGGTTGACGGCCACCGAAGGATCAATACCTCCTTCCTTATAGGTGGGATGGACGATTCCTTCAGTAAAATGGAGGCCTTCCTCTTTCAACAGACAGAAATGGGAAAGCGGAACCAGGCGCCCCATCAGGCTGTTCCGTAGCCGCTTGGCCACCGGGCAATCCTCACCCGCGGGCATCTCTTCCCAGGGCGGCATACCCAGCCCCTCTGCGTAGAAAGCCATGGAATCAATTTGCCGCCGGCTGAACAGATTCAGCCACAGGTTTTTCTGCAAAGTGGCAGATTGCAGGAAGCTATGCAGATACCCCATGAAGCCGATCAAGACACCATGTTTCCCCGATGTCGGCTTGCCAGTGGGCTTGGTTTTGCCGGTATAACCCAGGGAGAGCACGGTACTATTGTCGGCCTTCTTGCCGCCCAGTCCAAACCCTAGCAAGGTGGTCAGCAACAAGGCCCGGTCGTTGTCGGAGAGAGGGTTTTCCACCTGGGATTCGGTAAGTATCGTTGTATTGCCGGTGGCAATTTCTGGCAGCACCGCTCCATAGCTCAATACCCGGGAGCCTTCCAGAGCGGGAAATTGCAGAAAGGGTTTCTCGCCATAGAGCCAAAACCGGTCGTACCACTGTTCAAGATAGTCCATACATGCCTTGGCCATGCCATCGGGACCCAAAGCACTCCAGGCATCATCGTCTTCGGGAGTTGCCGCTGCCTGGGCAATGGCCAGCAGCAATTTGGTGATGGCGATTTTCTGCACCGGGTTTCCCCCCAGTGCGCGGTATTCGGGGTGGGTGAAGATCTGACGCAGACTGGCACGGCCGACATCCACGACCGGGATCCATGGCTCGTCAATCAGGTTGAAACGGTTCTTTTCGCTCATGGATACTCCTTTTGGTTGGCATGTTTTTCCGCCCGGTAACCACGCTGATCATCATAGGTGATCCGCCGCTCTACACTGGCGGGGCCGCCGCTCAAGCCTTGCAGCTCACCATCGGCTTGTACCAGGGCAACGCGCAGACGGGCCAGTTCCTGGTCACCACTTCCCAGATAGAGATATGGCGCCAGCCAGTGAAGGGAACGGCGTAAAACTTGATCCGGCGCCTGTTCCGGCGCCACCTTGACCTGCTGCCGTTGCAGCGCCGCCGCCCGTTGTCGCCATGCCCGGTGCCCTCCGCTTTTGGCATAGTGTGGCAGTAACAGGGTCTCGCCGTCGAGGAAGGTCACCAGGGTGGCTTGTTTCTCTTCGATCTTTCGTACAGATTTGAGCAGCAATACATCGATACTGTCCCTGTCGCTGTAACGGGTGGCGGCCTCGTCATCGGACTGGGTCTGCCCGATGTAAGAAAGCCCTACCCTGGCGAGTTGCCGGAGCTGCTGACGCCCCTTGCGGAAACGGTTGCCATGCTCCAGTTCGTGCCGCCACTGGGCCATTGCCTCCGACTCCGGACGCTCCTCGTAGGTGGCCTCGATGAGGGAGCGGATATCTTCCGGCAGCTTTACCTGCTTCCGTTCTTGCCATACCTCCAACGTACGGCAAAGAACGTAGGGGGCATAGACATAGGCCGTATCGCCAAATGCCTGATAGGGCTGCTCGATAGCATTCTCCAGTGCGGGTGTCAGTAACCATGCCTCCCGGCGGGCACCGCCCGGACGCGCCATTGCATCATGACGCCAGAGACGCCCCAGCCGTTGCAGCACCATGTCGGTGGGTGCAATGCGACTCACCAGAAAATCAGCATCGATGTCCAACGACTGCTCGAGCACCTGGGTGCCCACCAGGATGCGGCCTCGTTGGGCGCGTGATTCGCCACCCCCCTTGCCATACAGGGCAACCCAGTAGTCCTCATTGCGTTGCCGGTCGGCAGTGGTAAAGCGGGAGTGCAGCAGGCCGCATTCGACGCCCATTCCAGCGGCCCGGGCGGCCAGTACGGCATGTCGTTGTTGCACCTCCTTCACGGTGTTTTCGATCCACAGAATCTGCTGGCCCTGCTCTGCGCGCCGCAGGGCCTCTTCCAGTGCTGGTTGATCTTCGTTCTGGAACTGGATGGTTACCGCATGGCTGGCAGGCCCGGCTACTGGAATCTCTGCTGGTGATTCGGCATCAATGGGATGGGTGGTGACCAGGGGATAGGCCTGATCACGGGCCGGATGACTCAGCAGGGATTCACGCCGCTCCGCCGTAAGCGTTGCGCTGAGGATGATGACGGTGCATTGGAGCCGTCGCAAAGTAGCTACCAACTCATCGAGCAGCAGCCCCGTGTAGGCATCATAACTGTGCACTTCATCGAGGATCACCACCTTCCCGGCCAGACCGAAGGCGCGCACGAAACCATGGCGCACGTTCATCACCGCCATCAGCGCCTGGTCGATGGTGCCCACTGCAAAGGGGGCGAGAATGCCGCGCTTGCGGGCGTTGAACCAGTCCCGGCCGGGCTGGCCTTCCTCTCCCATTTCCAGCTCTTTCAGCCAGGCGTTGCCGTGCAGCAGCCGGGGGGTTCTGTGCATGCTGTCAGGTGAGAGAATCGCATCGAGAAAGGCGCCGACCCGTTCATGGATCTTTTCCGAAGTAAGCTGGGTGGGCAGGGCGAAATAGATCCCCGTGGCGTGGTTCCGGCTCAGCGCCAGGTAGGCGGCGTAAAGCGCAGCTTCAGTCTTTCCCATCCCCATTGGGGCCTCGAGGATATAAACACCGGGCTGGTAGGCATGCCCGTAGAATTGTTTTTGGCTCTCCCGCGGAGGAAAACCGAATATCTCCTCGAAACCGAGCCCTGCCTTTACACAGGGATGAATGAAGCCTGCGTTGTCCACCGCTGTGGTAATGTGGCTCTGCCAATCCGGCGTGGGCTCCTCGAAGAACGAGCCGGAACCGATCCAGTCGGCCACCGTAGTAAGCCCGGCAATTACCCTTGCCTGTTCCTCGCTGGCGATATCCGGCCAGTCACAATCAAGCTCTTCTTTCAGGTTTTCGAGCAGTTGTTCCCGGGCCTTCTGCCACGCATTACCGCCAAACGGGGAGTCAGTCGCCAGTTTTCCTTCGACCCGGGGTGAGTAGCCATGGTGCAGGCCGACGATTCTCGGCGCAAAACGTCCTGCTTTTATTGCTTCCAGCGTCACCTGGCTTACGCCGGGGTGCCCTCCCCAACTGTTTTCCTTGAGATGGGCTGTCACTTTTAGCTCCGCAGGAGTGAAGGCGCGCCCTTTAATGGCCCGGAGGATCTTAAGTTGAAATGTGGGACACAGTTTGCCTACATCATGGGATGCGGCCACCAGTTCGGAGCCTCGCGGAAAAAGATTCTGCTGCAACGATGCCGGCAAGCGCGCCAGCAATTCCCTCGCTACCATGCCAACAACACGGCAGTGGCCTTCCACTGTATAACCCGGTTCTGCACCGCTTTCCGTCTTTCGGGTTTTAGCCAGACAACAGCAAAGATCCACCTGCTGCCTCAGAGCCGGACTGCTTCCTTGTTTTCGTGGCCTGATCATACCCCCTCCTAAGCGATCATCCTTATAGCCGGCGGTACGGGATGCACAAAAACCTGAAGAAGGTCTCTATGCGTAACACCCGAATTAACTCCTCCCAAAAAAACTTCCAGATCTAGTAAAGAGGTGGCCCAACTCCCTTTGTATTGCTTGATTCCGGTCTCGATTCTGGCTTCCTGCTTCATTCCACCTTCTCCATCCATGGAGTCATGCGCCGGAATGACGAGAAAGAACTTGTTCAGAAGTTCTTTACGCTTCTTTGTAGGGACATTACAGCTTTAACTTCAGAAAGGAAACCCCCCGCCCCCCGGCGGCATGCCCCCGCCACCTGGCATACCGCCAGGGAATTTACCTTTCATGCCGCGCATCATTTTCGCCATGCCGCCGCCTTTCATTTTTTTCATCATTTTCTGCATTTGCAGGAATTGCTTCATCATGCGGTTGATGTCTTGTACCTGGGTGCCGGAACCCTTGGCAATACGGCGCTTGCGTGAGCCTTTGATAATGTTGGGAAATTCACGTTCTTTGGGCGTCATGGAGTTGATGATGGCGATGAGCTTTTTGATCTCCTTGTCACCAGCCTGGGCCTTGACGGCATCCGGCACCTGCCCCATGCCTGGTAGTTTGTCCATCATGCCCATGACGCCGCCCATGTTCGCCATCTGCTCCATCTGTTCCTTGAAGTCGTTCAGGGTGAAACCCTGTCCCTTATGGATTTTTTTCGCCAGCTTGGCGGCTTTTTCCTGATCCACCTTCTGGCTGATTTCTTCCACCAGGGAGACCACGTCTCCCATGCCGAGGATGCGTGAGGCGACACGTTCGGGGTGAAAGGCTTCCAGGCCGGTGGATTTTTCACCCACGCCCAGGAACTTGATGGGCTTGCCGGTAATCTTGCGAATGGAAAGGGCCGCCCCGCCCCGGGCGTCGCCATCGGTCTTGGTGAGGATAACGCCGGTAAGCGGCAGGGCCTCGTTGAAGGCCTTGGCGGTATTGGCGGCGTCCTGGCCGGTCATGGAATCCACCACGAACAGGGTTTCCACCGGATCGACAGCTTTATGCAGGGCGCGGATTTCCGACATCATTTCTTCGTCTATATGCAGGCGGCCCGCGGTATCCACGATGAGCACGTCCACATGGGCTTTCTTCGCCGCCTTCAGGGCCGATTTGGCGATGGACACGGGTTTTTGCCCCGGATCGCTGGGAAAGAATTCCACTCCCACTTCCGCCGCCAGCGTGCGCAGCTGATCGATGGCCGCCGGGCGATACACGTCAGTGCTGACCACCATGACCTTTTTCTTTTCCCGTTCCTTGAGGAAGCGCGCAAGCTTGCCGGTGCTGGTGGTTTTGCCCGACCCTTGCAGACCCGCCATGAGGATCACCGCCGGCGGCTGGGCGCGAAGATCCAGTTCCTCATTGGATTCACCCATGACCTTGACAAGTTCGTCATTGACAATCTTGACCAGGGCCTGGCCCGGCGTGAGGCTTTTCAGCACTTCTTCGCCCAGGGCCTTTTCCCGCACATCATTGACGAACGCTTTGACCACAGGCAAGGCGACATCCGCCTCCAGCAACGCCATGCGCACCTCACGCATGGTGTCCTTGATGTTGTCTTCGGTGATGCGTCCCTGCCCGCGCAGATTCTGCACGACTTTGCCAAGACGCTCGGAAAGATTGTCAAACATGGTATTTCAGCCCGGTATAGCCAGTATTGTTTCCGATTATATCGGGTATGGGGGACTTTCGGTATGTGGCGTGATATGCCATCATTTCACCCCATGGAAAACACCCTCATCATGATTGCCGCTGTGGCCCTGTATGTTCTCAGCGGCGCCGTCTTCACTTTGCGCCTGTTTCGCACCGACAGCCTCAAGCGCCCGGCGAAATCCCTGGGCTTGATGCTGGGTTTCGCGGCATTGCTGCTGCATGCCTATCTGCTGTATTTGCTCCTGCATACCATGCACGGCGTCAATTTCAGCTTTTTCAATGCAGTGTCCTTTGCCGCCTGGGTCATTTCCCTGCTCTACCTCCTCGCCGCCCTGAGCAAGCCCGTGGAGTCTCTGGGCATGGTTTTGTTGCCCATGGCGGCGCTCACCCTTCTTCTGGATCATTTCTTTCCCGGCATCAGCCTGCTGCCGCCGGATACCAACTGGGAGCTGCGCGCCCATGTTATCAGCTCCATCCTGGCCTATAGCGTCCTCGCCATGGCTGCCGTGCAGGCGGTACTGCTGGCGGTTCAGGATCGCCATTTGCGCAAGCACCATCCTGGCGGATTCATCCGCGCCCTGCCGCCTTTGCAGACCATGGAAAGCCTGATGTTCGAAATGATCATGGTCGGCTTTGTCCTGCTTACTCTGGCGCTGGCGAGTGGTTTTGTTTTTCTGGATGACATGTTCGCCCAGCATCTGGTGCACAAAACCCTACTGTCCCTGTTTGCCTGGCTGGCCTTTGGCGTGCTGCTGTGGGGGCGTTACCGGTTTGGCTGGCGCGGCCGCACCGCGATTCGCTGGACACTGACCGGCTTTGTCGTGCTGGCGCTGGCCTATTTCGGCAGCAAGGCGGTGGTGGAGCTGGTGTTAAAACTTCCCTGAATTGCCACCAGCACATCCGTCTGTTTTGCTATAATCTGCGCCCACTGCCCTCGTAGCTCAGCAGGATAGAGCAGCCGCCTCCTAAGCGGCAGGTCGGACGTTCGAATCGTCTCGAGGGCGCCATATTCCGAGACAATACTTTCTTTTCCTCAGCAGAGATATTTGC
>JAMOMB010000170.1 GCA_027068795.1 Sedimenticola sp. | reverse complement strand
CCAGCGTTCAATCTGAGCCAGGATCAAACTCTTCAGTTTAAAGTTTGAACTGTCCCTTTTAGGAGGGACAAAATCCTTGCTCGACTACACGTCATATAAAAATTTGGAATTGAATATGATGCTTCGTCGATATTTATTGGCCATCAATGACCTGACGACGGAGCACCCACACAAATTACCTGATCTACTTTTTAAAGAGCTGCCAAGGTTTCCCTCAACGAAGACCGCGAATTTTAGCGGCCTTTTTGATCGTCTGTCAACATGAGATTCCATGTTTTCTTTCGATCTCCGCAACATCTCTCGTTGCGAGGCGGCGTATTATACGGCGTTGCTTGCTGCCGTCAACCTCTTTTTGAAAAATCTTTCCGTCCAGAGTCGCCTTCCCTTCCCGTTTCCTGCAAGCGGTTTGATTGAAACCAGCTGCTTTTCACCGTGTCGGGAGGGCGCATTATAGGCACTTATTCCAAAGCGTCAACACTTTGTGCAAATTATTTTTCAGCCGGCGATTTTCAGCCGGGCAAAGCGACGCTTTCCCACCTGGGCCACGACCTCGGTTCCCCGCGCCAGAACCCGGCTTTTCTCTTCCACCCGTTCACCGTCGAGGCGCACCGCGCCTTGTTTGAGCATACGGTAAGCCTCCGATGTACTGCTTACCAGCCCCGCTTCCTTGAGCGCATTGGCGATGGGCAAGCCCTCGGCATCTCCCGCCTGCAATTCCACTTCGGGCATAGCCTCGGGCAGAGCACCTTTGCGGAAACGGTCGATGAAGGCCTGTTTCGCCTTCCGCGCCGCCGCTTCATCATGAAAGCGGGCGACAATTTCCTCACCAAGCAGAAACTTGATGTCCCGGGGATTCGCTCCCTGGGCAACTTGCTCCTTGAATACCTCTATCTCTGACATGGGGCGGAAACTCAATAATTCAAAGTAGCGCCACATCAATTCATCGGATATGGACATGATCTTGCCGAACATTTCCTCCGGGACATCCGTGATCCCGATGTAGTTGTTGAGGGATTTGGACATCTTCTGCACACCGTCCAACCCCTCGAGAATGGGCATGGTGAGCACGACCTGGGGTTCCTGTCCGTAGGTTTCCTGCAGTTGACGCCCCACCAGCAAATTGAATTTTTGATCCGTGCCGCCCAGTTCCACATCGGCTTTCATGGCCACGGAGTCATACCCCTGCACCAGGGGATACAAAAACTCATGAATGGCGATGGGCTGGCCGCTTTTGTAGCGCTTGTTGAAATCATCCCGCTCGAGCATGCGCGCCACGGTGTGTTTGGCTGCCAGTTGAATCAGGTCGGCGGCATTCATCTCTCCCATCCAGCTGGAGTTGAACAATACCAGGGTTTTTTCCGGATTCAGAATCTTGTAGATCTGTTCTTCATAGCTTTTTGCGTTTTCCAGCACCTGATCCCGGGTCAGGGGCGGCCGGGTGGCGCTTTTTCCCGTGGGATCACCGATCATGCCGGTGAAATCACCGATCAGGAACATCACTTCATGGCCAAGATCCTGAAACTGCCGCAGTTTGTTGATGAGCACGGTATGCCCCAGGTGCAGATCCGGCGCCGTGGGATCAAAACCGGCCTTGATCCGCAAGGGCCGGCCTCGCTCCAGTTTCTTTTTCAGTTCTTTTTCTACCAGGATTTCGTCCGCCCCACGGCGTATCAGCTCCAGTGATTCTTCGACTGAAGGCATACTCGTTTCCTCAAGTTTCGGCTCGAGGGTGGAAATGTACCAAAATTCGGCGATATGCACCTTGTTGATTGCAACCGGCGCGCAACGGGGGTTGCTTTCGTGGCATAATCCAGGCCTGTCATGGAACAGCGCGGCCATTCCCCGGTCTCAGGAATGATGCACACCCGGCCCGTCCGCACCCATGCTGTCCAGGGGGAGGACATGAAAGGCTTTTCTTTCCACAGGAGCTGCAATGCAAGACTATATATTCAATTCCCGCAGGCAGGCCGCACATCGTCGTCGCAGATTGCTGTTTCGGCTGTTCCTGCTGGTGCTGATCGCCGGCGCTGGCGCCATGCTTGCAGAACGCTATCTGACGAACGATCCTTCCCGGGAAAACAACGGCAACAGCAGGGAAAACGGCGATGTACTGCCCTTGCCTCCGATCAACGATACATTGCCCGCCCAATCCCAAACACCGCCAGCGGAGCCGGGGGAAACCCTCTTTTCCCGGGAATATCCCGTCCAAGAACCAGCCACAGACGATCCACCCGAGCGCATATCATCAACGGAAGCGGCGATTCCGGCGGACATCCAGGAAGCGGCCGCCTCTCCTACCAAAACCCCACCACCAGCCGAAAAGCTGCAGGAGGATACGCTGCGCTGGGTGGAGCATACAGTGGGAAAAGGCGAAACCCTCGCCTCCATTTTCCAGCAGCAAGAACTGTCTCCCACGCTGCTGCACAAGATCGTCACCAGCAGCACCGAGGCAAAATCCCTGGCGCGCATCCACCCCGGGCAAAAACTGCGTTTTGCATTTGATGCAGAAGGCGCATTGCAGCAGCTGGTTCTGGAGCGCAGCCGCATTGCCAGCCTGGAGATCAGCCGCACGGAAAACGGCTTTCTGGCAACGGAAATTTCCCGCCCGGTGGAGAAGCGCTTCGCTACGGCTACCGGCATCATCGAATCGTCCTTGTTTGTCGATGGGCAAAAAGCCGGGCTGAGCGATGCGCAGATCATGGAGCTGGCGCAAATATTTGGCTGGGATATCGATTTCGCCCTGGAAATCCGGGAAGGCGATCAGTTTCACGTCATCTTTGAGGAGCAATATCTGGATGGAGAAAAACTGAAGAACGGCCCCATACTCGCCGCCGAATTCATCAATCGCGGCAATATCTACAAGGCCATACGCTATACGGACAAGGCCGGCGACACCGCCTATTATGACGCCGAGGGCCACGCCAAGCGGCGCGCCTTTATTCGCACCCCGGTGAAGTTCGCCCGCATCAGCTCCCGCTTCACCCGCAAGCGCTGGCATCCGGTGCTAAAACGCTGGCGCTCCCACAAAGGCGTTGATTACGCCGCCCCCACAGGTACGCCGGTAAAGGCGACCGGAAACGGCAAAGTGGTCTTCCGCGGGAAGAAAGGCGGCTACGGGAATGTTGTGTTTCTACGCCATGGCGGGAAATACACCACGGTCTATGGTCATTTGTCCCGCTTCGCCAAGGGACTGCGAAACGGCAAGGCGGTAAAACAAGGGCAGATCATTGGCTATGTCGGCAGCACCGGACTGGCCAGCGGCCCGCACCTGCACTATGAGTTCCGCGTGAATGGCGTACACCGCAACCCGCTGACCATCAAACTGCCCAAAACCGTTCGGCTGGCAAAAAACGAGCTCCCCAGATTCAAGAAACTCACCGCCCCCCTGATGGCGCAACTGGATGAGTTGCGCGCCAAGACCATGGTAGCTTCGGCACGTTGAGTCACAGCGAATATTTCATCGGACTCATGTCCGGCACCAGCATGGACGGCATCGACGCCGCCCTGGTGGCATTTCAGGGGGAACAACCACAGCTCCTCCACAGTCTTTCCCATCCCTGGCCCGAAGCGCTGAAAACAGGGCTGATGCAGTTGGCCGGCAATGGCGTCATCAATCTGCAGGAGCTCGGTCAACTCGATATACGCTGCGGCGAGCAGTTTGCAATAGCGGCATGTCGGCTGATGGAAGAAGCGGGGATGACGAAGGGCGGCATCCACGCCATTGGCAGTCACGGGCAAACGGTTTGCCACCATCCACACCATCCAGCGCCTTTCAGCCTGCAGATCGGGGATCCCAACACCATCGCCGAACGAACAGGCACCACCGTGGTCGCGGACTTTCGCCGCCGGGACATGGCCGCGGGAGGGCAAGGCGCCCCTCTGGTTCCGGCATTTCATCAGACCGTATTTGCACACCCGCAACGCAATCGCGTCATCCTGAATATCGGCGGCATTGCAAACATCACCATTCTTCCGGCAAACGGCAAGGTCAGCGGCGGTTTCGATACCGGCCCCGGCAATTGCCTGATGGATCGCTGGACACAAGAAAATACAGGCCGCTGTTTTGATCGTAATGGCGATTGGGCGCGCAGCGGCAAGGTTCAGGAGCCTTTGTTGCAGCATTTTCTCAACGACGAGTACTTTTCCCTGGCGCCGCCCAAAAGCACGGGAACCGAGTATTTTTCATGGAATTGGCTTAGGCAAAAACTACGAGATCATCCCAAGCTTGCAGCACAAGACATCCAGGCGACCTTATTGCAATTGACCTGCGACGCCATTTTGCATGCCATCCAGCAATGGGCGCCAGATACCGAGGAGGTTCTGGTATGTGGCGGCGGAGTGCACAACAATACGCTGACCGACGCGCTCTCGCAGCAACTGCATCCTGTCCTGGTAACACCCACCAATCACAGCGCGGCCGCCATTGACCCGGACTGGGTGGAGGCAATGGCCTTCGCCTGGCTGGCCAGACAAACGCTGCGCGGAAAGCCCGGAAACATACCTGCTGTAACCGGCGCCTCCCGTCCGGTGATAGCAGGGGGAATCTACCCCGCTCCACTCCTGCGATCCTGAACAATCCAAGCAGCCGGAGTCACGGACCGGCCTGATTTATTTCCCGCCTTTTTGCGCACCCCCAATAAACCCGCGAAAATACAAGGCATTATTATTTTTCTATCCCTATCAGCTGTCGCTATAATCAAAAGATGTACAGGCAGCTGCCCAATATCTCAGCCGTTACGGCATGGCTGGCAATAGCGTTTTTCTCACTGGCGTATATCCCCCGCGCCACCGCTGGAAACAATGATGTGCTGCGCTATCGCAGCATTTCATTCGCCAACCTCTCCATCGGCCAGGGCCTGTCCCAAGTCTCTGGCAATACCATCCTGCAGGACAGCAAAGGCTTCATTTGGGTTGGCACCCAGGATGGCCTCAACCGTTTTGACGGGTATAAAGTCCGGGTTTTTCGTCACGACAAGGATCAACCCACTTCCCTGGCGCGGGACTTTATCAGCGCCCTGGCCGAAGATGAAAAAGGACATTTGTGGATCGGCACCAGAGGCAGAGGATTACAGGAATACGACCCCCTCACCGAAACCTTTCGACACCATCAGATAGGTTCTGGCGAAAAAGGCAAGGGCAGCGCCTCCGACGTCAAAAAACTATTGGTATATAAGCAACGGGTATTCATGGGAACCTTGCGGGGCCTGTATTACCTGGATATGCAAAGCAGGCTGGTGCATAAAATCGAGATCCCCGGGCTCAGGCCGCAAAACTCGACCATTCACGATTTATTGCTGATGCCCGAAGGGAATATTCTTGTTTCTACCCATTGGGGCATATTCTCTCTCGATCCCCGGAACCTAACACTGGAGCAACGGTTTCTGAAAATTACCGGAAAACACGGTCAGGGCACCAATGCGCTTTTTCTGGACAGCAAGCACAGGCTCTGGGTCTCCACGGAAAAAGAGGGTGTACTGCTGCTCGACGCCAACAGCGGTAAGTTGATCAAACACTTTCAGCACCAGCCGGAAAACCCGGACTCCCTACGCTTCTGGAACGCCAGAAGTTATACGGAAGACCTCTGGGGAAACATCTGGATCGGCTCGGAAGGCGGGCTGAATCTGTATCTGGACAAGAACGCCAAAATGATCACCCTGGCGGATGCGCACCGCCGCCCATCCGGCTTCCATGATCATTCCATCCTCGCCCTGTATACCGACAGGAACCAAAATATCTGGATCGGCACTACTGTTGGCGGAGTCAGCCGCATGTCTCCCTATCTGGCGCGCTTCGGGAAAATCGTTCCCGCCAACGACCTGGGTACGCCAGACAAGCGTTCCCTCGGCATCGTAAAAACCTCTGATGGAGGGATCTATATTGGCACCGGCGTCGGCCTGGTTCACCGCAAATCCAGCAGCGAGCGTTTTTCCATCATACCCACAGCAGACAACCAGCCACAGACGGCAAAAGCCACCGTATATGGCGTATTCATTTCCCGTGATGGCACGCTATGGGCAGGCAGCTCCACAGGTTTGCGAAGATTGCCTCCCGGCACAAGGGTCTTGCAGACACCTGAACTGGCCACCCCTTACTACTTTGTCAAGATTCTTGAAGACGAGGAGGGCTATCTGTGGTTGAACCGGCCCACGGAACTCCTCAAGTACGACCCCCGCAACAGGAAGATCGTAGCCCGCTTGGACATTCCCCACAGCTATGGCCTGTGGCTGCTGGACGCCTCCCGATTACTGGCCGGCGCCCTGGATGGAATACACCTGATTGATACCCGGTCTGCGACCATTCTCAGCACCCTGGATGGAAACAGACACAATTTCAACAGTGTCACCTACCTGTACCAGGCCAGAGACCAAAGCATTTGGGTCGGCACCCAGGGAGACGGACTGTTTCAAATGAAGCTCGGCCCCGACCATGATCTGGCACAGGCGGAACTGGTGTCCTATTCCATGCAGCAGGGACTGGCCTCCAACGCCATTGGCGCAATCACCGAATCCAAAGACGGGCGCATCTGGTTCACCACCACTCGCAGCATCACCAGTCTGAATCCCGACAACGGATCGATTCAGAACTACCATGACAAAGACGGCGCCTTTTCCGAGGGCTACTACATTGGCTCCGGGATCCAGGATGAGCAGGGACTCATCTACTTTGGCGGCACCAACGGCATGACGGTGTTTTCACCCGACTGGATCACCGACGACCCGGTCACGCCGAAGGTGATCTTTACCGCCCTGCGCCTCGACAATCACCCCATGCAGATGGGATCGCAATCCAGCCCTCTGACCAAACCCATCGCCTATATGGAACGCCTGGTGATTCCGCCGCAGTGGTCCAGTATCACCCTGGAATTCGCCAGTGATAGTCACGCCAGTCCAAACCACATTGACTATGCCTATAAAATCAAGGGCATAGACAAGGAGTGGGTAGTAACCAGCGCCAGAGAGCGCTTTGCCCATTATGCCAACCTGCCCCCAGGAGAATACGATTTTCTGGTAAAGGCGACCAACGCTGATGGCAAATGGAGCGCCCGGCCCAGTATTTTGCATTTGCGCATTTTGCCTCACTGGTATCAGACCTGGTGGGCCAGAGTGTTATTGGTGTTGCTGCTGGGCGGCCTGATCTATGCCTATATACGCTGGCGCATGGGCAACATCCTGCGGCAAAACCTGGAGCTTGAAGACCGCGTTGGCGCAAGAACCAAGGCATTAACCGAAGCCAATCAACAACTTGCGCAACTGGCCCGCACCGATGCCCTGACCGGAATGCTCAACCGGCGCGCATTTATCGAACAGTTTCAGGAAACCCTGGCCGAAAAGAAAAACTGCGAGGAATGCGCTTTGGCGCTACTGGACATCGACCTGTTCAAGAACTTCAACGACATGTACGGCCACGACTGCGGAGACGCCGTACTCAAGGAAATGGCCAGAATCCTGCGGAACAACTTGCGCGAAAACGACATCGTGGCGCGCTGGGGCGGAGAGGAGTTCATCATCCTGCTGCCCAACACCAGCCAGAAGGAAGCCGCGGATATCCTGGATCGCCTCTGCCAGACAGTAGCGCATCACCATTTCCGTTGGAAAAACGAGGAGCTGAAGCTCACCATCACCGCCGGCCTTGGCCAATGCACTTGCAACCAATCTTTGGACAAATGCCTGAAGCCAGTGGATGAAGCGCTATACAGAGGCAAACAGCAAGGCAGAAACCAGTTGGTATTTGCCGCGGAGCAAGCCTGATAGGGGACAAGTACCCTGATGGCTATACGGAAAAAGAGGAGCCACAACCACAGGTGGTCGTGGCGTTGGGATTGCGCACGATAAACTGGGCGCCCTGCAAACCCTCGGTGTAGTCCACTTCCGCGCCTTCAAGATATTGCAGACTCATGGGATCGACCACCAGGGTCACCCCATCGGTAACAACGACTTCATCACCTTCATTGATCTCCTCATCAAAAGAAAAACCATACTGAAACCCAGAGCAGCCGCCACCCTGGATGTAAACCCGTAACTTCAGATTTGGATTGCCTTCTTCCTTGATCATGCCACCAACTTTCTTTGCAGCCGCCGATGAGAATGTCAGCATGGTACCGGAAGTTTGCGCTTGTTCAGACATTTTCACTGCACTCCTGGTCTGTTAACCATATATTTTCCATTATCGAATTACCAAGTAAAACTATCAAGTATTAATTTGCCCGGAAAGAAAAAACCCCGACAACCAAATTCGGGTTGCCGGGGTTGCCATCATTACGGAGGCAGCGCCTCTTCGGCGCGGCGCGGCGCGGGCGAAAATGCCCTTACCCCGCGTCGTCAGAAACAGCAGCTTTGTTTTCCGGAACGGCATTTTCAGCACCCTCTTCCTCCGGGCTGTCCGTATGAATCAGTTGCCCGTTCACCTGGGCGCCCATGGCCATTTCCAACAATCGATAGTGCACTGTTCCCGTAACCTGGGCGCCAGACGCCAGCTCCACCCGCTTGCTCGCGTACACATCGCCGATAATAATGCCGTCCAGAATCAGGTTTTCCACCTTCACATCACCTTCCACCCTGCCGCCTTTACTGATGACCAGGGTTGATTTGGTATCCGGCAGGCCGGTTACATTGCCTTTCACCAGGCCATCGATATGCAGGCCCGAGACGAAAATCATGTCGCCGCTAATCCGGGTATCGATACCGATCACTGTTGCAATAGGAGGTAGTTTCAGCTTTTTCACACGCGCCATTATTCCATACCCTGCAAATACTCCGGCCAGACAAAGGTCTTGCTCAGTTTTTTCAGTTCTTTGTTGCGCGGCAAAAACTCGATGAGCATCGATTCTGGTGCGAAACCCTGGGGAAAATGCATCTCCCCGGTCACATCCTTGTAGTTGGAAAACGCCAGCTTCACCGCCTTTTCCTCGCCGCCGGAGAAGTCCGCATAGTCAAGACGTTTCTTTTTTCCATCAAGCTTTCCCGATACCTTCATCACCAACTTGCCGCGGGTGGTTTTCACTTTTTCCAGAACCTGCACGATGGTGAAGCTGTAGGTGTATTGATTTTCCAGCTCCCCCGGCCGCAATACCAGATTTCGTATATACAGGCTGCCGGTATCGCTGGAAACCAGACTGCGCAGCATTTCCACTTCGGATTTCAACGCCGCCCTTTCGTCCTCCGCCGCAATCAACTGCTGCTGCAGCTCCCGGCTGGCCTGCTGTTCGATCTCCGCCTGCCGACGATAACGCACGGACGCGGCCTCCAGGTCGCGCATGGCGGCCTGTTGCTCCTCCAATGCGGTTTTCAGCGCAGCGATCTCCGCAGTGCTGCGCTCCCGGTCATACCCTCCCTGCCTGACGCCCCAGGTGTATGCCTGCCATCCAACCGCCCCCAGCAGCGCCAACGCCAACAACAGCCGCCACCGCCACGGGCGCTCATGTTGATGCACGATACGCGGTGACTTGATGCGCATGGGCTTGATATTTCCTGTGGAAACCGGCTTCAAGGCAGCAAACCCACCAGATCCAGGCCCATGGTTTCTTCCATTCCAAACATCAGATTCATATTCTGCACCGCCTGGCCAGCCGCTCCCTTGACCAGATTGTCGATCACCGACAAGATCACCACCCTATCGCCATTTCCCGGACGATGCAGTGCAATACGGCACATATTTCCACCCCGCACGGAACGGGTTTCCGGATGAGAACCCTCCGGCATGACATCGACGAAAGGCTCATTCACATAGGTTTCTTCATACAAGCGCTGCAAATCCGGCGCTCCCTCCACCCGGGCATACAGGGTGGCGTGAATGCCTCTGATCATGGGCAGCAAATGGGGTACGAAGATCAAATCCACATCCCTCTCCAAAGCCCGCGCCAGGTTCTGGCTGATCTCGGGTTGATGGCGATGCCCGGAAACCGCATAGGCCTTGAAACTCTCCCCGGTCTCCGCCATGAGCATGGCCGTACTGGCGCCCCGGCCTGCACCGCTGACACCGGATTTGCAGTCTGCAACCAGCGAGTTCAGGCAAGCCTTGCCGCTCTTGAGCAAGGGCAGGAAGCCCAAGGTGACGGCAGTGGGATAGCAGCCGGGATTGGCAACCAGACGGGCGGTGGCGATTGCTTCACGAAACAGCTCGGGCAGACCATATACCGCCTCTTTCACCAGCTCGGGGCAGGCATGCTCCATGCCGTACCATTGTCGCCATACCGAGAGATTCCGGATGCGGAAATCCGCCGCAAGATCGATCACCCGCACCCCCGCCTCGAGCAACGCCGGCGCCTGCTGCATGGCGATGCCATTGGGCGTGGCGAAAAACACCAGATCACAGGCTTTCAACGCCACCTCGTCCGGCACGGTGAAACTCAGGTCGGTATAGCCGCGCAGATTGGGATACAGATCCGCCACGGCCCTGCCCGCTTCCGAGCGGGAGGTAATCACACACAGCTCCACGCCGGCATGGCGCACCAACAGGCGCAACAGCTCCACCCCGGTATATCCGGTTCCCCCCACGATGCCGACCTTGATCATTTCCACTTCCAATTCTTGTTACGAGAAGGCATATTCTACAACATACTGGATCACCTTAGCCGCCTCGCCGCCCAACCAATCCACCCATGGAATCGCAAACCATACAATCCATCGCCTTGATGCTGGGCGCCGGCTGGGCATCCGGGCTTAATCTGTATGCCGCCATGCTCGTTCTGGGATGGATGGGCGCAAGCGGCCAGGTCGATTTGCCGCAAAGCCTGGAAATCCTCAGCAACCCCATGGTCATGGGCGCTGCCGGCCTGATGTTCGTGGTGGAATTCTTTACCGACAAGATTCCCGGACTGGACAGCCTCTGGGATGCCTTGCATACCTTTATCCGCATCCCCGCAGGAGCGCTCATGGCGGCAGGTGCGGCCCAGGGGCTGGACATGGGCGCTGCCGGAGAACTCGTGGGGCTGGTTCTTGGCGGAAGCCTGGCGACAACCAGCCATGTGAGCAAGACCAGCGCCCGTGCGCTGATCAATACCTCGCCGGAACCGGTCAGCAACTGGACCGCATCGGTAACAGAAGATGCGGCGGTTATCGGCGGCCTGTGGACAGCGCTCAACTATCCCTGGCTGTTTGTTTTGCTGCTGGCGGTCTTTATACTGCTGGCTATCTGGCTGCTGCCGAAGGTCTGGCGACTGCTCAAGGCTGCAGGCACAACCCTGTCCAGCTGGTTGCGAAAACCAGCAACCACCGGAACACCACCCAAAACCTGATTCGAGGAGAAAACATCATGTCTGCATGGCCCTGGCTAAAAGCGCTGCATTTGATCTTTATGGTGAGCTGGTTTGCCGGCCTGTTTTATTTGCCGCGGCTGTTCGTCCATCATGCCATGTCCCAGGACGAGCCTGTTCTGGATGAAAAATTCAAAGTCATGGAGCGCAAGCTCTATTATTTCGTAACACCCTGGATGATTCTGACGCTAGTGTTCGGCATATGGATGCTGCTGGATGGCGCCTGGGCGGCATACAGCAGCATGATGTGGATTCATATCAAACTGCTATTGGTGGCAGTACTCGTAGGCTACCATTTCTGGTGCGGAAAACTGGTAAGCGATTTTCGCAACGGCAGAAACAGCCATTCTCACACCTGGTACAGATATTTCAACGAATTCCCTCTCGTTCTGATGATCGTCATCATATTGCTGGCGGTGTTCAAACCCTCCTGAACGAGGGGAGCCAGCAAGCAGACAAAAAAACGGCGCCTTTGCGGCGCCGTTTTTCATTGCGCAGAAGCGGGAACGGAAATCAGCCGCAACCGCCACCGGTATTGGAGCTGCAAGTGCCGCAACCGCTGCCGGCTACCGGCTGCAGGTTGTTGAACACAAAACGCGCATCATCACCATCGTTGCTCACGAAATCGATCTCCACGCCTTTCAGATAACCCATGGTGCCATTGTCAACGATCAGCTTGAAACCTTCGTACTCCCGCACGTTGTCCTCGCCACTGACCTGGTCGGTAAAGGTCATGCCAAAATTGATGCCGCTGCAACCGCCGGGCGTGGCGTATACCCGAACACCCTCTATATCTTCTTCCACCTGCCCCGCCAGTTCCTGCATTTTTTGCTGCGCGGTTTCCGTAAGGGTCAGATCCTCATCACCGAGTTGGTTAACATTCGCTGTCATAAAAATCACCTGCATTCTATTTTGAAAACATACTTGCTGAAGGATTCTATCATGCAAACAAGCCCACCATCCATATAGGTTCTACCGAAATACCATAACATAAACCGCCGCCCCGGAAACCCATCCGCCGTCAAGGCATAACATATTGATTTAGCAAACTAAAATATGTTTTTCATCAAAGCGCAAAGGCCCACTTGAAGACTGTTAATCCACTTTCAAAATCAACATCTTGCATTCATTATTTGTTTCCATGTCACAGATCCGGGAGAAACATATTAGCGTTTGATTATATAAAACCTTGCTTGATGTAGGTCAATGTCAGTTCCCCGGACAGAGTTCACATTACCATGCAACGATCATTGTAAAAAATACAGTGAACGTAATTTTTTTGGGAACCGGAGAAACTCCTTTTCGGTTCAATTTACCAACTGTGGGGTAATCTGAAATGTTAAAGACCAAACTCCGTACATCCGCTCTGAGCATTGCCATCGGCCTTGCGATTTCCGGTGTTGCGACCACGGCAGGCGCCGCCAACCAGGCGCCAAAAATGTCCGAGGCAGACTTTGAGAAAGGCAAGACCATCTACTTCCAGCGTTGCGCGGGTTGTCATGGCACCTTGCGCAAGGGCGCAACGGGTAAAGCCCTGTTGCCCAAGGATACCATCAAGCTGGGGCAAAAACGTCTGGAAAAGATCATTACCTATGGCACAGAAGGGGGCATGAACAACTTCAACGACATCATGTCGAAGGAAGAAATCACCCTGATGGCCAAATACATCCAGCAAGAGCCGCCCATTCCACCGGAAATGTCTCTTGCGCTGATGAAAGAGCGCCACAAGGTATATGTCGATCCCAAGGATTATCCCAGCAAACCGCTGCATGGCCGCAACTGGGAAAACTTCTTCCTGGTCATCGAGCGGGATGTGGGCAAGGTGGCCGTGGTGGATGGAGACAAGCATGAAATCGTCGCCCATATTCCAACCGGCTACGCTGTACATGTACTGAAAGCTGCGGAACACAACAAGTCGCTAAAAGCAAAGGATCCCGGTCGCTTTTGGTACACCATGGGCCGCGATGGCAAGCTGACCAAGATCGATCTGTGGCAGACGCCGGACAAGATGAAAGTGGCCGAAGTGCAAATCGCCTATGACGCCCGTGACGTTGCGGTCTCCGGCGATGGCAAATATGTTGTGGGCGGCGGCTACTGGCCACCCCATTTCGTTATCGTTGACGCAGCCACCATGGAGCCGCTGAAAGTGGTTTCTTCCCGCGGCGTGAACGTGGATGGCGAATACGTCAACGAATCCCGCGTTGCCGCCATTTACGATACGCCCAACCACCCGACCTGGCTGGTCTCCATGAAAGAGCTGGGACAAATGTGGCAGGTGGACTACAGCGATATCGACAACCTGAAGATCACCATGATGGACACGGCCAAGTTCCTGCATGACGGCTTCTTCGATCCCACCGGACGTTACTTCCAGATCGCGGCCAACGCCTCCAACAAGATGGTGGTAGTGGACACCGACACCCAGAAACTGGAAGCCATTATCGATACCGACAAGCTACCTCATCCAGGCCCCGGCGCCAACTGGATTGACCCCAAATGCGGCCCTGTAGGCGGCACGCCCCATCTGGGCGTGGGTCTGGTCACGGTATGGGGCAACGATCCCGCCGGACACAAGGACCAGGCGTGGAAAATCTGCTACACCGTGGAAACCGATGGTCCGGGCGTCTTCATCCGCACCCATCCCAAATCGGATTACGTCTGGGTTGACCAGACCAAGCACCCCGAGCCCGAGGTGCAGCAGTCCGTGCAGGTTATCGACAAGAAAACCCGGGAAATCGTCAAGACATTCCGTCTGACCGAAGTGGAAGGTTATGCCGCCGTGCATATGGAGTTCAACGCGGACGGTTCCGAAGTCTGGGTTTCCGTCTGGAACCGCAAGGATTCCAAGAAGCCCAACGGCGAAATCGTGATCTTCGACGCCAAGACGCTCAAGGAAAAGACCCGAATCAAGGGCTTCTACGCGCCTACGGGTAAGTTCAATGTCTATAACCGTACACACCATGTGACCTGATGTTGATGGTCTAGGTGTAATCAACCAGAGACGGGCATGGGTTCTCTGCCCATGCCCGTCTTTTTTCTCCCCGGAAACGGTCGTATTCCCCGTTTCCCAATTGCAGTGGGCCACAAGCGCACCCGTCCGGAATATATTGGAGTGAATCGCCATGACAGAAACAAAACGCAACACCAAAAAACGCACAGGGATAGGTGCCGCCTTCTTCTTTTTCCTCATTGGCATCCTCTTCTGGGGCGGTTTCAACTGGGGTATGGAAAGAACAAACACATTGGAATTCTGTATCAGCTGTCACGAAATGAAAGACAACGTGTATAAGGAATACACGCCCACCATCCATTACTCCAACCGCACCGGCGTCAGGGCGACCTGTGCTGACTGCCATGTCCCCAAGGAATGGATCCATAAAGTGGTGCGCAAAATCCAGGCAACCCGCGAGCTGTACCATCACTACATCACTGGAGACGTGGATACGCCAGAGAAGTTTGATGCCAAACGCCTGCAACTGGCAATGAACGTCTGGAAAACCATGAAGAAGACCGATTCAAGGGAATGCCGCAATTGTCACAACTTCGAATCCATGAACCCCAAATTCCAGCAGCCCCGGGCCCGCAAACAGCACCTCAATGCTTTTGAAACCGGACAAACCTGCATCGATTGCCACAAGGGCATTGCCCACAAGAACGTGCGCAAGCAACTCAGTGACGAAGAACTGGAAGCACTGGAAATGCCCAATACCAAGTTCATTCGCGAAGTGCCGGAAATGTATAAACAGGGGCTGAAAGAAGTGGAAGCCATGGAAGCCGAACAGGCCGCCAAGGAAAAGGCCGAGAAGGAAAAGGCCAGGGAAGCGGCCAAAGCCGCCAAGGAAGCCGAGAAAAAGCGCATTGAAGCCGCCGTTGCCGCAGCACTTGCCGCCCAAGGCGGCGCTGGAGCCCCTGCCGCCGGCGCAGCAGCAAGCGCAGCCGCCGCCTCATCAGGCGACGCATTTGGCGTTGACTGGAGCGCAGTACCCGACCGGGAGATCACCATCTTCTATCCCGGGCAGACCTCCATCGAATGGGTGTTGAATGGCCGCGATCATGGCGGCGCCCGGCCCTTCGACAAGGGCGGCGACCGCTGCACCACCTGCCATGACAAGGAAACCGCTGACATGGGCGTAAAAATGGTCACCGGCGAAAAAGCCGAGCCGACGCCCATTCCCGGCAAGCGCGCCAGCATCCCGGTGAAGGTGCAGGCCGCCCATGACCAGGAAAACTTCTACCTGCGCTTCGAATGGGAGGATACGGAACATGTTGCCGTGCCTTTCGTGGAAGGCGGCAAGATGGATCCGGAAAACCCCATGAAAATCGCCATCATGCTCACCACTGACGCAGTGGAATATGCAGATCGCGCGGGATGCTGGGGCGCATGTCATCACGATGCCCGCACCATGCCCCATGCTCCGGATCAAGCCACCCTGGACGCCAGTGAAGCAGCCAAGGTGCTGGATCTCAAACAGGGCGTGACCAAGTACCTCAAGGAAAGCCGCACCAAGATCGAGGTCAAGGGCCGCCGGGGCAAGAAACGTGGCGGCTGGGACAAGCTCAAGAGCCCGGAAGAAATCCAGGCCGAGCTGGAAGCGGGTCATTTCATGGATCTGATGCGCTATTCCTCAGGCAGCAAGAAGACCGAGAACGGCTATGTGCTGGAGCAACGCCATATGAGCGGCGGCGGCCAGTTCGACGCAAACGCCACCAAAGAGGGCAACACCTGGGTGGTCGAAATGAAGCGCAAGCTGAACACTGGCAAGCCCGGGGACATCGCTCTTGAACCTGGCAAGCTCTATGATTTCAGCTTCGCCATTCACGATGACTACAGCAACGCCCGTTTCCATCATGTATCCCTGGGCTACAAGCTGGGACTGGACAATGATGAAGCCGAGATCAATGTAGTCGGCAAATAATTTCCTTTCTGCAACATGTTAGCTGGCAGGCATCCGTCTGCCAGCTTTTTTTTGCCTGGCGACAGTGGTCGCTCTCACGTTCAAGGCGTAATATATCCCCATGGGACAACATGGAGGAAAGCAAAGATGACAACAGCCTTCAAGACCGTGCTTTTCATCGCCCTGATGCTGTCCGCCAACCTGATCAATGCCGCGGAACCGGCGCTGACAGAGGTGGAAATCATCAAGTTCAAGTTCCTGCCCCAGGAAATCACCATCAAGGCAGGCGACAAGGTGCGCTGGATCAATAAGGAAAAGCGCCAGTACCACAACGTCTGGTTCGAACAACTGGGCGAGCCGGAACCCGATTACCTGTTCCCCGGAGACAGTTATGAGCGGGTGTTCAAGGAGGCGGGAAGCTTCCCCTATCGTTGCGGCCCCCATCCGGAAATGACGGGCATGGTGCATGTGAAATGACTGTCAGCCCGACGGCCATTGGTTTCAGGGACTGGACAGAATGGCCGCCAGGCCGCTATGAGTGCATATGCAGGCGCAGATCCAGACGGGCGCGGCGCCAGAGATTGTATAGCGAAGCGTCCACCTGCTCTGCACGCCGGGCGTAGGGAGGCACTTCCCCAAAACGGCTCACCACAGAACCTCCACGCCAATCACGAAATCCGCCAGCGCCCTATTTGGTCAGGCTGGCAAACAGCGCCGGCAGCTTCTCCGGCAACCTGTCCACATGATCCACGATAGTGTAATTGTTGATGCCAAAGATGCGCTTCACATAGTGATCGGCATTGGGATCCAGGGTCAGACAGTAACTATGCACTCCTTTTGAGGCAAGCTCTTCCACCGCCTTGCGGGTATCGTAACGCAGATGCTGAGGATCACGTTCATCGATATCCGCCGGCTCACCATCGGTAACCAGCAAAATCAGTTTCTTGCGCTGGGGCTGGTTGAGCAGATGCCGACCCGCATGGCGCAGGGCTGCGCCCATACGGGTGGAAAGTCCACCCTGAATACCCGCCAAACGCGCCCGGGCATCTTCATCCCAGTGTTGATCAAAATCCTTGAAGCGGTAGTAATGCACATCATGCCTGCCATCAGAAGCAAAACCGTGAATGGCGAATGCATCACCCACGCCCTCGATGGCGGTCGCCACCAGGGCCGAAGCCTCACGGGTCAGCTCCAGCACCGTCTTGTCCGAACCGGCCATGGTTTCATTGGTGGATTCGGATAGATCAAGAAGCACCACGATAGCCAGATCACGGTTGTTCAGCACATTGCGCATGGTGATGCGCGGATCAGGCTGCCGCCCCATGCGGATATCGATCATGGAAGCAATCGCGGCATTGAGATCGATCTCATCACCGTCTTCCATATTGCGAACCCGCTGCACACCCTGGGGCTGCATCATATCGATGATCTGCTTGATGCGTTGGGTGATGGGTTTGTACTCCAGCAGGATCCGCTCGATATCCTCCGGATCCCCCTTGGGTTGACGCCGCTCATACACCATCACCCAGTCCGGGCGGTGCAGCTGCACCTGATAGTCCCACTCGTGATAGTGGAACGGATCGGACACCGGCTCCTTGCCCCACATTTGATTGTAGCTGACCGTAGCCTCACCAGCATCCTCATAGGGCATGAACTCGGTAGCGCAGACCCAGATCTCCTGGGCATCATCACCGGCCAGCTCGCAATCCACCTCATTGGCCATTTCCACTGCGGAAACATATTTGCGCACCTGACGCTGACTGGCGGCGATGTACTCCGCCGAATCCTGCCAGGCGAACTCGTCGAAATCCCAGATCAGGCGATTGTCATCCCGGTAGGGAATGCGCAGTTTTTCCAGCAGGCGCAAGCTGGGCACTTCCCGGCGGGCGGACAGTTCGTTGAACAGCTCCAGCCCCATATGCCAGGAAAACATGGGATCCAGCTTGCTGGCTTCAATCTGAGCATGGAACTTCTCCACCAGCGCCCGCAGCTTGTCATCCGCCAGGGGGTGAGCGGGATCCAGCAGACTGGCGGCCATTTTCTCCAGCAGGCCCAGGCTGGGGTGCTCCGGCGGCTGCTCGTAATCGAGGCGCAGCAAGCTGCCCCACAGCGTACGCAGGCCAGGAAAATTCCGGGCAGCATTGTACTCCACCCGGGCATCATCCATGAAGCCGATGAAAAACATCTGTGCAGGACTGAGCTGTTCGGCGGAAATGGGTTCCGGGGTATACATCATATGCGCTGCCAGATGCGTGGCCATGGCCCGGTACAGTTCTCGCCCCGAGATGCCGCCCACGTCGTCCAATGCATCCGGCAAGTGCATGACCCGCTGTTCCAGATAGGGCTTGAAGCCTTCATGATCCGCCGCCGTGGGACGCAGAAAAAAATCTCTGCCCCACAGGGCGCGCAGATAGAAATTGACCTTGCGCTGGCTGTCGATAAACAGGGTGCCGCGCCGCTCCTTCTGCAGCACGGCCCGGGAATCTTCGGTTTCCAGGCCGAAATACCTTACCTGCCCCTGAAGATCCCGGGCATAGGCCTGGGCGCCATACAGCGCCCAGCGGCGCAGCCCCGACAGGGTAAGTTTCTCCAGCAGCTCGTCCATCACCTCCAGCATGGGACGCAGCCCCCGCGCCGCCCGGGCCGAGAGCTGATGGATGAGCCCCAGGTACTGGCGCAACAGCTCGGGGTCGCCCAGGCGCCGCGCCACCGTGGGCAAGGTAGCGAACAGCAGGGAGATGACCCCGCCGGAAGTCATGGAAGAGAGTTTCATGGCGGCGCTGATGCAGTCACGGATCACATCATCGCCACACTCCTTCGCCACCGCGGGCATTTCCTCCAGGAAGCTGGTTACCAGATTTCCACCCCGGCCCAGATCGGCCAGCCCCCGGGCGCCCTGCATGTAGTCCTGCAAGCCAGTGGCGGACATATTCCGCGCCGCTTCATGAAACAGGGCATCCAGGGTATCCGCCAACTCGGGCGCAACCTTCACCAGGCTTTCACGATAATCGTCGAGATTCACGCTCATGGCGCAGCTCCTGGATTATTCGATGAAAGTGGTGACGGCGGCGTCCAGGGTGTCGCGCATATCCGGATCGTCCGTAAGCGGACGCACCAGGGTCACACGGCAGGCCACCAGCGGATCCAATCCCTTGCCCATGAGCTGCGCCGCGTACACCAACAGGCGGGTGGATATGCCCTCATCCAGGCCGTGCCCCTTGAGGTTGCGGCCGCGCTGACCGATCTGCACCAGTTTTTTCGCCATGTCGCTGTCCACCCCGCCTTCACGGGAGATGATTTCAGCTTCGGTTTCAGCATCGGGATAATCAAAATCAATGGCGCCAAAACGCTGCTTGGTGGACTGCTTCAGATCCTTCATCAGGCTCTGGTAACCGGGGTTGTAGGAGATCACCAACTGGAAATCCGGATGCGCCCGGAGCAGCTCGCCCTTCTTGTCCAGTGGAAGTTCGCGGCGGTGGTCGGTCAGGGGGTGGATCACCACGGTGGTGTCCTGGCGCGCTTCCACCACTTCATCCAGATAACAGATGGCGCCGATACGCGCCGCCAGGGTCAGGGGGCCGTCATGCCATTTGGTGCCATCCTTGTCGAGAAGGAAACGGCCCACCAGATCCGAGGCAGTCATATCCTCATTGCAGGCCACGGTGATCAGCGGGCGTCCCAGTTTCCAGGCCATATACTCCACGAAACGGGATTTTCCGCAGCCCGTAGGGCCCTTGAGCATCATGGGCATGCGTGCTGCGTAGGCGGTTTCGTAGGTTTCCACCTCATCACTCACCGTGCGGTAGAAGGGCTCGTTCTCGACCCGGTATTGTCCGGCCAGTTGCTCCAGATGGGAATCGATCTTTGCGTTCATACTGCCTCCAGATTGCTGTTGGGTTGCCTTTTCCCCATGTCCGCTCTCGCGGGCATCCGGAAAAAGCCTCCCGGCGTGAAGCCGGGAGAAAAGCCTAGTCGTTATCCCATATTTCCGCGATAAATGACCATCGCAGCGCCCTGGGATTGGGCGAAATTGTCGTACCCTACCAGGCGCACATGATTGCCTGGATGGGCCTTGTGGCAGGCCTCGGCTTCGGACAGGATGTGATCCACATCAGTCTCGCCGAACATGGGCAGCTTCCACATGTACCAGTAATGGCCAAAGGCGTTTTCCGGCTCGGTGTGCTCGATGGCCGGATTCCAGCCCTTGGATACGATGTATTCAACCTGTTGACGCATTTCTTCCGCTGTCATCTCCGGCAGATAGGAAAAGGTCTCGAACTTGCGGCTGGCAGTGTCATTCAGGCTGGATTTATAGTCTTGTACTTCACTCATGTCTTGTTCCTCTCGTTGGGGATCGAGTTCATTGGCGACCGGGGCGGCGAGAACCCGCCCCGGCAAACCGGTTTATTTGTGGGCGATATCAAGCTTGTCCACGGTATCGAACTCGAACTTGATTTCCTTCCAGGTTTCCATGGCCATTTTCAGCTCCGGACTGGACTTGGCGGCATTGGTGAGAATCTCCTTGCCTTCCTTCTCCAACTCACGGCCTTCATTGCGGGCCTTGACGCAGGCTTCCACGGCCACGCGGTTGGCGGCGGCGCCGGCTGCATTGCCCCAGGGATGGCCCAGGGTGCCGCCACCGAACTGGAGCACAGAGTCATCGCCGAAGATGGATACCAGGGCGGGCATATGCCATACATGAATACCCCCGGAAGCCACGGGCATGACGCCGGGCATGGAACCCCAATCCTGATCGAACATGATGCCGCGGCTGCGGTCTTCCTTGATATAGGATTCACGCATCAGATCGATCCAGCCCAGGGTGGCGTCACGGTCACCCTCCAGCTTGCCCACGACGGTGCCGGAATGCAGATGGTCGCCGCCGGACAGACGCAGGGCCTTGGTCAACACGCGGAAATGGATGCCGTGGTTGGGATTGCGGTCGAGCACGGCGTGCATGGCGCGGTGGATATGCAGCAGCATGCCATTGTCACGACACCACTGGGCCAGGCCGGTGTTGGCGCAGAAACCGCCCGTCAGATAGTCATGCATGATAATGGGCGCGCCAATTTCCTTGGCGTACTCGGCCCGCTTGTACATTTCCTCAGGAGTGGGGGCGGTCACATTCAGGTAGTGGCCCTTGCGCTCCCCGGTCTCGGCCTCGGCCTTCTGGATACCCTCCATGACGAAATCAAAACGCTGACGCCAGCGCATGAAGGGCTGGGAGTTGACGTTTTCATCGTCCTTGGTGAAGTCCAGACCACCACGCAGGGCTTCATAAACGGCGCGGCCATAGTTCTTGGCCGACAGACCCAGCTTGGGCTTGATGGTGCAGCCCAGCAGGGGACGGCCATATTTGTTCATGATGTCGCGTTCCACCTGAATGCCATGAGGAGGACCGTTACAGGTCATCACATAGGCCAGGGGGAAACGCACATCTTCCAGACGCAGGGCGCGCACGGCCTTGAAACCGAACACGTTACCCACCAGGGAAGTGAACACATTGACCACGGAGCCTTCCTCGAACAGGTCGAGGGGATAGGCGATGAATGCATAGAAGGATTCATCGTTACCGGGCACATCCTCGATGGCGTAGGCCCGTCCTTTATAGTGATCCAGGTCGGTGAGCAAGTCGGTCCACACAGTGGTCCAGGTGCCGGTGGAAGACTCCGCTGCCACAGCGGCGGCGGCTTCTTCACGGGGCACGCCCGCCTGGGGAATGACCTTGAAACAAGCCAGGATGTCGGTGTCCTTGGGCGTATAATCAGGATCCCAATAGGTTTCCCGGTACTCCTTGACGCCCGCGCTATAGATTTTATCTGCCATAATTCTAGATCCTCGATCTGTGTTTGAAATCTTTGGGGGCCAGCCCTGGGCTGCCACCCTGACCCCTGATTGCCGATGTTGTGTCGGCCAGAGCGTGGGAAAAACTTTAACGCCCGGGAAGCAAAAACAAAAATTAATTGTTATTATGTTTTGCATATATATATGTTTATGGACAATCCATGCATCTGACGATTCAGCAACTTAGACTGTTCGAGTCCGTGGTTCGCAACCGCAGCTTTACCCGTGCGGCGGAAGAGATGCACCTAACCCAGCCCGCCGTTTCCATCCAGGTGAAACGACTGGAGGAACAGGCGGGCATCCCCCTGCTGGAACAGGTGGGCAAGCGCATCTTCGCCACCCCGGCAGGCCAGGCGGTGTTTGCCACCGCCACCGATGTGCTGCTACGGCTGAAAGAACTGGATCAACGCATCGACGCCTTCAAGGGGCGCATCGAAGGCCCCCTGCAGTTGGCCGTGGTCACCACCGGCAAATATTTCATGCCCCATCTGCTGGGACAGTTCCTGCAATTGCACCCCGGCGTGGAACCCCATCTGAAATTCACCAACCGCGCACGGGTGATGGAACGCCTGCTGAACAACGAAGACGATTTCGTGGTTATGGGCCAGGTTCCACAAGACGAGCGGCTGGTAAGCCAACCGTTTCTGGAGAATATCCTTGGCTTTGTAGCCCCGCCCGCCCATCCCCTGGCAGGCAGCACCGGGCTAAAACTGAAGGAAGTACTGCGCGAGCGCTTCATCACCCGCGAGCCGGGATCAGGCACACGGGGCGTGGTGGACAGCATCATCGAGAAAAAAAACCTTTCCGTGACCCCCTACATGGAACTGGGCAGTTCCGAAGCCATCAAACAGGCGGTGCTCGCCGGCATCGGCGTGGCGGTGCTGTCCCTGCACAGCATTCGTCTGGAAGTCGCTACGGGCAAACTGGCCGTTCTGGATGTGGAGGATTTTCCCGTCACCAGGCGCTGGTTTGCCGTCCACCTCAAGGGCAAGCACCTTTCCCTGGTGGCGCAGAGCTTTCTCGATTTCATTCTCGAGGAAGGGCACAAGATTTTCCATGCCGAAGACTCGCCTTGCCGCAGCCGGGACAAAGCAAAATGATTTGACCTCCATCAATGTTGGCCAGGATGGCTGACGGTACATTGAACCGTAATTCAATGGTTCGGAGCCGCCCACTGATGAACTTGTTTCGAATGACCATGCTGGCGGCCTTCGCGTTGGGAAGCAGCGCGGTGGTCTGCGCCAATGCGGGTCCCGGCGCCCAGCGGCAAACGGAGTTGCTGCACCTGCTGCGGCATGACTGCGGCTCCTGCCATGGCATGCGCCTGGAAGGTGGACTGGGGCCGCCCCTGACCCCGCCGGCCTTGCGCCGCCTCAGCAACGAACAGATCGTCGCCACCATCCTGCATGGCCGCCCGGGCACGCCCATGCCTCCCTGGCGGCCTTTTCTTTCTCCCAGCGAAGCCCAGTGGCTGGCCATGCAACTGAAGCAAGGAGTAAGCCGATGAAGCAACTGCTGCTCACCCTGATGCTGATGCTGCCGACCATGGCGCAGGCAGAATGCCTGACCCGGGGCACCGGCGATATGGGCATCATCATCGAACGCGCCAGCGGCAGCGTACTGGTCATCGACACCAGCGCCCACAAGGTGTTGTTCCGGGTGAAAGGACTGGGCGATCTTTCCCATGCCTCTGCGGTGTTTTCCCGGGACGAGCGTTATGCCTATGTATTCGGGCGGGACGGCGGGCTGAGCAAGATCGATATCCTCTGCGGCGCCCTGGACAAACGGGTAATCCAGGGGGGTAACAGCATTGGCGGCGCCATTTCCCAGGACGGGAAGCTCATTGCGGTATCCAATTATGTGCCCGGCGGAGTAAAGGTTTTTTCCGCGGCGGACTTGTCCCTGGTCGCAGACATCCCGGCTACGGCCACAGCCAAGGGCAAGGGTTCCAAAACCGTGGGCCTGGTGGATGCACCCGGACAGCGCTTCGTCTTTTCCCTGTACGACACTGGCGAAATCTGGATTCTGGACATGAAACAGCCGGGCAAACCCGCGCTGACAAAATTCACCGGCATTGGCCGCCTCCCCTACGACGGGCTGGTCACCCCGAACGGGCGCTACTACATCAGCGGCCTGTTCGGAGAAGACGGACTGGCGCTGCTGGATCTGTGGCATCCGGAAAAAGGCGTGACGCGCATCCTCGACCATTACGGCAAGGGGGAGCAGCAGCTTCCCGTATACAAGATGCCGCACCTGGAAGGCTGGGCGGTTGCAGGCAACCAGGCCTTTCTGCCTGCGGTGGGCCACCATGAGGTGCTGGTGGTCAACACCTCGGACTGGAAAGAAAGCGGGCGCATCGCCGTACATGGCCAACCCATATTTGTCATGGCCCGGCCGGACGGGCGGCAGTTATGGGTCAACTTTGCCTTCCCCGACAATGATACCTTGCAGATCATCGACAGTGAAACCCTGAAAATCATCAAGACCCTGAAAAGCGGCAAGGGAACCCTGCACATGGAATTCACCCCGCGCGGAGAGGAAGTATGGGTATCCGTGCGCGACAAGGATGAAATACAGATCTATGATACGCAAAGCCTGACCCTGAAAACCCGTTTCAAGGCGGAAAAACCCAGCGGCATTTTCTTCACCAACCGCGCGCACCAGACAGGATTGTGACCATGGCGGCCCCGGCAGTAAATAACTATCCCAGCATCACGACAGCCATCGAACCCGAACTGTCCACCCTGGAAAAACGCCTGCTGAACGAATACCAGAAGGGCTTTCCCCTGTCCGCCACGCCCTATGCGGACATCGCCAAAGAGCTGGGCACCAGCGAGGCCCTGGTGCTGGACATCCTGCGCAGACTCAAGGAGCAGGGTTTTATCAGCCGGGTCGGTCCGGTGCTCAAGCCCAAACGCCTGGGAACCAGCACCCTGGCCGCCATCTCCGTTCCCGCAGACCGGCTGCAACAGGCCGCCGATATCATCAGCAGCTATGAAGAAGTCAACCATAACTACGAGCGGGAGCATGCATTCAACTTGTGGTTTGTCGTCACCGCCAGAGAGCAGAAGCGCCTGGAGGAAGTGCTGAACGAGATTCAGGCCCGCACCGGCTGCAAGGTCATGAGCCTGCCCCTGGAACAGCAATACCATATCGACCTGGGCTTTCCCCTATGGTGCTGAACGCGCAGGATCAAAAGCTCATCGCCCTCATCCAGGGCGGACTTCCACTGAGCAGCCGCCCCTATGCGGAACTGGGCAGGCAGCTTGGCATGGCTGAGGAAACCGTCATCCAGCGCATCCGGAACATGCAGGAAGACGGCATCATCAAGCGCATGGGCATCGTGGTGCGCCACCATGAACTGGGTTACACCGCCAACGCCATGGTGGTCTGGGATGTTCCGGACGAACAGGTGCAGCGCGTGGGCGAAGCCCTGGGCAGACACGCCTGCGTGACCCTGTGCTACCAGCGCCCGAGACGCCTGCCCGACTGGCCCTACAACCTGTTTTGCATGATCCACGGCAAGGACAGGGAGCGGGTGCTCAATTACATCGAAAGCCTGGTGGAATCGGAAAACCTGCAGGACATCCCCTATGAAGTATTGTTCAGCGGCCGGCGTTTCAAGCAGCGCGGCGCCAAATATCTGTAGCCGGACCAAAATCCTCCATGGACGCCACTGATCGCGCCATCATCAACCGGCTGCAGCATGGTTTCCCCATTTGCGAACAGCCGTATGGGCAAGCCGCCGCCGAACTGGGCATTGGCGAACAGGAACTCCTCGAACGTCTGCGGGCCATGCTGAAAGACAAGCGCCTGTCGCGCTTCGGCCCCATGTACCACGCGGAGCGCATGGGCGGCGGCTTGAGCCTGTGCGCCATGTCCATTCCCCAAAACGACTTCGAACAAGTAGCGGAAAAGGTCAACGCCTTTCCTGAAGTCGCCCACAACTACGCCCGGGAACACGCCCTGAACATGTGGTTCGTATTGGCCACGGACACCCCGGAACGGATACAGCAGGTGCTGCGGGAAATCGAGGAAAGCACCGGCTATCCCGTATACAACATGCCCAAGAAACAGGAGTTCTTCATTGGGCTGCATTTCACCCTGTGATAGGCTGGCTGCATGATTGCTTCCGACACCAATGCCTCCCTGGACGATCTGGATCGCGCTATCATCCAGGCCACCCAGGCCGGCCTGCCCCTGACGGAAAAGCCCTATGAGGCCATCGCCGAACAAGTGGGCGGCACTCCCGCCCAGGTCATGGCGCGCATGCAAAGAATGCAGGACCGGGGCATCATCCGCCGTATCGGCGCCGTGCCCAATCACTATGTACTGGGTTTTCGCGGCAATGGCATGAGCGTCTGGGACGTGCCGGATGAACACATCCAGATTTGCGGCGAAATGGTCGGCGCGCTGGAATTCGTCAGCCATGCCTACCACCGCCCCCGCCATCCCCCGCTGTGGAACTATAATCTGTTCGCCATGGTGCATGGCCGCGACCGGGACGAAGTAATGCTGAAAGTGGAAAAAATCGCCAAACTGCTGGGAGAAAACGACCGGGGCCACGAAGTCCTGTTCAGTACCCGCATCCTGAAAAAGACCGGCCTGCGCCTGCCCGGAGGAAATCCCTAAGATGTTTCGCATTTCCCAGTTCATGAAGGAAATCCTCGACCCCACGCCCCTGGGGCCGAAACGCAATCCACCCGGCCCCGTGGTCATCTGGAACCTCATCCGCCGTTGCAACCTGACCTGCAAGCACTGCTATTCCATTTCCGCCGACACGGATTTCCCCAACGAGCTGAGCACGGCGCAGATTTTCCAAGTCATGGACGACCTGAAGCAATTCAAGGTGCCGGTGCTGATCCTCTCCGGCGGCGAACCCCTGCTGCACCCGGACATCTTCGACATCGCCCGCCGCGCCAAGGACATGGGCTTCTACACCGCCCTGTCCACCAACGGCACCCTCATCGATGAACACAATATCGAACGGATCGCCGCCTTGGGCTTCGACTATCTGGGCATCTCCATCGACGGCATCGCCGAGACCCACGACAAGTTCCGCCGCAAGGAGGGAGCCTTCGCCGCATCCATCAAGGGCCTGCGCCTGTGTCATGAGCGGGGCATCAAGGTGGGTCTGCGCTTCACCATGACCCAGGATAATGCGGAACAACTGCCGCAGCTGCTGACGCTCATGGACGATGAAAAAATCGACAAATTCTATTTCTCCCACCTGAACTACGCGGGCAGGGGCAACAAGAACCGCAAGGACGATGTGTTTCTGCAAACCACCCGCTGGGCCATGGATCTGCTCTTCGCACGCGCCATGGCGGACGCCAAGGCCGGACGCAACACCGAATTCGTCACCGGCAACAATGATGCGGATGGCGTCTACCTCCTGCACTGGGTGGAAAAAAACTATCCGGAACAGGCCGCCCATATCCAGGCCAAGCTGCAGCAATGGGGCGGCAACAGCTCCGGGGTGAACATCTCCAACATCGACAACCAGGGGCGGGTGCATCCGGATACCATGTGGTGGCACTACGACCTGGGCAACGTCAAGGAGCGCCCCTTTTCCGAAATCTGGCAGGATACCTCCGACCCCATCATGGCGGGGCTGAAGCAAACGCCCCGGCCGGTGAAAGGGCGCTGCGCCCGCTGCGCCTACCTGGGCATCTGCAACGGCAACACCCGGGTACGGGCGCTGCAGCTCACCGATGATCCCTGGGCGGAAGATCCCGCCTGTTATCTCACCGACGAGGAAATCGGCCTGCAATGAAAATACTGCCGGCATTGCTGCTTCTTTTTGCCTGGACAGGTGCAAGCGCCGGCCAGGACGCCCGCGAGATTTATCTCCAGCACTGCGCCCAGTGCCATGGGCCGGATCGCCTCGGCGCCGCCGGGCCGGCGCTGTTGCCGCAGAACCTCAAGCGGCTG
>JAMOMB010000169.1 GCA_027068795.1 Sedimenticola sp. | reverse complement strand
CAATGGCTTGAAGGACTATCTGCTGGATGCGCTGCAAGGCTTTGAAATGTTGCCGGAGGCGCCTTTTACCGGCAGCATGGCCAGTACGGACGAAGCGGCCGACTGGGCGCTGCTCTGGCTGCCCGAAGGCGGTGAGCCGGTTACCGAAAGCTATGTGAACCTGATTCCCACCGCACAGGGCGGCACCCATGTAAACGGCTTGCGTTCCGGACTCACCGAAGCGGTGCGGGAGTTTTGCGAATTCCGCAACCTGCTGCCCCGGGGAGTGAAAATCACCCCGGATGATGTGTGGAGCAGGGTCAGCTATGTGCTGTCTGTAAAGATGGCCGATCCCCAGTTTTCCGGTCAGACCAAAGAGCGTCTGTCTTCGCGGGAATGCGCCGCCTTTGTTTCCGGTGTGGTGAAAGATGCGTTCAGTTTGTGGCTGAACCAGAACACCGCCGAGGGGGAGCGTATTGCCGAGCTGGCCATTCATGCGGCCCAGACGCGTATGCGGGCCGGGCGCAAGGTGGTGCGCAAGAAAGTGACCCAGGGGCCGGCGCTGCCGGGCAAGCTGGCGGATTGCGCTTCCGATGACATGAAGCGTACGGAACTCTTTCTGGTGGAAGGGGATTCCGCCGGTGGCTCCGCCAAGCAGGCCAGGGATAAGGATTTCCAGGCAATCATGCCCCTGCGCGGTAAAATACTGAATACCTGGGAAGTGGATTCCGCCGAAGTGCTGGCTTCCCAGGAGGTGCATGATATTTCCGTGGCGATTGGTGTGGAGCCGGGGGTGGATGATCTTTCCAAATTGCGTTTTGGTAAAATCTGCATTTTGGCGGATGCGGACTCCGACGGATTGCATATCGCCACCTTGTTGTGCGCGCTGTTCGTGCGTCATTTCCCCAAGCTGGTGAAAGAAGGGCATGTGTATGTAGCCATGCCCCCCCTGTACCGCATCGATGTGGGAAAACAAGTGTTCTATGCCCTGGACGATGCGGAAAAACAGGGCATACTGTCGCGTATCGAGGCGGAGAAACTGCGCGGCAAGGTGAATGTGCAACGCTTCAAGGGGTTGGGGGAAATGAATCCCATGCAGCTGCGCGAGACCACCATTCACCCGGATACCAGAAGGCTGGTGCAACTGGCCATGGAAGCAGGCGACGGCACCATGAGCATGATGGACATGCTGCTGGCCAAGAAGCGTGCGGGAGACCGCAAGAACTGGCTGCAGGAAAAGGGAGATTTGGCGGAAGCCGCCCAGGATCTGATTGCTGGAGTTGAGACTTGATGAAACATTTGAACTGGTTGTTCCTGTTGCTGTGCATGCCCCTGTTCGCAGCGCCTGACGGCAAGGCGCTGTATGAGGAAAAATGCAGCGCCTGTCACCATTTCCGCGGCCAGGGCGGAATTGGCCTTCCCCTGTCCCCGGAGATACTCGCCCAGGTTTCCGACGACTATATCGCCAAAACCATTCGCCACGGCCGCCCGGGGCGCATCATGCCGTCGTTTCAGAAGCTCAGTGCGGCCCAGGTGAGCGCCATCGTGCGTTATGTACGCAGCTGGACCGGCAAGCCCGGCCCGGTATTCGAGGCCGCCAGAATCCAGGGGGATGCGGGCAAGGGCAATGTCCTGTACCAGAAACACTGCGTCCGCTGCCATGGCAAGGACGGCAGCGGGGAAGGGGCGGGCACCGGGGTGACCCTGTCCCGGGAGCGTTCCTTCATGGTCATGCCCGCGGCGCTGAACAACAGCGGGTTTCAAAAATCCGCCTCTGACGCCATGATCCGGGACATCATTCTGAGCGGACGCAAGACCAGCAATATGCCGGCATTCCGGGACAAGCTTTCGGATCAGGAAGTCGCCCATGTCATCGCGTATCTGCGCACCCTGCAACCGCCAGCGCCGAGGAAAGGTTTGGAGGAATGGGTGGGCAAACCCGCCTATGTCATGGAATCGCCCTATGATCTCGAGACCACGGTGGAAAATGTCAAGCAGGCGCTGGCGGGGGCGAATTTCCGCATTTTTCCCCAGCGCTATCTGGAGCAGGGGCTGACGGATGAGTTCAGCATGAATACCCGCCAGGTGAGCATACGCTTTTGCAATTTCAAGGAGCTTTATCACCTGCTCAATATCGATCCGCGCCTGGGTACGGTATTGCCCTGCCGCATCAATGTTCTGGAGCAGGACGGAAAGGTGCTGGTGATTTCCGCCAACGTGGCCCAGCTCGCCACCTTGTTCAACAACCAGGAACTGTCCGAGGTCGGTGTGCTCATGGAAGAGATCATCCTGACCGTAATGGAGGAAGCGACCCTGTGAGAATATGTGTTGGTATTTGCCTTCTTCTGGCGCTGGCCCTGCCGGTGCAGGCCGACCAGACTCTGGTCATGGCGCGCAGCAATGCCAAGGCTGCGCATGTCATGGATGTGCTCAAGGAGACTTTGCCGGAGTATGGTTACAGTGTCGCCCATGTTCAGCGTTGTGATGGCGGCATGGCGGAGTTTGACTACAAGACGGATTTCTACCGGGTGGTGTTCTTCGGCAAGGTGGAGGAAGTCCGGCGTATTCTGGCCCGCCACCCGGAAATGTCCCCCTATCTGCCATTGAAAATCGCGGTGATTGCAGAAAACAACGAAACCCTGCTGGCCGCCATGGACCCCCGGGCCTTGGCTCCCATGTTCCCTGATGACGCGGAGTTGCAACTGCAGCTTTCCCGCTGGTACAACGACATTCAGGCCATGCTCGATGAAATGCGGCAACTGAAGAAATAGCATGGAAAACTACACTCCCGACGGAATCGAACGTCTGCGGCTGGCGGAATTTACGGAAAAGGCCTACCTGGATTATTCCATGTACGTCATCCTGGATCGCGCCTTGCCGCATATCGGGGATGGCCTCAAGCCGGTACAGCGGCGCATCGTTTATGCCATGTCCGAGCTGGGCCTGTCGGCGGCCAGCAAGCACAAGAAATCGGCGCGTACCGTGGGGGATGTGCTGGGCAAATTTCATCCTCATGGAGATACCGCCTGCTACGAGGCCATGGTGCTCATGGCCCAGTCCTTTTCCTATCGTTACCCGCTGATCGACGGCCAGGGGAACTGGGGATCGCCGGATGATCCGAAGTCCTTCGCCGCCATGCGCTATACCGAGGCCAAGCTCACTGCTTACGCCAAGGTATTGTTGTCCGAGCTGGGGCAGGGGACGGTGGAATGGGTGCCCAATTTCGACGGCACCCTGAAAGAACCGAGCCTGTTGCCCGCACGTCTGCCCAACGTATTGCTCAATGGCGCCAGCGGTATTGCCGTGGGCATGGCCACGGATATTCCGCCGCATAATCTGCGGGAAGTGGTCAGCGCCTGCATTCGCCTCATCGAAAGTCCGAAAACCACCCTGGAAGAGTTGTGCGAGCATATATCCGGGCCGGATTATCCCACCGATGCCGAAATCATCACCCCCAGGGCGGATTTGCTGAAAATCTACCAAGCCGGGCGGGGCAGCGTGCGCGCCCGGGCCTGCTGGGAAAAGGAAGACGGCAATGTGGTGATCAACGCCTTGCCCCATCAGGTGTCGGGGAACCGGATCCTGGAGCAGATTGCCAGCCAGATGCGCGCCAAGAAGCTTCCCTGGATCGAGGACCTGCGGGATGAGTCCGACCATGAGAATCCCACCCGCCTGGTGATCGTGCCGCGCTCCAAGCGCGTGGATCTCGAGCGCCTCATGTCGCATTTGTTCGCCACCACGGATCTGGAACGCAGTTACCGGGTCAACCTGAATCTCATCGGCCTGGACGGGCGGCCCCAGGTCAAGGATCTGCGCGTCATCCTCAAGGAATGGCTGGAATTCCGCTTCGCCACCGTCAGACGGCGCCTGCAACATCGCCTGAACAAGGTACTGGATCGGCTGCATCTGCTGGAAGGCCTGCTGGTGGCCTTCCTGAACATCGATGAAGTGATCCACATCATTCGCACCGAAGACGAGCCCAGGCCGGTGCTCATGGCGCGTTTCGACCTCACGGAAGTGCAGGCCGACTATGTACTGGATACCAAGCTGCGGCAACTGGCGCGTCTGGAAGAGATGAAAATCCGCGCCGAACAGGAAGCGCTGGCGAAGGAGCGGGATTACCTGGAAAAGACTCTGGGTTCCAGGCAGCGCATGAAAACCCTGGTGCGCAAGGAACTGGAGGCGGATGCCGAAGAATATGGCGACGAGCGCCGTTCTCCCATTATCGAGCGGGAAACCGCGGTGGCCATGGACGAAAGCGAACTCACTCCGAGCGAGCCCAGCACAGTGGTGCTGTCGGAGAAAGGCTGGGTGCGCGCGGCCAAGGGCCATGAAATCGATCCCGCCAGCCTCAACTACAAGGCGGGGGATGGCTATTGCGACGCCGTGCGGCTGCGCAGCAATCAGGCTGCGGTCTTTCTGGATTCCACCGGGCGCAGCTATTCGCTTCCCGCCCATACCCTGCCGTCGGCAAGGGGGCAGGGCGAACCTCTCACCGGGCGTTTTTCCCCCCCGGACGGCGCTTCTTTCGTGTCCGTTCTCGGTGGCGATCCGGAGCAAAGGTGGCTGCTGGCGAGCGATGCCGGCTATGGTTTCGTCACCCGGGCGAAAAACCTGCTTGCCAACAAGAAGGCGGGAAAAGCCGTGCTGACCCTGCCCAAGGGCGCGAGAGTGCTCAAGGCGCAGCCGGTAACGGATCCTCATACCGACCGGGTGGCGGCAGTCACCAGCGCAGGACGCATGTTGGTCATCCCCCTTAGCGATCTGCCGGAAATGGCGCGGGGCAAGGGCAACAAGATCATCGGCATACCGGGCAAGCGGGTGGCGGAACGGGAAGAATATGTAGTCGCCATGCTGGTGGTGCCCGAGGGAGGCAAGGTGCGGCTGATTTCCGGCAAGCGCCACCTGAATCTGAAGGCGGCCGATCTCAATGCCTATGAAGGAGAACGGGGACGCCGCGGCAACAAGCTGCCGCGGGGGTTCCAGAAAGTGGATGGCCTGGAGCCGGGTTGAGGGGCTGGCCAATAAAACTACACTATGCACAGCCGTGCTCTGTGGCATAATACCCGGCTTCGCAATCCCCAATTTGGCTGACGGCGGCGTACAGGCGTCAGCGGAGGCAAGTTATTATGAACTTCTTTATCAATGACGCACTGGCGGAAGCGACCCCCGCTGCTGCCGGTCCGGGCGGTCTGACAGGGCTGATTTTTCCCATTGGCCTGATTCTGATCCTGTATTTTTTCATGATCCGTCCCCAGGTGAAGCGCCAGAAAGCGCATCGCGCACTGGTGGAAAGCCTGAAAAAAGGCGATGAGGTGCAGACCAGCGGCGGGTTGATGGGACGCATTACCGACGTGGGCGAAAATTTCGTCAAGGTGGAAATCGCCGACGGCATCGAAGTCACCGTTCGCCGGCTTGCGGTAGAAGCGGTCATGCCCAAGGGAACGCTCAAGGAGCTTTGAGTTCTATTGAATATCTTTTTTTCGCCACCTGTAGTCACCAACTGACATGCTGAATCAATATCCTTTGTGGAAGAACCTCCTGGTTGTCTTTGTACTCGCAATCGGGCTGTTTTACGCCTTGCCCAATCTCTACAGCCAGGATCCGGCAATTGTTGTATCCGGCTCCCGCGGCGCTGTGGTCGATGATTTGCTGCAGGAGAAGATCAAGAACGCCCTTGAAAGCAGTGGTATTGCGGTCAAGGCGATGGAAGAGAAGGAAGAGCGTCTGCTGATCCGTTTCCCTTCCACCACGGACCAGCAAAAGGCCCAGCATGTGATTGCCGGCGTATTGCCGGAGAATGTGTCCTATGCCTTGACCACGGCGGCGAATGTTCCCGAGTGGCTGCTGGCCGTGGGGGGCAAGCCCGTGAACCTGGGGCTGGATCTGCGTGGCGGCATCCATGTGCTTATCGATGTGGACATGGATGCGGCGATCAAGGACAAGGTGGAAGCCTATACCGGTGATGTGCGCACCGCCCTGCGTGGCCAGAAGCTGCGCTATCTGACCGTAAAGGCGGACGCCAGGGGCATTGACGTCAAGTTCAAGGATGAGGCCACCCGGGACAAGGCCGAAGAAGTCCTGGGCAATGAGTTTCGCAATCTGGGTGTGGAAACCAGGGACGCGGAAGGCGCCTATTTCGTGCGCCTGACCCTGCCGCCGGCGGAGATACGCTCGATCAAGCGCTTTGCCCTGCAGCAGAACATCACCACCATCCGCAACCGGGTGAACGCCCTGGGCGTGGCGGAACCTCTGGTGCAGCAACAGGGCGAACGACGTATCGTAGTGGAGCTGCCCGGTGTGCAGGATCCCACCCAGGTGAAAAACATATTGGGAGCCACGGCGACCCTGGAATACCGTCTGGTGGACACCGAACATGATGCCCTGGACGCCAAGAACAACGGCAAGATTCCGCCGGGATCGCGCCTGTACAAGGTGCGCGAAGACGGCCGTCCCATCTTGCTGAAAAAACGCGTCATCGTCACCGGCAACCAGATTACGGATGCATCCTCGGGTTTTGATCAGCGTTCGGGCAGCCCCATGGTGCTGGTCAACCTGGACAGCAAGGGCGCCCGGCGCATGCGCAATGTCACTATCGACAATGTGGGCAAGCCCATGGCCGTGGTGTTCAAGGAAAACCGTATCGTCGGCAGAGACGAGGAAGGCAAACCCATCAAGCGTCTGGTGGAGGACGTGATCAGCGTGGCCAATATTCTCGAGCCCCTGGGCGCGCGTTTTCAGACCACGGGCCTGGACAGTCCCCAGGAAGCGCATGAGCTGGCCCTGTTGCTGCGCGCCGGCGCACTGGCTGCGCCTATCGATATCGTGGAGGAACGGACGATTGGACCGAGCCTGGGGCAGGAGAATATCGACCAGGGCTTCAAGTCCGTCATTATCGGCTTGCTGCTGGTGATGGTGTTCATGGTGGTCTATTACAAGGTTTTCGGCCTCTTCGCCAATGCTGCGCTGATCGCCAACCTGGTTCTGATGATGGCGGCGCTGTCGTTACTGCAAGCGACCCTGACCCTGCCGGGCATTGCCGGGATCGTTCTCACGGTGGGCATGGCGGTGGACGCCAATGTGCTTATCTATGAGCGTATTCGTGAGGAAATGCGGGTGGGCAGTACGCCCCAGGCCAGCATTCACGCTGGTTATGCAAAAGCGTTCAGCACCATTATGGATGCGAATATAACCACCTTGATTGCAGCCATTGTGCTGTTTTCCATCGGCAGTGGCCCAGTAAAAGGCTTTGCCGTGACCCTGGCCATCGGCATCATGACCTCCATG
>JAMOMB010000168.1 GCA_027068795.1 Sedimenticola sp. | reverse complement strand
GAGGTGGACGGCTGGTCCTGGGATGGGTCGAGGAACGAAACCCACCGACGAGGAGCCGATGGATTTCGCCAGACTCGACCCACGTCCTCGAGGAATCTCTGAAAAATTCAGAGATTCCCGCTAGCCCGGATGTTTCATCAGACCACCGATCCGTGCTCTGGGACAAGAACCTGTCGGATACCCTGCTTCCTGGTGGTCTTCTGAAGGCATTTTGGGGCGGATTTTCAGATCCCGGACACACCACCCCCTTACCCCCATTGTTTGTCATCGTGCTGGGGCAGCACTCGGCAAGGGTCACGTGGGCCGGAGCCGGGCAGCCACTTTCAGGAAGAGCTGCTGATGGGGATAGGCGCTGGAAAGAAGGAACCGTACCCGTCGGGTGTTGCGCAGGATCACCGCGCCCACCTTGAGCAGTTTCAGCCGGATGTTGGTCACCTGAGCCCTGGCCAGTTCCGTTCCCTTGAGCGCCAGTCGGCGGATTCCTTCCATCAGCACATAGGCCAGTGACGAAAGCAGCAGCCGAAACTGGTTGACCCACCAGTAATGGGAGGAGGTGCGGTCGGCGAACAGCCCCAGCTGCTGTTCCTTGATGCGGTTCTCCATCTCGCCCCGGGCGCAGTAGAGGCCGTCATAGATCGACTGGGAAGCGCCCTTGAGATTGGTGACGACAAAGCGGGGGTTGCTCCCTCTGGCCGTGTGCTCGATCTTGGCTATGACCCGGCGCTGGGCCTTCCAGGTGCCGGCCGCATAGCGGATCGATTCGAAGAAGCGCACCTTCTCGCCCACGGCCTCGAAATACTCTTCCGCCACTTCCCGCTCGATGGCCACCTTGCCCAGCAGACGGGCATTCTTGGCAATGCCCACCACGTAGCCCACTCCATGGCGGTCACACCAGTCCAGCATGCGGTGCCGGCAGAAGCCGCTGTCGCCCCGGAAAATGAGCTTCACCTCAGGCCATTCCTGGCGCAGCCGTTTCACCAGCAGGGCCAGGATGGCCCAGGCATGCTTGGCGCCATCGACACTGGAGGGACGCAGGTAGCTCACCAGCAGCTGCTTTCCACAGAAGACATACAGGGGCAGGAAACAGTAGTGGTCATAGTAGCCATGGAAAAAACGGCCTTCCTGCATCCCGTGCACCCGGTCATCGGTGGCATCGAAATCCAGGATCAGCTTGCGCGGTGGCTTGGCATGGGAATCGATGAACTGCTGGATCAGCACTTCGTGCAGCGCCACCGCCGCCTGGCGGTCCATGCGGTGCTCCAGCCGGCACAGGGTCGCCTGGCTGGCCAGTAGCGTATCCCGTTCCACCGCCGTCTGGATCGCCGGATCCCGACGCAGCGCCTGGTGATCATTGAGATCCTCGTAACCCAGGCACAACCCGTAGACCCGCTGGCGCAGCAAACTCAACTGTGAATGCACGACCCGCCCGGCATCC
>JAMOMB010000167.1 GCA_027068795.1 Sedimenticola sp. | reverse complement strand
GCAAAGGCTTACGGGGCCGTGTGCACACCGGATTTCTTTGGCTATAACGCCGATCTTCAGCTGCAATACCGCGGGCGTCTGGACGCCAGCCGCAAGGAAACCGCGCCCGAAGATGCCCGCCGGGATTTGTTTGAAGCCATGCGCCAGGTGGCCGAGACCGGAAAAGGGCCGGAAGAGCAGATTCCCAGTATGGGCTGCTCCATAAAATGGATTGATGAATGACGGCCAATGCATAGGCCGGGGTTCGTGACCGCATGGAGCGTTTGGTCGGATGATGAATTTTGGATATCTTGATAAAGACAAGGCGTTGGACGACAGCCGATCTGCGGCAAGCGCCCTGTTTTTTTCTTGATGTTCGGTATTTGTTTTTTCAGGGGGCGGCTAGGCAAGTCCCCGTGTGTTCTGAATCCAGTCTTCCGAAAGTGTTTTTCGCAAGGCTAGGGTTTTCTATCAGCTTGTAATCATAAGGGAGGGGCTTATGTCCTCGCGTAAAGATCTTGCCAATGCTATCCGTGCTCTGAGTATGGATGCTGTTCAAAAAGCAAACTCCGGTCACCCCGGTGCACCCATGGGTATGGCGGATATCGCCGAAGTATTGTGGAACGGCCACATGAAACACAACCCCTCCAACCCGTCGTGGGCGGATCGTGATCGTTTCGTGCTCTCCAACGGCCATGGCTCCATGTTGATCTATTCCCTGCTGCACCTGACCGGTTATGATTTGAGCATCGACGACTTGAAGGCCTTCCGCAAGCTGCATTCCAAGACTCCGGGCCATCCGGAGTACGGCTACACCCCCGGGGTGGAGACTACCACCGGCCCGCTGGGGCAGGGTATTACCAATGCCGTGGGCATGGCCCTCGCCGAGCGCACCCTGGCGGCCCAGTTCAATCGTGAAGGCCACTCTATCGTTGACCACTACACCTACACCTTCCTGGGTGACGGCTGCATGATGGAAGGCATCTCCCATGAAAGCTGCTCTCTGGCCGGCGTCTGGGGGTTGGGCAAGCTGATCGCATTCTGGGATGACAACGGCATTTCCATCGATGGCCATACGGAAGGCTGGTTTGCCGATGATACGCCCAAGCGCTTCGAGGCCTACGGTTGGCATGTGATCCGCGATGTGGATGGCCATGATGCCGACGCCATCGACAAGGCGATTCGTGAAGCCAAGTCCGTGAACAACAAGCCCACCCTGATCTGCTGCAAGACCGTCATCGGTTATGGTTCTCCCAATCTTTGCGGTTCCCACGACTGTCATGGCGCGCCCCTGGGGGATGAAGAGATTCAGGCGACCCGCGAGAACCTGGGCTGGCCCTATGCGCCCTTCGAGATTCCCGAGGAAATCTACGCCGGTTGGGACGCAAGGGAGAAGGGCAAGGCCGCCGAAGACAACTGGAACGAGAAATTTGCCGCCTACAAGGCCGCATACCCCGAACTGGCCGCCGAATTCGAGCGCCGCATGAATGGTGATCTGCCGGACAACTGGCAGCAGGTGGCCGACGACTATATCAAGGCCACGGATGAAGCGGCAGCCAGCCCGGCCACCCGCCAGGCTTCGCAGAAGGCCATTACCGCCTATGCCGCGGCCCTGCCCGAGTTCCTGGGCGGTTCTGCGGATCTTACCCCGTCCAACCTGACTTCCTGGCCGGACGCCAAGACCATCACCGACACCGTGGCCGATGGCAACTATATTTCCTATGGCGTACGCGAGTTCGGTATGTCCGCCATCATGAATGGCGTGGCCCTGCATGGCGGCTTCATTCCTTTCGGCGGCACCTTCCTGATGTTCTCCGAATATGCGCGTAACGCCCTGCGCATGGCGGCCTTGATGGGGGTTCGCAGCCTGTTTGTCTATACCCATGACTCCATCGGTCTGGGGGAAGACGGCCCGACGCATCAGCCCATTGAGCAGATTTCCACCCTGCGCCTGATTCCCAACATGAGCACCTGGCGCCCCTGTGATGCGGTGGAGACCGCCGTGGCCTGGAAATGCGCCATCGAGAAGAAGAGCGGGCCTTCCTGCCTGATCTTCTCCCGTCAGGGCCTGCCCCACCAGGTGCGTTCCGACGACCAGCTGTCTCTCATCGCCCATGGCGGCTATATCCTGCAGGACTGTGACGGCACGCCGGAGGCCATCATCATCGCTACCGGCTCCGAGGTCGCCCTGGCCATGGACGCTGCCAAGCAGCTTGCGGAAGAAGGCAAGAAGATCCGCGTGGTTTCCATGCCCTGTACCGAGGTTTTCGACGAGCAGGACGAGGAATACAAGGAATCCGTACTGCCTTCCGGCGTTACTGCCCGGGTGGCGGTGGAAGCCGGTGTTACCGACTTCTGGTACAAATATGTAGGCACCGGCCGGGTGATCGGCATTGATCGCTTTGGGGAGTCCGCGCCTGCAAACGAGCTGTTCCCACACTTCGGCTTCACCGTTGATCACGTTGTGAGCGCGGTAAAAGGCGTAATGTAATGTTCCGGCGCCCTGCCTGCAAGGAGGGCGCCCGTTGGTATTTTTCTGGAGAATTGGAGATAACTTATGACAATTAAAGTCGGTATTAACGGTTTTGGCCGCATTGGCCGTATGGTGTTCCGCGCAGTAACCAACGATTTCCCTGAAATCGAAATTGTCGGTATCAATGACCTGCTGGATGCGGATTACCTGGCGTACATGCTCAGATACGATTCTGTACATGGCCGTTTCCCCAAGGATGTAAGTGTCGATGGCGACAACTTCGTCATCGACGGCAAGAAAATCCGTCTCACCGCAGAACGTGATCCCGCCGACCTGAAATGGGATGAAGTGGGTGCTGAAATCGTCATCGACAGCACCGGCTTCTTCCTCACCGAAGAAGGCTGCCAGAAGCACATCGACGCCGGCGCCAAGAAAGTCGTGCAAAGCGCGCCGTCCAAAGACGGTACGCCCATGTTCGTATACGGCGTCAATCACGATACCTATGCCGGTCAGGCAATCGTTTCTGCGGCATCCTGCACCACCAACTGTCTGGCCCCTATTGCCAAGGTGCTGAATGACAACTGGGGGCTGAAACGTGGCCTGATGACCACGGTTCACGCCGCCACCGCCACGCAGAAGACCGTTGACGGCCCCTCCCAGAAGGACTGGCGCGGCGGTCGTGGCATCCTGGAAAACATCATTCCTTCCTCTACTGGCGCAGCCAAGGCCGTGGGCGTGGTTTTGCCGGAGTTGAACGGCAAGCTCACCGGCATGGCTTTCCGCGTGCCTACTTCCGATGTCTCCGTTGTGGATCTGACCGCGGAGCTGGTGAAAGAAGCCACATATGAAGACATCTGCGCGGCCATGAAGGAAGCTTCCGAAGGTTCCATGAAAGGCACCCTGGCCTATACCGAGGATATGGTGGTTTCCACGGATTTCCGTGGTTTCAGCGCTTCTTCCATCTTCGATGCCGGCGCGGGCATTGCACTGGACGGCACTTTTGTGAAAGTGGTTTCCTGGTATGACAACGAGTATGGTTATACCTGCAACATGATGCGCTTTGTGGAGCATGTAGCCAAAAACTAGGCGATACCCGCAGGGTGGAAACGATTCCACCCTGCGTTTTTCAGGGCAAGGGTATTTTGCAAAGGCCCGGGCTTTTGCAAAATATTCTGAAATTCAATATTCCAGCAGGAGATGTCAAGATGTCAGTGATCAAGATGACCGATCTCGATCTGGCCGGTAAGCGCGTGCTTATTCGCCAGGATCTCAATGTTCCGATCAAGGACGGCAAGGTAACTTCCGACAAGCGTATCCGCGCTTCCATTCCCACCATCCAGCGCTGCATCGAGCAGGGCGCCAAAGTCATGCTCATGTCGCACCTTGGCCGCCCCACGGAAGGCGAGCCAGCGCCGGAGTTTTCCCTCAAGCCGGTGGCGGACTACCTGAGTGACGCCCTGGGGCAGGAGGTGCGGCTGGTGACGGATTACCTGGAGAATGCGCCGGTACTGGAAAACGGTCAGGTGGTGTTGCTGGAGAATGTGCGTTTCAACAAGGGTGAAAAAGCCAATGATGAAGCGCTGGCGAAAAAATATGCGTCCTTGTGCGATGTGTATGTGATGGACGCCTTTGGCACCGCCCACCGCGCCCAGGCGTCTACCCATGGCGCTGGCGTCTATGCGCCGGTGGCTTGCGCCGGTCCCTTGCTGGCCGGAGAACTGGAGGCGCTGGGCAAGGCGCTGGATGATCCCGAGCGTCCCATGGCGGCCATCGTCGGCGGCTCCAAGGTGTCCACCAAGCTTACCGTGCTGGAAAGCCTCTCCAAGGTGGTGGACCAGCTCATCCCCGGCGGCGGCATCGCCAATACCTTTATCGCTGCAGCCGGCTACAATGTAGGCAAATCGCTGTATGAAGCCGATCTGGTCGGTGAGGCCAAACGCCTGATGGAGGCCGCCAGGGCCAAGGGCGGCGAGATTCCCGTTCCCACGGATGTGGTGGTGGGCAAGGAGTTCTCCGAAGATGCGGAGGCGACAGTGAAGAAAGTGGATGAAGTCGAAGACGATGACATGATTTTCGATATCGGCCCGGACACCGCCGCCAGATTTGGCGAAATGATGAAAGCCGCCGGCACCATCGTCTGGAATGGTCCGGTCGGGGTGTTCGAGTTCGACCAGTTCGGCGAAGGAACCAAAACCCTGGGTCTGGCGATTGCCGAATCCAGCGCGTTTTCCATTGCCGGTGGCGGAGACACGCTGGCTGCGGTAGACAAATACGGCATTGCGGATCGTGTGTCCTACATCTCCACTGGCGGCGGCGCCTTTCTCGAGTTCCTGGAAGGAAAGAAGCTGCCCGCGGTCGCCATGCTGGAAGAGCGCGCCAAATCCTGATTGTTTCTTGCCGGCTGCGGCGATGCTGTGGCCGGCCTGCATTGACTGAGAGTATTTATGCCAAGACGTACAAAAATTGTAGCCACGCTGGGACCCGCCACGGATGATCTCAAGGTGCTGGACGAGGTAATTGCCGCTGGCGTGGACGTGGTGCGTCTGAATCTGTCCCATGGTTCCCATGCGGAACATGCGGAAAGAGCAGAACGCATCCGTAATCGTTGCCGGGCTTCCGGCAGACAGGTGGGTGTGCTGGTGGATTTGCAAGGGCCGAAGATTCGTATCGGTTCTTTCAAGGATGGCCCCATCCATCTTGAAGAGGGCGATCATTTTATTCTGGATACGGCCCTGGGCAAGAAGAGCGGCAATCAGGAGCGTGTCAGCGTCACCTACAAGGCCTTGCCGGAAGAGGTTTCCCGGGGGGACACGTTGTTGCTGGACGATGGCCAGATCGTGCTCTGGGTGGATGAGGTCATCGACACCGAAGTGCGCTGCAAAGTCACCGTGGGGGGGCAGCTTTCCGACAAAAAGGGCATCAACAAGCAGGGGGGCGGCCTGTCCGCGCCCGCCCTGACCAAAAAAGACAAAGAGGACATCAAGTTCGCCGCCAGTATCGAGGCGGATTATATCGCCGTGTCTTTCGTGCGCACCGCGGAAGATGTCCATGTGGCGCGCAAGCTTCTGACGGATGCGGGGGGCAAGGGCGGCATCATTTCCAAGATCGAGCGGGCGGAAGCCCTGGATGCCATCGAGGATATCATCGATGCTTCCGACTCCATCATGGTGGCGCGGGGCGACCTGGGTGTGGAAATCGGTGATGCGGAACTGCCGGCGGTGCAGAAAATGCTCATCAGCAAGGCGCGCTCCCAGAATTGCGTGGTGATTACCGCGACGCAGATGATGCAGTCCATGATCGAAAGCCCCATTCCCACCCGGGCGGAAGTGTTCGATGTGGCAAATGCCGTAATCGATGGCACCGATGCAGTAATGCTTTCGGCGGAAACGGCCGCCGGCAAGTATCCCGCCAAGGCGGTGGAGGCCATGGTGCGGGTGTGCGCCGAGGCGGAGAAGCAGGCGGCCACCCGTATGTCGGATCACCGCCTGCATACCATGTTCGGGCGTATCGATGAGTCTATTGCCATGGCGTCCATGTACACGGCCAATCACTTGGGCGTGAAAGCCATTGCCGCCCTTACGGAATCCGGCTCTACGGCAAAATGGATGTCGCGCATCTCGTCCGGTATCCCCATTTATGCGCTAACACCTCATGTGGCGACACGCCGCAAGGTAACGTTGTACCGGGGCGTATACCCGGTGAGTTTCGATGTCACCGGCTATAATTCCCAAATGGCCAATGTGGAAGTCATTGAAGAGCTGCGCCGCCGGGGCGCGGTGCGTGATGGCGACCTGGTAATCATCACCAAAGGTGATCTTTCCGGTATGGAAGGCGGCACCAATGTAATGAAAATCGTACGCGTCGGGGATGTTTATGTTCCTGAATGCGACTGACTGAATCCTGAATTTATAATAACCCGATAAGGAGAGAATCATGGCTCTTATTTCCATGCGTCAACTACTGGACTACGCTGCTGAAAATGATTTCGGCATGCCCGCATTCAATGTCAACAATATGGAGCAGGTGCATGCCATCATGCAGGCTGCCGATGAGCTGGACAGCCCCGTCATCATGCAGGGCTCCGCTGGCGCGCGTTCCTACGCGGGCGAGCCTTTCTTGCGCCACCTGATTACGGCGGCAATCGAGATGTATCCGCATATCCCCATCGTCATGCATCAGGATCACGGTTCCGAGCCTGCGGTATGTCTGCGCTCCATCCAGTCCGGCTTCAGCTCCGTGATGATGGACGGCTCCCTGATGGCCGATATGAAAACGCCTTCCACTTTCGAGTACAACGTGGAAGTCACCAAGACCGTGGTGGACATGGCCCATGCCGGCGGCGTGTCCGTGGAAGGCGAGCTGGGTTGTCTGGGCTCCCTGGAAACCGGCATGATGGGTGAGGAAGACGGTCATGGCTCTGATGACAAGCTGGACGTGGATCAGCTGCTCACCGATCCCGACGAAGCCGCGGACTTCGTGAAGAAGACCGGCGTGGATGCCCTGGCCATCGCCATCGGCACCTCGCATGGCGCCTACAAGTTCACCAAGCCGCCCACTGGCGAGGTGCTGCGCATCGACCGCATCCGCGAGATCCATGAGCGTTTGCCCAATACCCATCTGGTTATGCATGGTTCCTCTTCCGTGCCCCAGGAATGGTTGAAGATCATCAATGAGTTTGGCGGCGACATGGGTGAAACCTACGGCGTGCCCGTGGAAGAGATCGTTGAAGGCATCAAGAACGGCGTGCGCAAGGTGAATATCGATACCGATCTGCGCATGGCTTCCACCGGTGCGGTGCGCCGTCATCTGCACGAGAACCCTTCCAACTTCGATCCGCGCAAGTTCCTCAAG
>JAMOMB010000166.1 GCA_027068795.1 Sedimenticola sp. | reverse complement strand
AAAAGAAGTGCTGCCTGCCGAACCCCAGTTCATCTATGTGCTGGACAAGAACAGCAACTATTTTCGCGCAAAAACCCCCTGGTGGCTGGCGCCGCATAATGTATTCAATCAGGACAGCTATCCAAGACCGGAATACGGGGAAAAAGGTGGCTATATCCTGATCCTGCATCCCGTTCCCGGCCTGCAGTTCGATGCGCGCACCCAAGCACTGCGCTGGGGCAATAACGGCAATTTGCCCGTTACTCCGGCATATCTGGATCCCCGCGGCGCTTTGTACAAGATTCGGGAAAGCGGGCATTGATACGAATGTCGCTTGCTTGCGTCAAAGAACTTATTGCTTGTCATTCCGGCGCCCCGAGCGCCCCCGTGGACAGCCTAGACAGGGAATGCCCTGCCGGCGGCGCGACGCCTCGCCATGGATGCCCTCGGGGTGGCTGAGGGCGGCCTGGTTGGTCGCCGGGTTAATAACCCTGTGGTACAGTATAAAACTCTAATCAGGCCAGGTTTACAAACAATGATTCCCGTTATTCTCTCCGGCGGCTCAGGCACAAGGCTATGGCCGGTTTCCCGTAAAACCTACCCCAAACAATTCTGGCCCCTGCTGTCTGAGAACAGCATGTTGCAGGAAACCTGCAATCGCCTCGAAAACTATGCCGGCATACAGGAGCCGATCATTGTATGTAACGAGGAACATCGGTTTTTTGTTGCCCACCAACTGCAAAACAGCGCTCTGGGCAACGCCGCGATTCTCCTGGAGCCCATGGGCAGGAACACCGCGCCCGCCGTCGCCGCCGCAGCTTTCCACGCCCTGCAAAATGCGCCGGATGGTGAGGATCCCGTCCTGTTGATATTGCCTGCGGATCATGTCATCAAGGACATCGCCCGTTTTCACACCGCCCTGGCAAAAGCCGAAGGCCTTGCTCAGTCAGGACACCTGGTGACCTTTGGCATCGTCCCCACCGCAGCGGAAACAGGTTACGGCTATATCCAGGGCGGCAAAGGCCTGGAAGAGCTGCCGGAAGCCAAGCAGATCGACCGTTTTGTGGAAAAGCCGGATCAGGAAACCGCCGAACACTACTGGAGTTCCGGAGAATACTTCTGGAACAGCGGCATGTTCATCTTCCGCGCCAGCACCTATCTGGAGGCACTGGAGCAGTTCGCTCCGGAGATCCTCTCGGCCACCCGCGAGGCCTGGGAACAATCCCTCACCGATGCGGATTTTATCCGCCTCGATAAGAACGCTTTCTCGAACTGTCCCTCTGACTCCATCGACTATGCTGTCATGGAGCATACGAGCAACGGCGTTGTGATCCCCCTGGACGCGGGATGGAGCGACGTGGGCTCCTGGTCGGCCCTGTGGGAAATCGGCGACAAGGATCAGAACGAAAACGTCGCCTTTGGCGATGTGCTGGCGCAGGATTCTCGGGGTTGTTATCTCCGCTCCGACAACCGTTTGCTGGCCACGGTGGGCATCGAGGACATCATGGTGATCGACACGACCGATGTGGTGCTGGTGGCCCACAAGAGTCAGGTACAGAAAGTGAAGGAACTGGTGAACCGGCTCAGCGAAGAACAGCGCCAGGAAATCGATATCCACGCCCTGGTTCACCGCCCCTGGGGCAGCTACCAGGGTATTGATCGGGCCGAGCGTTACCAGGTGAAACGCATCAGCGTCGCGCCCGGCGCAGCCTTGTCGCTACAGATGCACCACCACCGGGCGGAACACTGGATCGTGGTAAAGGGCACGGCTCGGGTCACCCGCGGGAAGGAAACCTTTATCCTGTCCGAGAACCAATCCACCTACATTCCTATTGGAGAACTGCACCGCCTGGAAAACCCGGGGAAAATCCCTCTGGAAATCATCGAAGTCCAGTCGGGAAGCTATCTTGGCGAAGATGATATCGAACGCCTGGATGATGTTTACGGACGCCAGGAAAGCCAAAAATAGGCTAGGAGTCACAACGCACTGGCGCCCGGGGCGGAATCCTTATTTCGTCTTTTTGATCGTGGCTTTTTCGATCAATAGGGGGTAGGTATAGCCGGAACCAAAATCGACGTCGGTTGAAACAGTGCCGACGATTTCCACCTGGTCGCCAACCTCAGCGGTTTCCTGGCTGGTGACAGTAAGGTCATTGCTGCCCTGCTTGCCGGTGCCATCCCGCAGATGCAGGAAGTTGCGCCCCATGATCTTGTTGTTCACCTTCACGATCTCGCCACTGACCCGCACCTGCTTGCCCGCCAGTTGCGCTTTTTCCTCGTAGACGGCCCCCACGGTTTTGGTGACGGCATCCGAGGCCAGGGTGACGGTTGATCCAAGGCAGAGAAAAACGGCCAGCAAAAAGATTGTGAAACGATTCATAACGCAGGTTCCTGGTTGAGAGAAAGATGTTTCGGGAATTTTACAAGCCAACTGTCCCGGTGTAAATTGGAAACTGACCTGAACAAAACTAGCCCTATCGGCGCAAAGCTGCATACCCGTCTCGCCTGGCTGAGGATTCCTGGGGAACCATGAACAAAAAGACCGTATCCTATGTGATTCCTTGTTACAACGAAGCAGCGGTATTGCCCGAGTTTTACCGGCGCATCCGTGCGGTTGCCGACACCAGGGTTGACTATGAGTTCGAATTCGTCTTCATCAACGACGGCAGCCGGGACGAAACACCCCGGCTCCTCAACGAGATTGCAGACCAGGACTCCCGGGCGAAAGTCTTGCATTTTGCAAGAAACATGGGGCATCAGGAAGCAATTACCGCCGGCATGGACTTTTCTTCCGGCGACATTATCGTGACCATTGATGCCGACCTTCAGGATCCTCCCGAACTGATCGATGAAATCCTCGAAGAGATGGCCCAAGGTTATGACGTGATTCACATGCAACGCCGCAAGCGGCCCGGCGAATCCCGGTTCAAACTGGCATCTTCATCTGCATTCTATTGGCTGATGAAACATGTGGGCAATGCCCATATCGTGGCAAACAGCGGTGATTTCCGCGCCTTTACCCGGCCGGTGCTCGAGGCGATGAGGCAGTTTCGCGAAAAACACCGTTTCATGCGCGGGTTGTTCGCCATGATCGGCTTCCGGCAGACCACCCTGCAATACGACCGCGACCGGCGCTTTGCCGGGCAGACAAAATACCCTTTGCGCAAAATGCTGCGGCTGGCCTCGAATGCCATTCTGAGTTTTTCCGCAACCCCCTTACACACCATCATCTGGCTCTCCATGCTGCTTTGGCTTGCCAGCCTGATCTATCTCATCAAGGCCCTTGTCGATCACTTTCTGCTGGAAATCACGGTGCAGGGCTGGACCTCGATCATTATTCTCATGACCTTCTATACCGGCATCATTCTCTTTTGCCTGAGCATCATCGCCACTTATATCGGTCGCATCTTCGAACAGGGCCAGCACCGTCCCCTCTACTGGCTGTACGATGCAAGGAATATCGACCTGCGGGAGTTCAGCGGCGTTTCCCGTGAAACCAGAATATCCAGCAACATCCTGGACAGCAAATAGTCTTTCCCATGCGCCGTAAAACGACTGCAGCAGCTCTGGCGCGGGAACGACAGCACCATGATCAATGGGCTGCCGATCTCGACATCGACAAGATTCTGGTGAAGGAATCCTTCGAGGCGTCCACGGCGCCGGAAAATCGTTTCATTCTGGAACAACTGGGCAGCCTGAAGGGAAAGAAACTCCTCGATCTTGGCTGCGGCGCCGGGGAAAACAGCGTATATTTTGCCCTCAAGGGCGCCCATTGCATCGCCGCGGA
>JAMOMB010000165.1 GCA_027068795.1 Sedimenticola sp. | reverse complement strand
ATGAGCAGCCTGACAGCTATGCTGGGGGCAGATGCGCAGGAAGACGCGGCCGAAGAAGAGGTTAGTGACTTTCAGCCAATGGGCCTTTCACTGGATCTGGGGTTGGATATAGGGGACAATGATGCCCCTGCCCTGCCCGACTTGCCTGATCTGGACACCACACCGCCGCCTGCTTCCACAGCCGTATTTGAAGATGGCTATACCATCCATTTCCTGCCCGACAGCTCGCTCTATGCCTCTGGCAACGAGCCACTGCATCTATTGCGCTTGCTGCGCGAAATGGGCGATCTTGATGTCACGTGCGACACCTCCGCGCTCCCCTCTCTTTCGGCACTGGATGAAGAAAAATCATACCTGTCCTGGACCATCCACCTGACCACCGACGAAGACGAAGACGCCGTGCGCGACGTGTTCGACTTCGTTGCAGACCTTTGCACATTAACCATCACCGGCCCGGGAAAACCTGGCCCCGGGTTGCCACCAACCGATGCCCCCTCCTCACCATCGACAACAAATGATGGTTCCACAGCTGATGTATCATTTAATCCGCCACAGAATTCGGACACATCCCCCGAAGCCTCGGTTGCACTCAAGTCAGACGATGTACCGGATGCCAAAACCGCATCCGCCCCCGTAACGTCCTCTGCTCCTGCCAAAAAACCGGCACCATCCGCTTCCAAATCAACCAAACCCCGCCCCACTGTGCGCGTTGATCTGGAACGGATCGACCGGTTGGTAAACCTTGTTGGTGAACTTGTGATCAATCAGGCCATGATTTCGCAAAGCGTGATGGAAACAGGTCTCCAAGCCAATTCTGCGGTATCTGAAGGGCTGGATGAATTCATGCAGCTGACCCGCGATATTCAAGACAGCGTGATGATGATCCGCGCCCAGCCTGTAAAATCCCTGTTCCAGAGGATGAGCCGGATCGTGCGCGAAGCCTCGTCGATGGTCGGTAAATCCGTGCGCCTGAAAACCGAGGGCGACGCAACCGAGGTGGATAAAACTGTAATCGAGCGATTGGCCGACCCGCTGACCCATATGATCCGTAATGCCGTCGACCACGGAATTGAAACACCGCAAGACCGTATTGCCGCAGGCAAACCAGAAGAGGGCATTGTCACTCTTTCCGCAGGCCACAGGTCCGGCCGTGTGATCGTTGAAATTTCCGATGATGGCGCCGGCATTAACCGTGACCGTGTATTGCAGATCGCTATCGAAAAAGGGCTTGTACCGGAAAACGCGCAACTCAGCGACACCGAGATAGACAACCTGCTGTTTATGCCGGGTTTTTCAACAGCAAGCGAGGTTTCCGATCTGTCCGGTCGCGGGGTTGGTATGGATGTTGTCAAAAGTGCCATCCTGGCCCTTGGTGGCCGCGTCACGATCCAGTCCAATCCGGGGAAAGGCACGGTTTTCACAATCAGCCTGCCTTTGACCCTTGCCGTACTGGACGGAATG
>JAMOMB010000164.1 GCA_027068795.1 Sedimenticola sp. | reverse complement strand
AACCCCCGCCAACCAAGGCCACAGCGGAAGCTGTGTGGTGCGGCTGCCGGTAGGGTCGTTGTTTCCAGCGCCCGGGATCGAAGGGCAGGCCGCTGATGGATTGGATCATGGCGTGCTCCAGGGCCTGGCTTTCCGTCATGGGCGGCAGGATGCCGGGCAGGCGGCTGGCGAGCATGGATTTGCCGCTGCCGGGCGGGCCGCTGAACAGCAGGTTGTGGCCCCCGGCGGCGGCAATGACAAGGGCGCGCTTGGCCTGCGCCTGGCCGCGAACATCGGCCAGGTCGGGCATGCCGGAATAGCTGCTTTCTTCTTGCACCGGTGCAAGCTCGGGTTGCAGCTGTGACCTGCCGCACAGATGATTGCTCAGTTGCAACAGGTGCTCCACGGGGTACAGGCAGTCTTCCTGGATCAGGCTGGCTTCCGCCAGATTGGCGCGGGGCAGGAACAGTTTGTGACCCGCATTGCGGGCGGCAATGGCGGTGGGCAGTGCGCCGGTAATGGGGCGGACATCGCCGGACAGGTTCAGCTCGCCGGTGAATTCGCAGGCGTTCAGCGTCTCCCCGGGGATTTGCCCGGAAGCGGCGAGAATGCCAATGGCGATGGGCAGATCGAAGCGGCCGCCCTCCTTGGGCAGATCCGCAGGGGCGAGATTTACGGTAATGCGCCGGGCCGGAAATTCATAGCCGGAATTGATCAGGGCGCTGCGTACGCGGTCACGGCTTTCCTGCACGGCCTTTTCCGGCAGGCCGACAATGGCGAATGCGGGCAGGCCGTTGGCCAGGTGGACTTCTACAGTAACGAGGGGCGCTTCAATGCCAACGCTGGCGCGGCAATAGGTGGTTGCGAGAGACATAACCTTCCTTGGTTTGTTGGTCGGGAAACTATTTGTCTTTCAGTATTTTCTCCAGCTCGGAAACCTGCTTTTCCAGGGCTTCCACCTTGGCCCGGGTGCGCATCAGCACCGCCTGCTGCACGTCGAACTCTTCCCGGGTGACCAGGTTCAGCTTGCCCAGCATGGCTTCCACGCCGCTATGCAGGTTGTGCTCCAGGTCGTTTTGCAGGGCCTGCAAACCCTTGGGCAGGGTGCCGCCGACCTTGCTGGAGATGTCGTTGAGAATCTTTGGATCAATCATTGAGATCATGAAAATGTAAGGGTTCGATTGCGGCAGACTAAACCAGAGCCAAAGCATTTGTCCAGCAGGGAAGACGCGAAAGTTATGCACCAAGCTGGTGTTGTTGCAGGCATGGTGCGCCAAATTGGTGCGCGTGAAGCCCGCAATGCTAGGGAAATCCCCTAGTGCCCCGGCTAACTGGTTGATATTCCGTAACAAGATCTTTTGGCATGGTACATGCTTATTATAATCGCCAAGACCCCATGTTCCCATCAAATTATTCAGGAGTATTAGCGATGATGAAGAAAAAACTGGCCATTGCCTGCGGAGCCATTCTGCTTGGTGCAACTTCTCTGGCGCAAGCGGAACTGACCGCCAATATCGGCGCCACCAGCAACTATCTGTGGCGCGGCGCTTCCCAGACCGGCGATGACGCCGCCATATCCGGCGGTATCGACTGGGGCCATGAAAGCGGTTTCTATCTGGGAACCTGGGCCTCCAATATCGACTGGGGCAATGGCTCCGGCACCGAAGTGGATTTCTATGGCGGGTTCGCCAGCGAGATTGGCGATCTGGGCTATGACATTGGCCTGATCTACTACTATTACCCGACTTCCGGTTATGAGGATTCCAATTTTCTCGAGTTGAGCCTGAGCGGTTCCTGGAAGTTCCTCGAAGCAGGCCTGGCCTATACCCTGGATGGGGATGCGGACAGCGATGCGGCTTTTTCCGATGGCGATATCTATTACTACCTGTCCGCCGGTTTTGAAGTGGCGGAAACCTGGAGCATAGGCGCCACCGTGGGCCACTATGATTTCGACACCAGCAAGGCCTTTGGGGATGTCGATTACACCCATGGCCAGATCGACGTGACCAAGAGCGCCGGCGACTGGGGCGATTTCACCATGACGGTCTCCAAAGCACAGGAAGAGTCCGGCAGTGACGACACCAAATTTGTCGTTTCCTGGGCCAAATCCTTCTGAGCAGGAGAGATGCAATGAAACTGGTAACAGCAATTATCAAGCCGTTCAAGCTGGATGATGTGCGTGAAGCACTGTCCGAAGTGGGCGTGGCGGGGATCACGGTTACAGAGGTAAAGGGTTTTGGCCGGCAAAAAGGCCATACCGAACTGTACCGCGGCGCGGAGTATGTGGTGGATTTCCTGCCCAAGATCAAACTGGAGGCGGCGGTCAGCGCGGATCAGGTGGATCAGGTCATCGAAGCCATCACCAACGCGGCGCGCACCGGCAAGATCGGTGACGGCAAGATCTTTGTCACCGAAGTCGAGCAAACCATTCGTATCCGTACCGGCGAAACCGGTACGGAAGCGTTGTAACGGGGGTCATGCTGATGGAAAACAATATCTTCGAACTCCAGTACGCCATGGACACCTTTTACTTTTTGGTAATGGGCGCCCTGGTGATGTGGATGGCGGCGGGCTTCTCCATGCTGGAAGCCGGTCTGGTGCGCTCCAAGAACACCGTGGAGATTCTCACCAAGAATATCGCCCTGTTTGCGGTTTCCTGCATCATGTACATGGTGGCAGGTTATGCGCTGATGTATGGCGGTGACTATCTGTTGAGCGGGTTGGCCGGGGGGGAGACCCTGGTCAAGGATGCGCTGGAGAGTATGTCCAAGCGCGAAGACGGTTTTGGCGGTGGATCGGTGTATTCCACCGCATCCGATTTCTTCTTCCAGGTGGTGTTCGTGGCGACCGCCATGTCCATCGTTTCCGGCGCCGTGGCTGAACGCATGAAGTTGTGGGCCTTCCTGCTCTTTGCCGTGGTCATGACCGGCTTCATCTATCCCATGGAAGGCTCCTGGACCTGGGGCGGCAACGATGTGTTCGGTCTCTACAACCTGGGCGACCTGGGCTTCTCCGACTTTGCCGGTTCCGGCATCGTGCATATGGCGGGCGCCGCCGCCGCTCTGGCGGGCGTATTGCTGCTGGGCGCCCGCAAGGGCAAGTACGGCCCCAACGGTGAAATCCGTCCCATTCCCGGCGCCAATCTGCCCCTGGCCACCCTGGGTACCTTCATCCTCTGGTTCGGCTGGTTCGGTTTCAATGGCGGCTCGGTATTGAAGCTGGGTGACATCGCCAGCGCCAACGCCGTGGCCATGGTCTTTGTCAACACCAACGCGGCTGCAGCCGGCGGTGTGGTTACGGCCCTGATCGTCGCCCGCATGTTGTTCGGCAAGGCGGATCTGACCATGGCGCTCAATGGCGCGCTGGCGGGTCTGGTGGTGATCACCGCCGAACCTTCCACGCCCAGTGTTTTGCAGGCCACCCTGTTTGGCGCGGCTGGCGGCGCACTGGTAGTGTTCAGCATCCTGGGTCTGGACAAGATCCGCATCGACGACCCCGTGGGCGCCATTTCCGTTCACGGCGTTTGCGGCTTCCTTGGCCTGATGCTGGTTCCGGTGACCAACAGCGCTTCCAGCTTCTCCGGACAGATCATCGGCGCAGGCACCATCTTTGGCTGGGTGTTCGGCGTGAGCCTGGTCGTGTGGATGATCATCAAGATCATTATGGGGCTGCGCGTATCCGAAGAAGAAGAATACGAAGGCGTGGATCTGGCGGAATGCGGGATGGAGGCTTATCCCGAGTTCACCGGCGCCCAGGGATCCGGGCTTTGATGATGGTGTAACAACATTGTCTAAGCAAAAGGCGCCTTCGGGCGCCTTTTTTTTTGCACAGGGATGTGTTTATGCTGCGAGCACAGGGCACTGAAAATGCTCCCGGCATTTCCAGCATTCCCCCCATCCCTGGGGGTCAAGTGCAGGAGCGGCAGGTAGGTCGGGCAAAGCCTGGCGGTCTTTGCCTGTCCTACGGTTGTTGCCGGATTCTGTCCCGTGCAGCGGCAATGGCCAGGCGCACCTGCTGCGGCGCCGTGCCGCCGGTATGGTTGCGTGCGGCGACCGAGCCTTCCAGGGTAAGAAAATCGAATACATCCTCTGTGATGGAGGCGCTGAAGCCCTGCAGCTCCTGCAGGGACAGGTCGGAAAGATCACAACCTCTTTCCACACACAGGGCCACGGCCTTGCCCACCACTTCGTGGGCATCGCGGAAGGGGAAGCCCTTGCGCACCAGGTAGTCCGCCAGGTCGGTCGCAGTGGCGAAACCTTTCAGGGCGGCGTTGCGCATGGCTTCGCGGTTGCAGGTGATTTCCGGCACCATGTCGGCGAAGACCTTGAGGCAGCCCTTGAGATTGTCCACGGTGTCGAACAGAGGCTCCTTGTCTTCTTGATTGTCCTTGTTGTAGGCCAGAGGCTGACTCTTCATCAAGGTCAACAGACCCATGAGGTGACCGAATACCCGCCCGCTCTTGCCGCGCACCAGCTCCGGCACGTCCGGGTTTTTCTTCTGCGGCATGATGGAGGAGCCGGTGCAGAAACTGTCGGACAGGGTGATGAAGCCGAACTGGGCGGAAGACCAGATGATCAGCTCTTCCGACATGCGCGACAGATGCATCATGAGAATACTGGCGGCGGCGCTGAATTCGATGGCGAAGTCCCGGTCGCTGACCGCGTCCAGGGAGTTGGCGCAGGGGCGGTCGAAGCCCAGCAGCTCCGCGCTGAATTCCCGGTCGATGGGGTAAGTGGTGCCGGCCAGGGCGGCGGCCCCCAGGGGCAGCTCGTTCATGCGGGTGGCGCAATCCTCGAAACGCCCGTGGTCGCGTTGCAGCATTTCAAACCAGGCCAGCATGTGGTGGCCGAAGGTGACGGGCTGGGCGGTTTGCAGGTGGGTAAAGCCCGGCAGGATGGTTTCCGCCTCGCGCTCGGCGATTTGCAACAACGCCTGCTGGAAGCGGCGGATTTCCTGCTGGATGATGCGGATTTCGTCCCGCAGCCACAGGCGCACGTCGGTGGCGACCTGGTCGTTGCGGGAACGCCCCGTGTGCAGCTTCTTGCCCGCGTCGCCGATGTCATCGGTGAGGGCCGCTTCGATATTCATGTGCACGTCTTCCAGCGCCACGGACCAGGGGAAGTCGCCTGCGGCGATGCGGTTGCGAATCCGTTCCAGCCCCTGAAGGATGTGTTCGCATTCGTCGTCGCCGAGTATGCCCTGTCTGGCCAGCATCCGGGCATGGGCCATGGAGCCCTGAATATCATATTCCGCCAGGCGCTGGTCGAACTCCACAGAAGCGGTGAAGGCCTCGACAAAGGCGTCCGTAGGCTGGTTGAAGCGTCCCGCCCAGAGTTTTTTCTCGGTCATTAGTATTGTCCCGGTGTTGATGCAATGTGAGCTCATGCATACCGTTATCTGTTGGCGGAGATTATACTGTATCGATACCGATTGATGGTGACAGGGGTGATATGGGTTCAGGGAAGCAAAGCTTTCTGCCGGATTTTTGTGGCGTGCGCACGGTGCTGGCGGTGGTCGCCAGCGCCACCCTGATGGCCATGGTGTTGGCGCTGGCCGCCACCGACCGCTTGCAGGATTTCTGGCAGGATTTCAGCATTGTCGCGTTGTATATCCAATGGATCGGTTTGTCGTCCGTGGCCTGGATTTGCCTGTTGAAGCGCTGGCTGGGGCGCATGGGTCACGGCATGGCGGGTCTGCTCGCCTGGTGCGTGATCATGCTGATGGCGTTGGCGGTAAGCCTGTGCGCCACCTGGCTTGTGCCCCTGGATCTGCTATCCGGCGTTTCCCGCCAGGAACTGCTGGTGCGAACCTTGGGCATCAGTGGCATTCTTGGCGCCCTGGTGCTGCGCTATCTGTATGAGAACCATCAGCAGAGGCAGCGTGAGCTGGCGGAAAGCCGGGCGCGCTTTCAGGCCCTGCAGGCGCGCATCCGGCCGCATTTTCTGTTCAACAGTTTGAATACCGTGGTGAGCCTGATTCCCGTGGATCCCGCCCGCGCGGAAGAGGTGTTGCAGGATCTCGCCGACCTGTTCCGCGCCGCCCTGGGGGACGAAAGACGCATGTCCAGCGTATCCCAGGAACTGGAGCTGGCCCGTCAGTATCTGGCCATCGAACAGCAGCGCCTGGGCAGCCGCCTGAAAGTGAAGTGGGATCTGGAAAAGCTGCCGGAGGAGGCGCTCATGCCTGCCTTGCTGTTGCAGCCCCTGGTGGAAAACGCCGTCTATCACGGCGTGGGGGCGTCGGTGACAGGCGGCGAGATCCGTATCTTCGGGCGTTTTCGCAATGGCATCGTGGCGCTGACGGTGAGCAACACCCTGCCGCAGCGGCAGGAACAACCTCACCAGGGAGGCAATCATATGGCCGTGGAAAACATTCGCCAGCGCTTGCAGATGCGCTTTGGCGATGCGGCGGGTATGCATACGGGAATGGTGGAGGGCCGCTATCAGGTGCGTATCTGGTTTCCGGCCCGGGAGCCGGATGCATGAAGCTGCTGATCGTGGATGATGAAGCCCCCGCGCGGCAGCGCCTGTCCGGGTTGATTGCGGGATTTGGCGATGGCTATGAAGTGGTCGCCGAGGCGGAGAACGGCGAGCAGGCTGTTGCTCTGTGCAACGAGCACCCTATCGACCTGGTGTTCATGGACATCCACATGCCGGGCATGGACGGGCTGGAAGCGGCGGCGCAAATCTCCCGGCAGCCACTGCCGCCCGCCATTGTCTTTACCACCGCATACAGCGAACATGCCCTGGAGGCGTTTTCCGTGCAGGCGGTGGACTATCTGCTCAAGCCCGTCCGCAGGGAAAAGCTCCAGGCCGCCCTGGAAAAGGCCACGCGCCTGACGCGGCCCCTGCTGCAAAAAGAAGAACAGCAGGAGGCCTGGCTGACCAGCCGGTATCGGGGGGGGGTGCAGCGTATCGCCCTGTCCGACGTGTATTATTTCCGCGCCGACAGCAAATATGTGCTGGTGCGGCACAAGGGCGGGGAGGCCTTGCTGGAAGACTCCCTGGTGTCCCTGGAAAAGCGTTTTCCCGATGCGCTGCTGCGTATTCATCGCAGCATCCTGGTGCGCAAGGCGGTCATCGCCGGCCTGGAAAAAACGCCGGATGGCGGGGTGCAGCTGTTGTTTTCCGAGATCGAGGACAGGCTGGATGTCAGCCGCCGTCACGCCCCGCTGGTGCGGAAGCTGCTGAGTGGCGGATGAGCGGGGCGGACTGAACGTCACCCGCCTGCTTTTCCCGCAGGATGCGTGCGGCTTCCACCATGTTCTGCAATGCCGGTTCCACTTCCTTCCAGCCACGGGTTTTCAGGCCGCAGTCGGGGTTGACCCACAGGCGTTGCGCAGGAATGCGCTCCAGGGCTTTTTCCAGCAGCTCCAGCATCTCCCGGGTTTCGGGAATATTGGGGGAATGGATGTCGTACACG
>JAMOMB010000163.1 GCA_027068795.1 Sedimenticola sp. | reverse complement strand
TAGGGGTTGTCTGTGCTCATGATCTGGCCGAGAAAGTGCACGGCTTCACGGGTCAGCTCGTCGTCTCTCCAGTGGATATTGCGCTTGCGGTGGGTGTAGCGCATGTGCAGGCTGCCGTCTGCCTGCAGCATGAATACCGGCCCCCGGGACCAGCCGCGCAATTCTTTCCCATCGACGATGTTGGGCGGAATGCTCATGGCTTCAGGGTGCTCGAAGGCGCGGATGTAGTCGGGGTTTTCATCCCGGAGCAGGATGTATGCGATCTCGTGATCCAGCAGTTGGTTCATGCCGCCTTGCGCCGCCGGGCGCACGCAATGCAGTAGCAGGCCATGAATCTGCTTGTCCAGGTCATTGTAGTAGCCGTCGGTGTGCCAGGCGATGGGGCGATTGGTGTAGGGAATATAGCCGCTGCGGGGTTCGGTATCCGCCATCTCCAGGGAGGAAATGGCGTCGCCGTCGGCACACATGTTGTGATCCAGGTGTTTCAGCCCGAACTGCAGCCCCAGCAGGCGCAGGATTTCCTTGTCCGGGTTGTCGCCGGTGTTGCCGGCGTAGATGGCCATGTTGGTTTTCCGCAGAATCTCCGTCAGCTTGCCGTGCTGCGCCCTGGTGAGCTTGCGGGGATCATCGATTTCCACCACCAGTTCTTCCAGAGAAGACGGGTAATCCCGCAGTTTTTCCCCACGCCATTGCTGGTAAGCTGTGTCGTCGTTCAAATCAAATGGATTGCTCATCCTACTTTGTCCAGTTTGCGGCGCCGGAATGCCACGCCTCGTTGCGCCGCCAGTTCTTCACAGGCGCGGATGTCCACCCCGTCCAGGCCGTCGATTGCGGTAGCGATGACCCGGGGTATGTATCTGGGGGCCTGTTCGAGAAACGCCAGCATGGCTTCCCAGGAGCCGGGAAGGGCGGGCTGGCAGTGCCGCGCATAGATTTCCGGGTTCTGGGCGTTCATGGAAATGGACAGGCTGTCTACCAATCCCTGCATTTCCGGCAATACATTGCGCTTGTTCACCAGATTGGCCAGGCCGTCGGTGTTGACCCGGACCGTTCCGCCATGCGCCTTGATCCAGCGGGCAACCTCCAGCAGCACCTTGAAGCGCAAGGTGGGTTCGCCGAAGCCGCAGAACACGATTTCCTCATAGTCTGCGGGATTGCCCATGGTGCTGATGATTTCCTCTGCCTCGGGGCGATGGCTCAGGCTCAGGTCAAAATCATGCACCACGGGTCCCTGTTCGGTATGCTTGGGGCAGAACCGGCACGCCAGGGTGCAGCGGTCTGTAATGTTCAGGTACAGATTGCTGCGAATGGGATAGGCGATCCGATTCATGCTCAGGGGCGAACCAGCTCGACCTTGCCGAACAGGGAGAGAGTGTCTGCAATGGCTTTTGCATCGCCGCTGATGGTTACCGCCTGCTTGCGGGAGGCGAAGTATTTGCGTCCCATTTGCTGGACATCCTGTTTGTTCACGCCCTCGATTCCGGGTACATACTTGGCCAGATCCCCAGGGGTCTTGCCGTCGATCCAGTAGTTGGTAAGCGTGGCCGCCAAGGCGGAGGAGGTCTCATTCGCCAGCAGAAAGCTGCCTTTCAGGTAGCGCTGGGCGCGGGTCAGCTCCTGGTCTTCGGGCAATGTGGCGGCCAGTCTGTCCAGTTCGTAGAAGATCTCCACCAGGGTGGCGGCGGTAACCTCATTGCGCACCGAGGCGCTGGCGCGGAACATGCCCCCCTTGCTCCAGTCGATGATGGAAGTGCGGGGAGAATAAGTGTATCCCTTGTCTTCGCGGATGTTCATGGTCAGGCGGCTGCCGAAGGCGCCACCCAATATGGTGTTGGCGACTTTCAGGGAAAACTCGTCCGCGTTGCCCGCCGCCGGCATGGGGCGGCCAACATAGATGGTGGATTGTACGGAGTTCGGGCGATCCACCACCATCAATCCCGGCCGGGGCGTTTCCGGAGCCGGGGGAATGTCGGCGGGTTTCTGCTCCCGGTTCTCCCAGGTGCCGAAATGCTGGTTTGCCAGGGCCTCCATTTGCGTGGTGGCAAGATTTCCAACCAGAATGAGGATGGCCTGGCCCGGCTGAAAGCGCTGCAGATAGGCCTGGCGCAGGTCAGACCGGGTGATCTTGCGGATCACTTCCGGATCGGGGTTGACGAAGGCATAGGGATGCTCGCCAAACAACCGGCGGTAAAAAACCTGGTTGAGATCATAGGCTGGCTGGGATTTGCTGGCGATGATGGACTGTAGCTCGTTTTCTATCGCCAGCTTTACTTCCTCTTCGGGAAAGCTGGCGTTGCGGGCGGTATCCGCCAGGATTTCCAGCAGCGCATCCGTTTCCGTGGACAGGCCATTGATGCCAATGTAGGAGATGTCCTTGCCGATGCCGACGTCGATTTCCGCGCCCAGGGCCTGCAACTGCTCGGCAATCTGCCGCGAACTGCGCTGGCCGGTGCCGGAGCTGATGGTTGCCGACAGTATGTTGCTCAGGCCCTTGAGCTGCCCGGGATCCGAGGCCTCGCCGGCATTTGCAGCCAGATACATGGAAACCAGGGGCAGGCCGGGGCGCTCGATGAGCCACAGGGTAAGACCGTTGGCAAGCTGTTTTTCCACCACATCCGGCAGCACCAGGGGTTTGTCGGGAGCATATTCCGGCAGGCCCTCGATGGCGGTGTGCTCCTTTTTTGCCTGCGCGGAGCCGCCGGCAGTCAGGGTGAGAACGAGCAGGGTGTTGAGGATCCATGCATGCTTCATTGCTGCTTCTCCTGGTGTTGTGGAGCGATCTGGCGGTCGATCCAGCTACGGTTGGCGATGGTGAGATACTTGGCTGCGGCGCGCTGGATATCCCCGGTGGTAACCCTGTTGATCAGGTCCGGGTAGCGGTTGACCAGATTTGCATCGCCATGGATCAGCTGGGAAATGGCCAGATAATCGGCGCGGTTGAGGTTATGCGCCAGCTCCTTGTAATAGTCAGCGACCATCTTGGTCTTTACCGCCTGCAGACGTTCTTCAGTCACGCCATTCCGCGCCACCTCTTCGATGACTGCCTGAATGGCATCGACATTTTGTTTTGCGCTGCTGCCGGGTTTGTATATCCCGAAAGCCACCGTCAGGCTGGGACCGGCAATCGTCAGTACGTTGCCCAGGGGCCAGGCCATGCCGCCGGAGATGGAGAGCATGGAGCGTTTTTCCTTCACCATTTTCTGATAGAGCAGGCTGGCTTCGCCTCCCAGCAGGAGATCGCCCAGTACAGCGAGGGGATAGTAATCCGGACTCTCGGGGCCGGGCATTTTCCAGCCAATGGCCAGCGCCGGGGCCGTGGCATGGTCGTCCATTTCCAGCTTGAAGCGTTCCTTGGTATTCAGGGTTTCGGACACGTCCGGGCGTGGTGGGAGTTTTGCACTGGAAATGTCACCGAAATACTTGTTTACCAGCGCATAAACCTGATCGGCATCCACATCCCCCGCAATGGCGATTACGGCATTGTTGGGCGTGTAATAGGTGGCGTGAAAGCGCTTGACGTCCTCGATGTTGGCGTTGTCCAGATCGACGAAGGAGCCATAGCCATCGTGGGCGTTTTCCCATTTGTCGAAAGCCAGGGCGGCAAGATCGGTCCAGAAGAACAAACCGTAAGGCTTGTTCTTCACATTGACGCGGATTTCTTCCTTCACCACATCCCGCTGGTTGTCCAGGTTTTCCTTGGAGAAGTCCAGATGCCGCATGCGGTCGGCTTCCAGCCAGAGTATGGGCTCCAGGGCGGATACCGGCGCCTTGGAAATATAGTTGGTGTAGTCATAGCGGGTGGAGCCGTTGAGAGAGCCGCCGCCACCCTGGATGATCTTTACGAAGCTGCCCTTGGGGGCGTTGGGGGTTCCCTCGAACATCATATGCTCGAACAAATGGGCAAATCCCGTGCGCCCTTTCGGTTCCAGGCGGAAGCCCACATGATAGACGATGGACAGGCCAAAGGTGGGAGAGGAATGGTCTTCAGAGACTACAAGAGTCAGGCCATTGTCGAGTTTGTAGGTGCTGATGGGCAACAGTTGTGCGGCGGTAGCGCCGGACAGCGTCAGCAGCAACAGTGCTGGCAGCAGCCATTTTGCGGTCTTGTTCATGTTCTTCAGGTTCTCCATTGACTGATCGGTATCCTGTTTCTGCGACCGGGGAATGCCGGGCAGCTTATCGTTGTTTTCCATGGATTGCACATGGTTCCGGATGTGGATTTTAGCATTCCATGGTAGCTGAAGGTATGCATCGTTTGGTGCCTGATGGAGAAAGAGTATAGAAGATAGCTAACTAAATATAGAAATAAATAGTAATTTGCTACTTAACAATATAAGCAAAAACTGAAATACTAATATGCAGATGACGGGTTGCTAGCGCATCTACAACAAACAACGAATTACTTTAGATAGATAATATTTTGGAGAAACACCATGAAAAAAATGATGAAAGTTGCTGCTGTAGCAGCGCTGGTTGCCGCTTCTGCTTCTGCTTCCGCCTGGTGGGGTGGTCCCTGGGGGAACAATGGCTATGGAAACAACAATGCCTGGGACAACGCCTGGGACGGCATGGGTGACGGTTATGGCTCCGGTGATTTCAATTTCGGCATGAGCGGTTCCGCCCGCGGCAACAGCTATGGCCGAGGCTATGGCAACAACCGTTATGACGGTTATAACGGCTATGGTTATGCGCCTTATGGATATGCTCCCTACGGTTATGCTCCCTATGGCGCGCCCGCTCCTTACGGCGCTCCTGGCCCCTATGGCGCCCCTGCGCCTTATGGCGCTCCCGTAGCGCCGCAAGCACCGGCTCCGGCAAAATAAGCTTGAAATGAAACTGGGCGCGTCTGCGGTATCGGCGCGCCTGATCGTTGTATTTGACGAACGAATGAGTACATTCAAGTGATACCGGAGAGTGCATGATGAACAAGATGGTTAAGATAAGTACGGCTGCCGTTCTGGCTGCTGTTTCCGTTTCTGCTTCCGCCTGGTGGGGAAACGACAACACATGGGGCAATGACGGATTTGGCGATGCCATGGGCGACATGTTTGGGGACATGGATTTCAATTTCAATATGCGCGCCCGGGGTAACGGCTATGGCCGCGGAGATGGCTATGGCTACAATCGCTATGGCGGCTATGGATATGCGCCGTATGGCTATGCCCCTTACGGCGTCCCTGTTGCGCCTGCCATGACGGAAGAGCAGCGAAAGGCCGCTGCTGAACAATACGCCAGGGCTGTTGAAGCGCAGCGCAAGGCGGCGCAGGCATATGCTGCCCAACAGGCGGAGATGCTCCGGCAGCGCCAGGGTGTTGCGGCCCCTTTTCAGGGTTCGCAGTTTTCCGGCTTCAAGAGTCGTGAAAATGCCATGAAAGAAATGGAGGCCCGTCGTATGCAAATGCGGCAAGAGCTGGAAACCCGTCGTGCTCGCATGGGGCAGAATCCGGTGGGGGAGCAGCATGCCGCTTCCCGGTTCGAAGGCTTGGGGAATCGTGAAGAGATGATGAAGGCGATGGAAGCGCGCCGCGCGCAAATGGAAAAGGAAATGGAGGCGCGTCGGGCCCGGTTTGAAAAGGACTGCGACAAGTCCTGATCGGATAGGCCCATCGGCCGATGGAAGCGCGCCCGGTTATACCGGGCGTGCTTTTTTTTCCACTGAAATTTTTCCTTGTGCTAGGATCTTTACTTAATCCAGAGTATTGACTGAGCGCCTGCCTGTTCAGACCGGGGCGATAGAGAGGCTCCAAACGATGAGAAAACAGAACGTCTCACAAAAGGTTGCGGTGGTATTCGCATATCTCTTTTATGCTTCTGCGGTGGCCAGCGTCATTGCGGTCGGCTATTACTACATTCAGCATGGCGGTAGCCATCCTTCTGTCGCTGCCTGGGCGGCCGCCATTGTTTTTTTCATTGGAGGCGGTGTGGTATTGCATGTCATGGGGCGGGCCGATATTCCGGACTTCCGTATCAAGTGATTTATTGATTATCTCCGCCGGTTTTGATCAGCATCAAGCCGTGCCCAGGGCATTTGTGGCATAAAGCGCCATGCCTGAAAATCATTCGCTTCCAGCCGTAGTTTTGTCTGATCTGGTCAATACCTTTGGCCAGGATCTGATGCGCCGTTACGGGGAAAGAGTGCACAAGCTGGCCATCAATGCCGGCTTTACCTGTCCCAATCGTGATGGCAGCAAGGGCAGGGGCGGTTGCACCTTTTGCAACAATGTTTCCTTCAGCCCGAATGCGCGCAGGGAGCCGGATGTGCTGGAGCAGCTTGCATCCGGCCGCCAGGTGTTAAAGAAACGCACCGGCGCAAAGAAATTTCTGGCGTATTTTCAAGCATATACCAATACCTATGCGGACGTGGAAGCCCTGGATCAAACCTATCGCCAGGCGCTGTCCGAGCAGGATGTGGTGGGGCTTTCCATTGGCACCCGTCCGGATTGTGTGCCCCCGGCGGTGCTGGATCTGCTGGCTTCCTATCAGGATCAAGGGCATGAAATCTGGCTGGAGCTGGGCCTGCAGTCCGCTTTCGATCATACGCTGGAAAAGGTCAATCGCGGCCACGGTTTTGCAGAATACCGCCAGGCGGTCGCCGCGGCGCACAGGCGGGGGCTGGCGGTGTGTACGCACCTGATCGTGGGGCTGCCCGGCGAAGCTCCGGAGGATGCCCTATCGAGCCTGGACCGGGTGCTGGAGTTGGGGGTGCAGGGGCTGAAAATCCATCCCCTGCATGTGGTGAAGGGAACCCTGCTGGCGAATCAATGGCGGCGGGGAGAATATCAGCCGCTACAGTTCGCCGATTATGTGGATGCCGTGGTGCGGATGGTGGCGCGCACTCCCGCAGATGTGGTTTATCACCGTCTCACGGGCACGGCGCAGGAAAATGTCCTCCTGGCTCCCCAGTGGTGCAACTGGAAGTGGCGGGTGTTGAACGCCATTACCCGCAAACTGGCCGAATCCGGCCTCGAACAGGGCGCCATGCTTGCGCCCCTGCCATCTGCCGTCAATTCTGATTGAGAGGTTTTTTCATGCAGCTTGTATGTCCGGCGGGGAATCTGCCGTCCCTCAAGGCCGCCATCGATGAAGGGGCGGATGTGGTGTATCTGGGTTTCAAGGACGATACCAATGCGCGTAATTTTGCCGGTCTGAATTTCAATGACCGCACCCTGGATCAAGGGCTGGACTATGTGCGCAGCCGTGGCCGCGAGGTCTATGTCGCGCTCAATACCTACCCGCGTCCCCAGGGCTGGAAGCGCTGGCAGGCTGCGGTGGACAGGGCGGCGGACATGCAGATGAATGCGTTGATCGCAGCGGACATGGGGGTGCTGGACTATGCCGCCAACCGCCATCCTGATTTGCCTTTGCATCTGTCGGTGCAGGGTTCGGCCACCAACTATGAAGCGCTGAAATTCTACAAGGAACGC
>JAMOMB010000162.1 GCA_027068795.1 Sedimenticola sp. | reverse complement strand
ATATTGCTGCTGCTGTTACTGCCCTGGCGCCCTCTGTTTGCCGAAGAAGCCCGGGGCACGCTCATCGAGGTGGAAGACGGCGACACCCTGGTGGTAGACCTGGCGGGGAAAAAGGCGCGCATTCAACTCCTGGGGGTGGATGCCCCCGAAGACAGGCAAAACCCCAAGCTGAAACACGACATGCAGCGCACCGGACTGGACGCGGCGCAACTGCTGCCAGCGGGACGGGCCGCCACCCAATACCTCAAATCCCTGGTGCGTCCCGGCGACACCCTCGTCCTGTCGGGAAAGCTGCGGCAAAAAGATCGTTACGGACGCATTTCCACCCGGGTGTTTTCCGCCACGGGCGTATCGCTGAACCAGGCCATGGTAGCCGCCGGCCATGCCCGCCCCCTGCGCTCCGGCGCTATTCCCAAAGCCCTGAAACAGACGCTGGAAGAGGCATACGCCGCTGCGAAGAGCACCCGTCAGGGTAGCTGGAAATCCTATCCGGATGTATTTGGTGTTTGGGCTGGCGAGAATTGAACGCCATTGCGTCATTCCTGCACACGAACCCATGGGTGGGTGAAGGTAGAGCAATGCAGGATAGAGACAGGGATGTATCGTAGTAGAACAACGCAGGAGCAGTTGTCGAGCAATTGCCGAGACCGGAATCCAGCAATATCAGGGCATTGGATCCCGGCCTGCGCCGGGATGACGACTTGATTAGAATCTCCTTATTCTGTTGCACTGCTTAGCTTCTTTTTCCAGTACCTTAGATTCGCCACCAACTCACGATAATCGTGTTTCTATTCCTTTTCTGTCATTCGCGGACAATGAATGAAGGTAGCCATTTCGAAGTTACCTAGCTGTTTTACTGCCTCGTATCCCTTTACCACTTTGAAATGTGGGTTTAGCTTTTTCTTCAAGGTACGTCACTGAATAGTCATTAAGGGCAAATGTCAGCTGTGTATAGTCCAACTTGGATGGCGACTCAGATAGCTTCTTTTGATACAAAATATATTTTTTTGCCAACACTTCGCACACAACCCACAAATCAATGAAAGTTCCAACCTTACCCTGCCTCTTAAAGCCTGGTTCAAGAGCAGGTATTTCATTCAACTCTCGAATTTGTTTGTCACTTAAAGCCGAGTTCTTCATCTGCTACCTTGCAACATAACACCTACTTCTCAGACAAAAGCTCACGCAGGTCGCTTTGCATGCGATGAATGGCGTGGCAGCTGGCGCATACATCCACCGCAAATTTTCCGATATAGCGCCCAACCTGTTTTGCATCACCCTTGCCTATTCCTTCCCTGACCCTGTCCAGGGAATCTTGCATCTGTTTGCCGAGGAGTTGCTGGCGCTGGCGCTCCTGTTTGTGGCAGGAAGAACAACTGCCGCCCAGATCCTGCAAGCGCTGCTGCAAGTCATCCAGCGCCGTTGTAGCGGCGTCGGCCCGCTGGTCTTCACTGGCGATCTTGATCCGG
>JAMOMB010000161.1 GCA_027068795.1 Sedimenticola sp. | reverse complement strand
TACTTTGTCATATTCCCCTCCCACCGTTTCTGGCAGGAGTCTGTTGCCGCTCGTCGTCGCTGGTGGCGCTGGCAGATGATCTGGGCAAGCTGATCGGGCGTGGGCTCGGGTCTTGGTAATAGCTGGTCCATGACCAATACCAAGTCCGCCAGCGACAGCAAGGGCGCTTCTTTCTGAAGCGCCAGGCGCTCTTTGAGCAGGAACAGCATGGCGATCATGACCAGGGCCATGTGCCGGTGCCAGGCATCCCAGCGCCGGACCTGGTAATCCGCCATGGCCAGTTCGCTCTTGGCCTCCCGGAAGGCGTGCTCGATGAAGAAGCGTTGGCCATGCATCCGCGCCAGGCGAGACACAGGGATCGTTTCGGGCGCGTTGGACAACACGAAGTGGGAAGGAGTGTCAGCACCGCATTCCCGACGCACCAGCAACCGCCAGCAGCGGGCTTTGGCTTCCTTGCCATCCCACACCCAAACCCGGGTGTGGAGGTATTGAGCCCGCAATGGGCCCTTTTCTCCTTGACGCAACCGGTAGGTTTTCCAGGCCTTTTCCGGTTGTTGCGCCGCCCATTGGGCCACCGTCATCGCCGGCTGTTCGGTTCGCGGCTTTTTGGCAGGACGCCCGCGTCCACCAGAAACGGGAATAGAAGGCCGGGGGTCATCGAGCCAGATTCGTTGGTTCTGATGCACGTCCGCAACAAAACACAATGCCCTCGCTTCCAGGGCCCGAAGAAAACCGGGATCCTTGCCGTAGCCGCCATCAACCGCCACATGACCGAAGCGCACCCCGTGGGCGCGCGCCGCATCCACCAGCTCCAGCGCCAATTCACATTTGCTGCGCAGTCGTCGTGCCGATTCGGGAATGCCGGCCCGCCGGCAGCGGGCAGCATCGTCCACCCACGCCTTGGGTAGGTACAAGCGACTGTCCAAAAGGGTGACCCGGTGGCCTCGGCACAAGGCGGAAAAGACCCCAACCTGCGAGTTTTCCACCTTGCCCAAGCGGCCGTTCCACTGCCTCGCCACACCCGCTGATCCCCGGCCCTTCTTGGCAAAGGCGCTCTCATCGAGCACCAGAGCTGCCGACGTGCCGCCCAGCAATTCATCGGCCTGGCGGGCGATCTCCCGGCTCAGTCCCGCCCAATCCACCCCGGCGTCGGTCACCAAATGATGCAGCGCCTGGGCATCAACCTCGACCGTCTCGCTCATGCGCAGCAAGGTGCCTCGTGAAGCTCGGAATAGACCGTGGATGTAGCCATGGAAAGCGCGATGGACATTGCGAGTGCGGGATGAGAAAAAATTCGAAAAACGCCCAAGATGAGCGGAGAGACGCATTGGGAGGCGCTGAAAGGCCTTTACAAGGGGGGTTCTAGGATTTTCACGAGGTCATCGTGAATACTCCTTACCAAACAATAAGTTAATGATACCCTCTTTGGCTTCTTCGTCGCAAGGAGAAATGTGACAAAGTAGAATTAACAGAAACTC
>JAMOMB010000160.1 GCA_027068795.1 Sedimenticola sp. | reverse complement strand
CAGGGACTCAGCTCGGAGCAGGCGGTGCGGTATGCTTTCCATACCGTAGGCACGGCGCTGTGGGTGACGACATTGGTGCTGATGCTGGGCTTCGGCGTACTGGCGCTTTCGGATTTCGAACTTAACGCCAGCATGGGGTTGCTCACGGCAATTACCATTGGCCTGGCGTTGTTTGCCGATTTCTTTTTTCTGCCGCCCCTGTTGATGAAATTTGGAGATAAGAAAAAATGACCAAGCTACTGATTACGCTTCTGGTTGCGTTGCTGGGCTTCAATGCAAGTGCGCAAACCCCGGAGGAAAAAGGTCTGGCAATCGCCCTGGAGGCGGATCGCAGGGATAGCGGCTGGGGTGACTATCAGGCGCGGATGAGCATGCTGCTGCGCAATCGCCATGGTGAGGAAAGCCTGCGGCGGATGCGGGTGAAATCCCTGGAGACTGCGGATGATGGCGACAAGAGCCTGATCGTTTTCGATGAACCAAAGGACGTGAAGGGCACCGCCTTGCTGACCTTCTCCCACAAGGTCAAGGATGACGATCAGTGGCTGTATCTGCCTGCCCTGAAAAGGGTGAAGCGCATTGCCTCGCGCAACAAATCCGGTCCATTCATGGGCAGTGAATTTGCCTTCGAAGATCTGGCTTCCCAGGAAGTGGAAAAGTATACCTACAAGTACATCAGGGACGATGAGCTGGATGGCAAGCCGGTATTTATCAATGAGCGTTATCCGGTGAGCAAGTATTCCGGTTATACCCGGCAGTTGGTATGGGTGGATCAGATGGAATACATTCCCCTCAAGGTCGAATTCTATGACCGCAAGAATGCCTTGCTCAAGACGCTGATATTCAAGGGCTATCGACAGTATCTTGACAAATACTGGCGGGCGGATGAAATGTTCATGGAGAATCATCAGACCGGCAAAAGCACGCTGCTGACCTGGAAGGACTATACATTCCGCACCGGCCTGAAGGACAGCGATTTTACTCGCAACAGCCTCAAGCGCTCCCGTTGATGGTGGAAGTGGACTCAGCGTGGGGGGGGTATTCGGCACGGCATGCCCGATGGCTGGTGATGTTGCTGCCGGTGTTGTTCTCGGCGCCAGTCGTCGCCTGGGAGCTGGCGGGCAACATGGCTGTGGAGGGACGGGTGTTCTTCCAGTCGCCGCTTGATTCCCGGCAGTACGATAGTGACTACTCTATCAGCCTGGAACCGGAGTTTTCCCGTACATGGGATGAAGACCGGCAAAGCCTGGTATTCCGTCCCTTCGTCCGCCTGGATGGCCAGGATGACGAACGCAGTCACTGGGATATTCGTGAGCTGCAATGGATCTATGCAGGCGATGGCTGGGAAGCCCGCCTGGGGGTGGGAAAGGTCTACTGGGGGGTTACGGAAGCCGTGCATCTGGTGGATATCATCAACCAGACGGATCTGGTGGAAAACGTCGATGGCGAGCAAAAGCTGGGCCAGCCCATGGCCAAGCTGTCC
>JAMOMB010000159.1 GCA_027068795.1 Sedimenticola sp. | reverse complement strand
ATAGCCGATCACCACTGCTGCCAGGGCAACCGGCAGGTACACCAGTCCCAAACTGGCTGCAAGAATTGCAGTTGCGAACAGGCCCACCGCCAGCCAGGCTTTGTGGCGTTTGATCAAATCCAGACTGCGCCCGGCCAATGGCAATGTGCCCAGCCAGTTGCTGATTACCGGGAGGCTGTCGCTGGGGCCGTAAAGTAACAGCACGTCGCCTTCCTTGATCGTCAGGTGGCGCACCCGCTCACGAAACTGTTTTCCCTGGCGGGATACGCCAAGCAAGGTTACGCCATGGCGGTATTGCAATTGCAGGGATTGGGCGCTGCGGCCCTCTATTCTGGCGCCTTCCGGCACCACCACCTCCCAAAGGGCCATGTCTTCGCTGCTCAAGGGGCTGGCATCCTTGCCTTTGCTGGAATAGTCCAGTTTGAGTTCGCCAACAAACTTGTCCATGGCCTTGGGAGCGGCGTCAACCACCAGAATATCTCCTTTTCTGATTTCCGCCATCCGCGCCTGTCCGGGCAAGCGTTTGCCGCGGCGCACCAGGCCAATGATGGCCACATCATTTTCCTCAGCGATGCTGTCCAGGTCACGCACACGTTTGCCAACTGCCGGGGATTTCTCCGGCACATGCAATTCTGCGATATAGCCGCTGATATCGAGCAACTCCTGGGTGGAGTTGTGGTTGATGCGGCTGGCGGGCAGCAGCCGCCAGCCTACCGTGGTTATGAAGATCACGCCGACCACGGCGCAGGCCAGGCCGACCGGCGTAAAATCGAACATGCCAAAGCTTTCCCCCAATGCCGTTTGGCGAAATTCGGCGATGATGATGTTTGGGGGTGTGCCAATGAGGGTGATCAATCCGCCAAGTATGGATGCAAAGGACAAGGGCATCAGGGTAAGCGCCGGGTTGCGCTTGGCTTTGGCGGCAGCCTGAATGTCCACAGGCATCAACATCGCCAATGCAGCGACATTGTTCATTACTGCAGACAGTAATGCGGAGATTGTTGCCATTGCCGCGATATGGGTTTTCAGGGATACCGCAAAACGGCTGATCTGTTTCGCCAACAGCTCGATGGCGCCGGAATTGGACAAACCCTTTGAAAGGATCAACACCAGGGCGATAATGACAGTGGCAGGATGGCCAAAACCGGAAAAAGCCTCTTCCTTTGGCACCAATCCCATCAGCAAGGCGGCAATGAGGGCGACGAATGCCACCAGATCGTAGCGCCATCGCCCCCAGATCAGAAAAAGAAAAACGAGGAACAACAAGCTGAACAGCAGTGCCTGGTCTGTAGTCATTCGTTTCCACTGGCTGGGCTGTGATAGGGGTAGGTTACCCAGTCCCCGGCAATATGTCGATGCGGAAAAATCCCGGGCGGGAGTTTACTTGATTCAGTGCCGGTTAAGCTTGGTTTTGCTATATTGGCTCCAGGGTCAAAACTGGCTGTGGGAAAATGAACAGATGAACAGGCATTCTTTTGGATTACTGGCGGTGGTGCTTGCGGTTTGCTGGTATTCGCCGACTCTCGCTGAAGGCCCTGCTGCCGTTCCGCGCCATGATGCAGCCCGCTCCAGCCAAATGAGCAAAATACACCGGGGTGGCAACCTCAGCCTGGATGAGGTGGTGAACAGGGTGCGCATGCGAATGAATGGACGCATACTTTCTGCAGAGGATATTGGCGCCGAATACAGAATCCGGGTGCTGACCGGGAAGGGAAAGGTGCGTCGCCTTCGCATCGACCCTGCTACTGGCGAGATCATACGCTAAAAGCAATCGATTCCATGCGCCTGCTCCTCATAGAAGATGAAGTGCCTTTGCTTGAACAACTGGCGGGACAGTTGGAGAGAAAAGGCTATGCTGTTGAGCGGGCCGCCAACGGTACTGACGGGCTTTATTTGGGGCAGGAGTTGCCCGTAGATCTCGCCATTGTCGATCTTGGGTTGCCGGATATTTCCGGTATGGATGTTATTCGTACTTTGCGCAAAGGCGACCATGCTTTTCCGATCCTTATACTTACAGCCCGGGGGCGCTGGCAGGAGAAGGTGGAAGGCCTGGAAGCGGGTGCGGACGATTATTTGGTGAAGCCTTTTCAGTTTGAAGAACTGCTGGCTCGTCTCAATGCCTTGTTGCGCAGAAGCGGGGGTTGGTCCACGCCGGTGTTGCGGTTCCACGGCGTCAGCCTGAATACCGCCTCCCAACAGCTTGTAGTGGAAGGAAACACAGTGGCGCTTACCGCATATGAATACCGGGTTCTGGAATACCTGATGTTGCATGCCGGGGAAGTGATTTCCAAAACAGTGCTTACCGAGCATATTTATGAGCAGGACTATGACCGGGACAGCAATGTGCTGGAAGTGCTGCTCAGCAGATTGCGGCGCAAACTCGACCCGGAAAACCGCATCAAGCCCATCGAAACCCTGCGGGGAAGGGGTTATCGCTTTTGTTTGAAAAAAGCTGGCGGCTGATGTCTTCCATCCATCTTCGTCTGCTGTTGGTTGCCACATTGGTATTGGCAGGCTTTATTGGCGTTACCGGCTGGGCGTTGGAAAATGCCTTTCGGGAGGCCAGCAAAACGGCATTGCAGGAAAAACTGCAGTCGCATGTATATGCTTTGCTGGCTGCGGCGGATGTCGATGCTGAAGGGAAAATGCGATTGCCCGAGCACCTGCCGGAACCACGTTTCTCCCGGCCCGACTCTGGCTTGTATGCATTTGTTACCACTCCTGATGGAAACCTGTTCTGGCGATCCCGTTCCGCTTTGGGACTGGAGATTGCAGATGCGCCATCTGTTGCCCCGGGCCAAACCCGGTTTCAGCGCAGCAATGCCATGTTCCTGTTTTCTCACGGTGTGGAATGGGAAGACGACAGCGGCGCCAACCAGGCTTTTACCTTCAATGTGGCGGAACAGGTACAGTCCTTCGACCGGCAACTTGGCCGCTTTCGCTTGAGCCTCTGGTCGTGGCTGGCTGCTCTGGCGGCAGCGCTGTTGCTTGTGCAGGCGCTGGTTTTGCGTTGGGGCCTGCGCCCGCTGCGCCAGGTTGAGATGGATCTGAAAGCCATTCAGGATGGGCAAGCACAGCGTCTGCAGAATGTGTATCCCAGGGAATTGCAGGGGCTGACTTCCAGCTTGAATGCGCTTATGGAGCACGCCAAGGCTGTCCAGGAACGCTATCGAAATCGCCTGGATGACCTGGTGCACAGTCTCAAGACACCCCTGGCCTATCTTGCTGCCTTGTTGCAGGATCCAGATACTTCGGATGATCAGCTGCGGGCCAAGACCATGGAGCAACTGCAGCGCATGGACCATATTGTCCAGCACCAGCTGCGCCGGGCGGCGGTTGCTGCGCGCACCACGTTGGTAAATCCGGTGGCAGTCACAGCTGTTACAGAACGTCTGCTGACGGCGCTGGAAAAGATCTATGCACACAGGGAGCTGGCAGTCATACGATCATTGAATGCTGCTGCTGTGTTCCATGGCGACGAAGCGGATCTGATGGAAGTATTGGGCAATCTTCTGGAGAATGCTTTCAAATACGCAAAAACCGAAGTTAGGGTAAGTGTAGATATCGAGGAAGGATTACTCATAATCATTGAAGATGACGGGGCAGGGATTTCTCCAGAGCAATGGGAGACTGTCCTCCAAAGGGGGAGGAGAGCAGATGAAACCGTATCAGGGCAGGGTATAGGCTTGGCGGTGGTGAAGGAAATCATCACTTTGTACGGAGGCGTACTGGAGGCGATGAAGGCGGAATCTGGTGGTTTGAGGCTGCGTTTGCACTTTCCACATGAAGATCCCATGCGTATTCCAAACACCTAGGGCCTGTTTCCATGAATCCAATAGGTGCTGCCGGGATCGTTTTTTCATTCGGCAAGGCGCGGCAATGATATCCACGGGTGTGCTCGTGAGCGCCGGCTTTGTTGAAATCAACAAGTTCGGGATACTGGATGCGAACCCCGTCTTTGCCGTGCTTTCCGACTTTGGCATCCTGTGCCGTACTACCCCCGGCATCCATGCCGTCGTTGCCAATGGTATCAGCATTGCCGGCGAAGGGCGTGTCGGCCTGGTTTGCGTCTGGTATCCTGAGCGTGATCGGAATGGTTGTCAGCTGAACAACAGGCCCCAATAAAATGTTTTGTGGAGGTGGTCAGAAAACCGCATCTGCACGATGGTATTCGGTTTTGGCTATTGCTACAATCGCGCCTCCCTTGGCGCTTCTGATTTTACTCTGAGTAAGGAATGGTGCATTGAATAACAAAAACAAGATTGTTTTTTTAGCTTTATTTTTCTTCTGTTTGACCACAGTTCCTGTTTCCGCAATGGCGCTGTCCATGAGTGACGGGATCAGCAAGGCGGGGCAACAGCGAATGCTGAGTCAACGCATGGTCAAGGCCTATGCGCTCGTGGGGCAAAAAACCATGCTCAGCGCAGTGAAGCAGATGGATGACACCATCAACCAGTTTGATCAAAATCTTCAGCAGTTACGGGGTATTGCCAAGACTCCCGAGGAGATTAAAACACTGGGAAAAATAAGCAGGCTGTGGGAGGCATACAGATTGCTGGTAAAAACCAAGCCCAACTTGCAGCAGGCCCCTCAAGTGAATGCCATTGCAGACAGAATGCTGAACTATTCGGATCAGTTTGTGTCGTTGCTGGAAGAGCGTTCCGGCACCACCAAAGGGCGTTTGATCAATGTATCCGATCGCCAGAGAATGCTGTCGCAAAGAATAGCCAAATACTATGTGTTCAAGGCATGGGGATTGGATAACGAGCAATACAGCGCCGAGTATGACAAGGCGATCAAGGAATTTAGCGATGCGCTGGAGGAACTGCTAAAAGCGCCTGAGAATACTTCAGATATCAATTCCGCGCTGAAGAAGGTGGAATCCGACTGGAATATTTTCAAGATCAATTTCAGTCTTCGGGGAAAGAGATTTATTCCCTCTCTGGTAACGCGGTCGCTGGACAGCATCCTCTCGCAAATGAATTATGTTACAGCCCTGTATGTGGGAATCTACTGAGTTTTTTGCCGCCCCAGCAATGTTTACCCGTGACTACAGAACCAGAATTGCGCGCGTATACTCGCCGAAAAAAGGAAAATCACTGACCAAGGCGCCATGCTATCATCCCCGGTAAACTGATTGGTAAACGGTCGGCAAAGCGGCCTAGGTTGTCGCCGGCAATGGCAGCGCCGATTCATTTGTAAAATATGCAAGCCGCCAATAAGTAATGCCAAGGAGATAAGCGTGTTCCGCTTGATTGTTGATGCTGAAATCAATCTGGTATTTCCCGAGGATGCGCTGGCGCCAATCCTGTTTGATTTGATTGATTCAAACCGGGAATATCTCGGGGAATGGTTTCCCTGGATACCGGATACCCGATCTGTTGCGGATATGAGCCGGTTTATCAAGAGCTCCATTTCCGGGTTTGCAGATGGAAAGCAGTTCGTGTGCGGTATTGAATATCAAGGGAATATCGTTGGTGTGGTCAGCTACTATAAAATTGACCGGGAATTAAAGAAAGCGAATATGGGATATTGGCTGGCGGAAAGCGCCCAGGGAAAAGGCGTCATGACCCGTTGTTGCAAATACCTGTTGCACTATGCTTTTGATCGCCTGGATATGGAAAAGGTAGAAATCATCGCGGCCAGTGTAAACCAGCGTAGCCGGAAGCTGTGCGAGCGTCTGGGAATGACATTGGAAGGCGTGATTACCAACGCGGAAAAACTGCCGCAAGGTATTGTCGATCATGCGGTATACGGCCTGCACAAGCCAGTGCCCGAAGATAGCTGATGAAATTCCTGAATGGCTTGACCCTGTTGCTGATCTATCAGCTCGCAGGGGAAATTGGTGTACGGGCACTCCAGTGGCCGATTCCTGGCCCGGTGCTGGGGATGCTGTTGTTGTTCCTGACGTTACTCCTGCGTAAAGGACGAGTATCTTCCGTTGATGTTGCTTCTACCGCTCTTCTAAGTCATTTGTCCCTCCTGTTTGTTCCGGCTGGAGTGGGCATGATGGTGCATTTCAACTACCTGGCAGACGAATGGTTGCCGATTGTGGTTGCGCTGGTGCTTGGCACCGTTGTGACCATGATGATCAGCGCTGCCATCATGCAAGGCGCCAGCCAATTGTTTTCTTCAGGATTGCGTAATGATGACTGATGGTGATCTTGCAAGCTTGTGGGTATATCTTTCCGCTTCTCCGCTGACCGGCCTGACCGTCACATTGCTTGCATACAGCATCGGATACCGTTTATATGTTTATGCCAATCGCAATCCCCTGCTGAACCCCGTGGTGACCGCTATAGCGGTGTTGATTACTTTCCTTCAAGTTACGGATATCTCCTATGCAAGCTATTTTGAAGGGGCGCAATTCGTGCATTTTCTCCTGGGGCCGGCCACAGTTGCGTTGGCTGTGCCTCTGTATCAACAATGTGCAAAGATAAAAGAGCGTCTGTTACCCCTGGTGATTACATTGGTTTCCGGCGCTATCGTAGGGGCGGGAAGCTCGGTTGGTATTGCCTGGCTACTCGGTGCCAGCCGTGAGACACAGCTGTCATTGGCGCCAAAATCGGTGACCACGCCAGTTGCCATGGGAATATCGGAACAAATTGGCGGCTTGCCTTCTCTTACGGCAGTGCTGGTCGTGGCCACAGGTATTATTGGTGCGGTGATTGGCACAACGCTTTTTCGTTTGATGCGCATTGAGGATGAAGCCGTAAAAGGTGTGGCCATGGGTATTGCCGCTCACGGCATTGGTACAGCAAGAGCCTTTCAGGTGAACAAGGAAATGGGCGCTTTTTCAGGCTTGGCAATGGCATTGTCCGCGTTTGCTTCTGCGGTGATGTTGCCTTGGTTTCTGCACGCAACAGGGGTGCGCTAGTTTGATCCGTATATTTTGTCCGGTCACTGAGAAAGAAAGTGAAGTGTTTGTTATACATGGATATTGTTGGAATATTGGCAGGGTGCAAGATGCCGCCGGATCATGGCTTGCATCCAGCCTCGCACTGATCTTGCCGCCCGGCAATGGTATTTCTCCGATCATCAATAGCTTGGGCTGTTGATTCAGTGGGAAGTCCGCCTCTGAACGACAATCTCAGCACGACCATTAGACCCGCGGGTGAAATATCCGGATTTGTGTAGACGCTCGCACCCTTCGGATGCGATTATGAAAGGTCGTTTTTATTGGAATTTTGCCGGTCTGTTATGGCGCCGGGTGATAGCCTGAGCAATTTGAATAAGGTATGGATAAATGTGTGGAATCTGTGGTGAATTGCGGTTTGACGGCCGGCCAGCCGATCTGACGGCCATTGGTCTTATGACCGGGCGCCTGCGTTCCCGTGGGCCGGATCATGGCGGCAGCTATAGTGATGGCGTGCTGGGCTTTGGGCATCGTCGTCTGTCCATCATCGATCTTTCGGAAAAATCCAACCAGCCTTTGGTGGATCAGGAATTGGGTCTGGCTCTGGTGTTCAACGGCACCA
>JAMOMB010000158.1 GCA_027068795.1 Sedimenticola sp. | reverse complement strand
AACAGCGCCTGGATGTAATCGCCCTTCCAATCGATGCTTTCCACCGAGCCCTTGGACGCGGCATCGGCAAACTTGTTCTTTTCCGCCAATTCCCGAATTTCTTCCAAGCCGGTATCGGCGCTGATGGGCCGCGAGCCCTCACGCACGAACTTCAGGCCGTTGTAATCCATGGGATTGTGGCTGGCGGTGACCATGATGCCGCCGTCATAGCCGTAATGATCCGTGGCGAAATACACCACCTCGGTACCACACAGGCCCAGCTCCTTCACATCCACGCCGCTGTCCGTGAGGCCGCGCACCACGGCTTTCAGCAATCCGGGGCTGGAGAGGCGGATATCCTCCCCCACCACCACGGTTTTGGGCTGAAGAAAGGCTGCATAGGCGCAGCCGATGCGATAGGCAATATCTTCATTGAGCTGATCGGGAATACGGCCGCGCACATCATACGCCTTGAAACAGGTGATCTTTTCCATGGAAAAACCTCGGGCTGGAGGACACAGGTGACTATTATTGCATTATACCATTGGCATATGGGGGAATATGCATTCCCGGGTGCGGGTGCTGTCTTCGCCCATGGGTAAAGAAAAAGCCCGTCAACTCGCTGAGTTGACGGGCTATGATTGGCGTCCCCTAGGGGAGTCGAACCCCTGTTACCGCCGTGAAAGGGCGGTGTCCTAGGCCTCTAGACGAAGGGGACAAGTAAACTTGTCGCTTTGGTATTGTTGCGGGCGCCATGGCAGCGCCATCGAATTTGGTGGAGCCAGGCGGGATCGAACCGCCGACCTCAACACTGCCAGTGTTGCGCTCTCCCAGCTGAGCTATGGCCCCGCTCAAAGTACCTATGGAACCTCTGCAGTGCCTTAGGCTTCCTCAAGAGGCGCGTATGATAATCCAGCCGTTTTTTTCTGTCTATAGTTTTTGCAAGATTTTTTTGCTGTGCAACAGGATTCAGGCTTTCCCCCAGGAGTCCCGCAAGCCGACGACCCGATTGAAAACCAGCCTGTCCGCCAGCTTGCTGTCCCGGCAGAAATAGCCTTCACGCTCGAACTGAAAATGCGCCCCCGGCTCGGCAGCGGCCAGGGCGGGCTCCAGCATGGCTTGCACCACTTTCAGGGAATCGGGATTGAGAAATTCCTGGAAGGGCTTGTCCTTCAGCCCGTCCGGCGCGGGAACGGTGAACAGCCGGTCATAGAGGCGTACTTCCGCCGGCACCGCCGCAAGGGCGGAAACCCAGTGAATCACGCCCCGCAGCTTGCGCCCCTCGGGGTTCTTTCCCAGGGTATTGGGGTCATAGCTGCAATGCAGTTCCTTGATCTCACCACTGACATCCTTGATCACCTTGTCACAGATGATGGTGTAGGCATTGCGCAGGCGCACCTCGCCTCCGGTGACCAGACGCTTGTATTTCTTGTTCGCTTCTTCACGGAAATCCGCCCGGTCGATCCACAGTTCCCGGGAGAATTTCAGCTCGCGGCTGCCCATGGA
>JAMOMB010000157.1 GCA_027068795.1 Sedimenticola sp. | reverse complement strand
TCTTTCCTCACCATCGTGCAGATAATGAATGACCTGCGCACGTTTCCTGTCTGCAGCCAGATCAAATTCGATATTGACGACCTGCCGCTGCATTTCAAATTGCACGCCCTGCCCCTCCAGCCAGCGGCGCAAGGGCAGCACCACGGAGTCGTACTGGTTGTACTTGGTGCGCAGGATCTTCTCCAGCTTGTTCATCCCAGGCAACAGATGGATAAAACGAATGAAATAGCGGCGCATCTCCGCCAGGCTGCTCCATTTCTGGAAGGCAAACATGCTGGTCCACAACAGCCAGAAATTGCTTTCAAAGAAATGCGCCGAGAACCAGTCCTCGATGCGCTTGTCACCAAGGATGATCTCCGGGGCAAACCAGAGCTTGAGCATGGCCGCCTGGTCTCCCTTGCTCAAGCCATAGGAAGAAACATCCAGAATCGCCCCGTCACGCAACAGGCGGGCCTTGGCGTTGGAGACAAATTTTGCGTTGAAGGCCTTGCACTCTTCCGTCACCGACAGCTGCGGGTCCTCCAGGGAAGGGATATGGGAAAGCAGATCCCAATAACAGACATAGTGCGCTTCGTGCATGCGACCGCCGCGGATCACATAGCCTTGCTCCGCATTGCCAGAACCATCCAGCGCACCGCCGCTGACTTCCCGCTGTTCCATGATGTGGATATTCTTCCCCGCCACTGCCGCATCTTTCACCAGATAGACGGCGCTTGCCAAAGAAGCGATACCACTGCCCACCAGATATACACTGGCCTTGCTTGCATCCCGCTTTTCCATTCTTGCCTTCTCCCAGGTTGTTCATTCAGGTAATCTGAGCATATTGAACCGACAACCCGGCATTGTCCATGCTTTCCCGCATACAGCGCTATCTTGTTTCACGCACCCTGCGCCGTCATGGCCTGCCGGATTCCCTGTGGCGAAAGCTGCGCAAGGCGCTCTATTTGCTCCGCGACCTGAATACGCAACAAGCGGTGGAACTGCGCAAGCGCACCACCTTGCTGCTGCATGAAAAAGCCGTACACGGGGTGCAGGGACTGGAAATGACCCTGGAAATGAAGGCTGTCATCGCCAGCCAGGCCAGCTTGCTCACCCTGGAACTCGACCCTGACAGTTTTGACGGATGGAAAGAACTCATCGTCTACCCTGACGCCTTCAAGGTGGAGCGCACCGTCACCGATGAATACGGCGTCACCCACCGCCAGGCGTCACCCCTGAGCGGGGAATCCTGGCAAAACGGCCCCTTGATTCTTTCCTGGGCGGATGTGGTGCGGGACAGCTACAAACGCCGCCCCGGCAGCCATGTCGTCATCCACGAATTTGCGCACAAGCTGGACGCCCGCAACGGGCGGGTCAACGGCATGCCGCCCCTGCACCCGGACATGCCCATCGAGGAATGGAGCACCACCCTCAGCCTGGCATATGAGCAATTGCTACGGCAACTGGAAAAAGGCGAACACTGCATTGATCCTTATGCCGCCACCAGCCCGGCGGAGTTC
>JAMOMB010000156.1 GCA_027068795.1 Sedimenticola sp. | reverse complement strand
TTCGTCAGGCTTACGAAAAACCGTCCGAGAAGAAAGCACGCCAGAAAGCGGAAGCAATCCGTCGTGCGCGCAAGCTCGCTCGTAAAAAAGCACAACGCGAAGGTATGCTGTAAGCAAACCCTTTTCGAAAACGGCATACGAATATGGTGGCCAATGGCCGCCGCAATATGACCCCCGTGGCCCAGCCCCGGGGGTTTGTTGTTTTCATCTCTGCGCCACTCCTCTAAGAACATACAAAAGGTTAAAGGAAAGGCCATCTGATGGGCGCCATAAAACGACATATCACCCGCAGCTATCTGGCCAGACAGGGGGCCAGACATCTGGAGCAATACCCCCAGTTGGCTTGCTTTGCTTTTGATGTGATTACCGACAGCATTCATCTGGACGGGCGTTTCGAGGCCGAGGAGCTGGACTTTCTGGCCCGCAGCATTTTCCCCCGGTTGAAAGGGCGCCGCACCTGTCTGGACATCGGCGCCAATATCGGCAACCACGCGCTGTTTTTTGCCGAACACTTCGAACAGGTGATCGCGCTGGAACCCAATCCGCGCACCTATAAGCTGCTGGATTGCAACGCCGATCTGGTCGAGAATGTCACTGCCCTGCCGGTCGGGGCATCGGACAAAGAGGCGGTGCAGGTTGCCTACTGCTATGCCCGCAATATCGGCGCGACATCGCTTGAAACCAGCCCGGATCTGGCCAGGGAATACGACCTGAAAGAGGTGCAGTTCAAACTGGCGCGGCTGGATGAGATCCCCAAAGTGCAAGCCGCCAAGTCCATCGACTTTGTCAAGGTCGATGTCGAAGGGCACGAGACCGCCTGCTTTGAAGGGGCAAGGGAAACCCTGAAGAAGCATGAACCGGTCATTGCGCTGGAAATTCTGGGGGCGCAGATCGAGAACGGACAAACACCATCGCTCGAGGTTCTGAAATCCTGTGGTTACAGCCATTTCTACAACTTGCGCAGCAACCGCCCGTTCAGCCGCGCGCCGAAACCGGTTGCCAAACTCAGCACGGTTTTTCTGGGCCTGTTCTTTAACTATCGCCCGCCAAAATCCTACACTCTGGAGCCGCTTCATCTGGACAGCAACCGGAATTATTCGATAGTGATGTGCAGCACCTATCCGCTGTCATAATCCCTTTTCACGCCCGAAATCACGGGATAACCTGTCTGAAAACCCTCTAATAGAAAGGTCCCCCCATGACGATCCATATTGGCGCCAAACCAGAAGACATTGCCGAAACCGTTTTGATGCCCGGCGACCCCTATCGCGCGAAATGGGCTGCCGAGACCTTTTTGAAGGACGCCAAATGCGTCAACGAGGTGCGCGGCATGCTGGGCTTTACCGGCACATGGAACGGTAACCGCGTGACCATTCAGGGGTCGGGCATGGGTATGCCTTCGCTGTCGATCTATGCCAACGAACTGATGACCGAATATAACGCGCAAACCCTGATCCGTATCGGGTCTTGCGGGGCGATGCAGGAAGACGTCAAAGTGCGCGACGTGATCATCGCTATGACAGCCA
>JAMOMB010000155.1 GCA_027068795.1 Sedimenticola sp. | reverse complement strand
GAGGCCGGCATGACGCAGTTGGGGGGAGCCGCCATCTTTCTTTCACCCCGGGATACCCAGCTCGGGCGCGGCGAACCCATCGAAGACACCGCCCGAGTATTGTCCCGCATGGTGGACTGCATCATGATCCGCACCTTCGAACATGAGAAGGTCGAACGCTTCGCCCGGCATTCCCGGGTTCCCGTGATCAACGGCCTCACGGATCTGGTGCACCCCTGCCAACTGCTGGCGGACATGCAAACCTGGTTCGAACGCCGGGGCGATATCCGGGGCAAGACAGTCGCCTGGATCGGCGATGGCAACAACATGTGCCATTCCTATATGAATGCCGCCAAGCTACTGGATTTCCGGCTGCACATCGCCTGTCCCGAGGGCTATGACCCGGATGAACAGATACTGGCGTCCACAAAGGATCATTGCCGCATCTTCCGCGACCCGGCGCAGGCGGCCACCGGCGCCAACCTCATCGCCACGGATGTCTGGGCCAGCATGGGACAGGAAGAAGAGCAAAAACAGCGGCAAAGGGATTTTGCCGGTTATGAGGTCACCGCTGCACTCATGTCCCTGGCTGCCCCGGATGCCTTGTTCATGCACTGCCTGCCCGCCCATCGCGGGGAGGAAGTGTCCGCCGAGGTGATCGACGCCGACGACAGCGTGGTCTGGGAAGAAGCGGAAAACCGCCTGCATGCGCAAAAGGCGCTGCTGGAATTTCTGCTGACCTGAGGCATCCTTGCAAGTACAATAGACCCCCTCTTTCCGGATCGCATACTGCTATGGACTTCAAAGTAACAAAAACCCTCCTGATGATCTTGCTGCTCCTGACAGCCTTTGCCGCGCAGGCGGAAACCCGGTATGTAACGGATCAGGCGAAAATCACCATGCGCAGCGGCGAAAGCGCCAAGCACCGCATCATCAGGATGCTGCCATCCGGCACCAAAGTAACCGTCCTCAGCACCAACAAGGCCAGCGGCTACAGCAAGATCCGCCTGGCCGACGGGAAAACCGGCTATGTGCTGACGCGCCAGTTGCTGACGCAGCCGGTGGCCCGGGATCGTATTGCCAAGCTGGAGCAGCGTATCAAGGAACTGGAAGCCTCTCCTGGAGAGTTGAGCAGCAAGTTGGCCAAACTTTCGCGCGAACATGATGCGCTGAAACAGGCCCATGAAGCCTTGCAAGCGGAAAAGGACGCCATTGAGTCCGAACTGGAGGAGTTGAAACGCACCTCGGCCAACGCCGTGCAAATCGCCCAGGAACGCAAGAGCCTGCGCAAGCAGGTCGCCACCATGAGCCGCGACCTGGCCAACCAGGAGCAGGAAATCCGGGAGCTGAAGAACAACACCACGCAAACCTGGTTCCTCATCGGCGGCGGTGTACTCTTTGGCGGTATATTGCTGGGGCTGGTGCTGCCTCACCTCAGGGTCAGAAAACGCAAGGATTCCTGGGGTTCACTCTGAACTCCCTGCGTTGATATTGTTAACCCGGCAACAATATAAGTCATATTCGGCTGCCGTGTGCTGGTTCGCAGCAAGGCGGCCTGTCGTTAC
>JAMOMB010000154.1 GCA_027068795.1 Sedimenticola sp. | reverse complement strand
GGTGTTTTAGCCCGAATATTTCACAAATGAAGAAGCGTTTTTCCTGTTAACTGCTATAATGCAGTCTCTTGCAATAGAGAACACAGGAAAAACGCTATGGCAGAATGTACACAAACGGATTTTGGTTTTCCATCCTGTAAATCCAGAAAGATCACCGTCGATTTTTCAGGCGGGAACATCACCTCCAACGGCGGAGTTCTGCTGTTGAAGCAGGCGGATGAAAAACTGGGATTGACCCGCGCCGCCGCCCGGACCATTCCCGACACCCGTCGCCAGGCGAGCGTGAGCCATACCCTCGAGCAGATGTTTCGCCAACGCGTCTATGCCATTGGATGCGGCGAAGAGGATCTCAACGACCACGATGAACTCCGGCATGATATCGCCCTGCAAACGGCGGTCGGTTGCGACCGGCCGCTGGCAAGCCCCTCGACGCTTTGCCGCTTCGAGAACGTTGCACAGCGCCAGGCCGCAGTCGATATGAACGCCTTGCTCGTCGACCGCTTCATTGCCTCGCATGCGGTGCCGCCGAGAGAGATCATACTCGACTTCGATGCAACCGATGATGCGGTGCACGGGAATCAGGATGGCCGGTTTTTCCATGGCTACTACGACCACTACTGCTTCTTGCCGCTCTATGTCTTCTGCGGCTCCCACCTGCTCTGCGCCTACCTGCGCCCATCGAAAATAGATGGAGCGAAGCACGCATGGGCGATTCTCGCCCTGCTGTGCAAGCGGATACGCCAGAGCTGGCCGGATGTGAAAATCATCTTCCGGGGCGACAGCGGCTTCTGTCGCTGGAAAATGCTTCGGTGGTGCGAATCGCACGGGGTCGACTACATCGTGGGTATCGGGGGGAACGCCCGTCTCAAGCAATTTGCTTCCGCGCTCATCGAGCAATCCGAAGCCGCCTATGAACAGACCGGGGAGAAGCAGCGCCTTTTTGGAGAGTTCAAATATGCGGCGGCAACCTGGGATCGCAAGCGCCGCGTCATCGTTAAGGCCGAACACACGAACATGGGTGCAAACACCCGGTTTATCCTCACCTCGCTTGAGGGCGGCGGGCAGACGCTCTACGACGAAGTCTACTGCGCCCGCGGCGATATGGAGAACCGGATCAAGGAGCAGCAGCTCGATCTCTATGCCGACCGCACCAGCTGCCACAACTGGTGGCCCAACCAGCTTCGGCTCATGCTTAGCTCATTCGCCTATGTGCTCTACGACCACATTCGGCGAACCGCTCTTCAAAACACCCGGTTGGCCCATGCCACAAGCGCCACCATTCGAAACAAGCTCATCCGCATCGGGGCCGTTATCATTCGGAACACCCGCCGCATCCGCTTTCACCTGAGCACCTCCTATCCGCGGAGGGAACTCTTCGCCCTCGTCGCGGCGCGATTGCAATAATCCCGGAAGTGTGCTGTCCCCGGCACCGGAAAAACAACGGAGGGCGATGGGCGAAGCCTGCCCAGATCCCGTGAATCCCGTCCATCCCGTCAAAAAGAAGTCGTTGAATGGCGATCTCTGCGTTTTGCGCGCCTTTGCGAGAGGCAATCGGCTACTCATGCAATATC
>JAMOMB010000153.1 GCA_027068795.1 Sedimenticola sp. | reverse complement strand
TGTACTGGAAACGCGGGCGGGCCAAGCTGGAAATCGGCCTGGCCAAGGGAAAAAAACAGCATGACAAGCGCGCCGTGTCCAAAGACCGGGACTGGCAGCGGGAAAAAGCACGGTTGTTCAAACGGGGCTGACCCGCATCAATCGCCACTTCCCGAAAAAGCGCGATAATTGGACATGTGCGTCAAGATAGAAGCAGGATTCAAACCATGGAAAACCAGCTCATAGAAATCGACGGCCGGCAATTGACCGTAGAGGAACTCGTCGAAAAGTACAAGGCCGCCAGAAATGCAAAGCAAAGACTGAGCAAGGCCGCGAAAAAGGCGCTCTTGCGCCGCCGCCAGGAGCAGTCACTCAAGCCCTACCAGGCCGAACTGATCAAGATGCAGCAATTCATGGAAAACACCGGCAAGCGCATGATCATTCTGTTTGAAGGACGCGATGCATCGGGCAAGGGCGGCACCATCCGCCGGGTCACCCGCTACATGAACGAGAAACACTACCGGGTGGTGGCCCTGGGAAAACCCACCAACGAGCAACGCAGCCAGTGGTTCTTCCAACGCTATGTCACCCAGTTTCCCCGGGGCGGCGAGGTGGTGCTGTTCGACCGCAGCTGGTACAACCGCGCCATGGTGGAGCCCATTTTCGGCTTCTGCACTTCAGAAGAGCACAAGAATTTCATGCGTGGCGTGGGGGGCTTTGAAAAAGACCTGGTGCGCCAGGGCACCATTCTGGTGAAACTCTATTTCAGCGTCACCAAGGAAGAGCAGGAGCGCCGCTTCGAGCGCCGCAAAACGGACCCCCTCCGCCAATGGAAACTGAGTGAGGTTGACGTACAGGCACAGGAGCGCTGGGATGATTTCACCACCCAGAAATACGAAATGCTGAAAAAGACCCACACCACCCACGCGCCCTGGACAGTGATCCGCTCCAACGACAAATACCTGGCCCGTCTGAATGCCATGAAAGTCATTCTGAACGCCGTACCCTATGACCGCAGCGAATCCAAACTGGATTTCGTTCCCGATCCGGCCATTGTCATTTCCGGGGCCAGGGAAGTGGAAATCATGGAAGCGGAACGCCTGCGCAAAGGCAAGTTCAGCTCCTGATGCCAGCCCTGGAACTGGTGCTCGGCTCCACCTCGCCCTTTCGCAAGGCGCTGTTGGAAAAGCTGGGATTGCCCTTCTCCAGCGCAGCGCCGGACATCGACGAAACCCCGCAGCCACACGAACCCCCCCGCGCCCTGGTGCAACGCCTCGCCCGGGAAAAAGCCAGGGCAGTTGCGAAGCAATATCCCCGGGCGCTGATCATCGGTTCCGACCAGGTTGCTTGCCTGGATGAACATATACTGGGCAAGCCCGGAAACCGGGAAAACGCCATTGCACAACTCGGCGCCATGTCGGGAAAGCGTATCTGTTTCCACACCGGGCTGTGCCTGTACAACAGCGAAAGCGGCAACACGCAGCTACTTTGCGAGGATTATCTGGTGCACTTCCGGAGCCTCGGCAGCGAGCAGATCGAACGCTATGTAAATGCGGAAAAGCCCTTCAACTGCGCCGGCAGCTTCAAGTCGGAAGGCCTGGGCATCACCCTGTTCCGCAAACTGGAAGGCGACGATCCCAACACCCTCATCGGACTGCCCTTGATCCGCCTGGTGGAGATGCTGGCCCGGGAAGGCATCGAGCTGCCTTGAACTGAAGGTTTTGCGGATTCCGGTGAAACAGTACGGCCTATTGCCCTCCCGACTCCGCCAGCCAATCGGAAACATGTTGCAAGTGTTCCACCACCGTCAACGCCCCATGCTCCCTCAGCCGCTCCGGACTGTGTACGCCAAAGCCAACGCCAATAGCGTCACTGCCGGCATTGGCGGCCATCTGCATGTCATATTCCGTATCGCCCACGACCAGCGCCTGCCCACTCGCCACCCCCAGATAATCCAGCACATCCAGCAGGAGTTGCGGATGCGGCTTGGAAAACGCCTCATCCGCGCAACGAGTGGCCTGAAAGAACGCCCCCAGGCCACTGTGCTCCAGCTCCATATCCAGACCCTGGCGGCTTTTTCCCGTGGCCACGGCAAGGAAATAGCCCCGGGAGGCCAGCTCTTCCAGCAATTCACGGGCGCCGGGAAACAGGGGTGAAGGCGCCCTGTCCTCCCTGAGAAAATGCTTGCGATACTGTTGCGCCAGGGCATCCACCTCTGCATCTGAAGAAGCGGGAAACAGACTGGCAAGGGCCTGGTGCAAACCCAGACCAATGACATTCCTGGCGCGCTCCCGCCCGGGTTCCGCAATTCCCAGATCCCTGGCGGCCATTTGCAGGCAGTCCACAATGGTCGCCTCCGAGTCCATGAGGGTGCCGTCCCAGTCGAATACGATCAGTTCATACATCGAGTTTATCCAGTACAGTTTGCAATTCGGTTGGCAGGGGCGCTTCAAAGGCATAGCCCTGTTCCCGCTCCGGCCAGGGAAATCGGAGACTGGCCGCATGCAGGAACAGGCGCTTCAAACCCAGCCTGCGGTATTCACGGTTCCTCTCCTCATCACCATATTTTTCATCACCGAGAATCGGTGTGCCGAGGGACTGGGCATGCACCCGGATCTGATGGGTGCGCCCGGTTTTGAGCACGGCTTCCACCAGCATCGCCTGCGCAAAACGCTGCCGCACCCGAAACTCCGTATGCGCATCCTTGCCCTGGGCGTCCACCCGCACCACTCGTTCGCCACTCTTGAGGGTATTCTTTTTCAGCGGCAGCTTGACCTGTTGCCGATCCTTGTCCCAATGACCGGCAAGCAACGCCAGATAGCGTTTTTGCACGCTTCCCTCCCGCTGCAACTGCTGCAGGGTTCGCAATGCGCTGCGTTTTTTCGCCAGCATCAGGCACCCCGAAGTATCCCTGTCCAGTCGATGGGCCAACTCCAGCGCCTTTTCCCCGGGTCTGCCGGCGCGCAGCAGCTCGATCACACCAAAGGAAATCCCACTGCCGCCATGCACCGCCAGGCCGGATTCCTTATTTAGAATCAATAATAAGTTATCTTCATAGAGAACTGATTTTTCTAATTTTTGAATCTGCCATTCTGGCGGCTCACCCTTTTTTTCCGGATTCGGCAAGCGCACCGGGGGAATGCGCACCACATCTCCTGCAACCAGTTTTCTCCCCGCCTTGGCCCGTCCCTTGTTCACGCGTACCTCTCCCTTGCGCAACAAGCGATACACCAGGGTTCTGGGCACACCCTTCAACTCCCGCAAAAGAAAGTTGTCGATGCGCTGGCCATCACTGCGCTCATCGACGGTAACATAGCGCACTTGCGCAGGCGGGTTGCTCATGGTTGAAATAAGGTAAAAGTTGCCGATCAAGAGAAGCGGGATTATACGCGCTGCGGAAAAAACCTGCGCACCAACACAACAGGAGAAAACGAAAACCTGAAACAAACACACCCAACAGCAAAAATATTTCTTTAAATATCATGTAGTTGCAATGAATTTCAAAACAAACTCCTGCAAAAACCTTGGGGTTTCCCTGAAAACAGACAAGATAATTTGAACTATGTTGCTGATTTTTGGTATATTTCACCAACCGAAGGCGGCCATGCCGACCTTCCAGCTACAGGATTTTCCGATCCCCTGCCATGGCAGGGGGTCACCAGGGTGAAGGCAGTTCTTCAACAGCCCGTGAAGGCCATACCGCTTCCGGCCGCAGCAGACTGCCCCGTCTCCCGCTGAAATCACAGTATATTGATTTCAACCGATACGAGACCATCGGCGCCCGAAGCGCGATGGTCATGGATAGCTTATTTTGAGTTGTACAGCGCGCCAGACCAGAACCCGGAGTGGTTGCTGGCGCACAGAGGAAAAATGCATATAGACCGTGGTTGTTCAAGTCGAGGAACAACCGCCCGGAATACGACAGCTTGAGCGGCCCGGGTTCGGTCCCGGCACTCTCGATCCATATGCCCGGCGGCACAGAATGGCATTGCCCACCGTTAGCGGCAATGCCCCGGCTTACAAACGGAAGCCTTCTGTACGCCCTCCCCTGTCCAGCGCGTACTGTGTAGCTCTTCACAGGACAAAGATAAAATGAAAAGAATGCTGATCAACGCAACTCAGCCTGAAGAGTTGCGCGTGGCCATTGTCGATGGCCAGAAACTCTATAACCTGGATATCGAAAGCCCCGGCCGGGAACGCAAAAAAGCCAATATCTACAAAGGAAAAATCACCCGCGTGGAGCCCAGCCTGGAAGCCGCCTTCATCGATTATGGCGCAGAGCGGCACGGGTTCTTGCCCCTGAAGGAGGTCGCTCATAGTTATTTCGACCCAAAATCCCTGGAGGGAAACAAGCGTCCCAGCATTCGCGAAGCACTGCGCGAAGGCCAGGAAATCATTTTCCAGATCGAGAAAGAGGAACGGGGCAACAAGGGCGCGGCGCTGACCACGTTCATTTCTCTGGCCGGCCGCTATCTGGTGCTCATGCCCAACAATCCCCGGGCGGGAGGCGTGTCCCGGCGCATCGAGGGGCAGGAGCGTACCGAGCTGAAAAAGGCCATGAGCCAGCTGGAAGTGCCGGAAGGCATGGGGCTGATCGTGCGCACCGCCGGTGTGGGGAAAAGCCCGGAAGAGCTGCAATGGGATCTGGATTACCTGCTGCAACTCTGGGCGGCCATCGAAACCTCGACCAAGGAACGCAAGGCGCCCTTTCTGGTGTACCAGGACAGCAATGTCATTATCCGCTCCATGCGCGATTACCTGCGGGCGGATATTGGTGAGATCCTCATCGACAACCCCGAGGTCTACGCCCAGGCCCGGGAGTTCATCGAGCAGGTGATGCCCAGGTACCTGAACAAGCTGCACCACTACGACGATGAAGTGCCCCTGTTTTCCCGGTACCAGATCGAGTCCCAGATCGAGACCGCCTTCCAGCGGGAAGTGCGCCTGCCTTCCGGGGGTTCCATTGTCATCGACCCTACGGAAGCGCTCACCTCCATCGACATCAACTCGGCCCGGGCAACCAAGGGCAGCAACATCGAGGACACCGCCCTGACCACCAACCTGGAGGCGTCCGAGGAAATCGCCCGGCAACTGCGCCTGCGCGACATGGGCGGCCTGTTCGTCATCGACTACATCGACATGCGCCCCTCCAAGAACCAGCGCCAGGTGGAAAACCGCCTGCGCGAAGCCATGAAAGAAGACCGCGCCCGGGTGCAGATCGGGCGCATCTCGCGCTTCGGACTGATGGAAATGTCCCGCCAACGCCTGCGCCCGTCCCTGGGGGAGTCCGCGCACCAGGTCTGCCCCCGCTGCGACGGCCAGGGGCATATTCGCGACGTGGAATCCCTGGCCCTGTCCATTCTGCGCATCATCGAGGAAGAAGCGTTGAAGGAAAATACCGGCCGCGTACAGGCGCAACTGCCCGTGGAGGTAGCCACCTTCCTGCTGAACGAAAAACGCCAACCCATTTCCGAAGTGGAACAACGCCACAATATCCAGGTAGTGCTTATTCCCAACAAGCACCTGGAAACGCCCCATTACAGTATCGAGCGCATACGTCGCCAGGATCTGCCCAAGGACGGCGATTCCAGCTACAACATGATCGCCGAGCCGGAGGTGGCGGCCACCGCCAGCCAGGAGCAGCAACGCAAGCGCATCGAGCAACCGGCGGTACAGAATATTCAGCCGGCCGCCCGCCAGGCTCCCCCGACGGAAACGGAAAACACTTCAGGGAAAAAAGAACAAAAACCCGAAGGCGGCATCATCAAGCGCCTGTTTTCTATCTTTACCTCGGCCGATGAAGAACAACAGGCCAAGGAAGACGAGGAGCAACAACCCAAGCCGGCGCAAAGCCGTGGAAAAGGCCGCAATGGCAACAACCGCCGCCGAAACGCCAGCCGCGACAAGCCGTCCCAGGCCAGGGGAAAATCCCAGCAGAAAAAACCTGCTGCGCAACAGGCCAAAACTACAGAGCAGTCTGCTTCCAGCGACAAAACCACAGGCGCAGAAAAGAAAGAACCACAAGACAACCGCAATACCGGCACCCAGAAGCGCAGTCGCCGCGGAGGCCGGGGGCGCAGCTCCGGAGGGCGCCAGAACCAGAGCCGTCAACAGGAAGCAACAGACAAGGCGGCAACACCAGAAAAGGAAAACACCCCGCCGCAGAAAACGGAGCCGCCCAAAGCCGCTCCAGCCGAAGATAGCAGCAAGCAAACTGCTACGAAACCGAAGGAAACGCCAAAGGAGAAAGAGAAAGGCGAACTCAAGGTCAAGCGCACCATTTCTTCCGGCAGTTTGAAATCCAAATCTTCGGTTCCCCGGCTGGATGAAATAAAGAAAGACAGCGCCACCGACGCTCCTGCCGAAAGTCCCGCCCCGGAAACAAAGAAAACCGAAACCGCAAAGCCGGCTGAAAAGAAACCAGCCGAAACAAGCAAGGACGCCACCGTGGGCGCCGGCAAGGCTGCGGCGCCCAAACCCACGCCAACACTTCCCGCGCCCGCCCCAAAGCAGCCGCTGCCGGCCGTGAAAGCCGAAAATCCCGAACCACCGCAGAAAGCCGCGGATGCCGTCACTGCCGGCAGTACGGCCGCAAATCAACCTCCCGCCCCTGAAAAAGCCGAAGACAAGCCGGAACGCAAGAAAACCCGGCCCACAAAGAAAAAGGTCGCCAAGAAAAAGACTGCCAAGAAAAAAGTTGCCGCACGCAAAACCGCCAGCACCGCATCAAAAGAAACCCCGGCGGCTGCGCCAACCAAGCCTGCGGAAAAAGACAGTCCAAAAATGGAAACAAATGACAAGGACGCCGCCGAGCCGGCTGACAAAGATACGGATTGACCGCTTCCGACGGGGACGAAGGCCGCTCCATGCCTGAGCGGCCTTCGCCTGTGGCTCGATTACACCTTGTGTTTTGCCATGGGTTAACCCGGCCGACCGTTCAGATTATTAACCTGGCATCAATAGATATCATGTTCAGGACGCCAGATGCGAGCCAGGCCGCGACACATCTGGCCGGAAACGGTAATTCCCCGCAAGCACCCAATCATCTCTGCCACGACTGTTTTTTCACCCGGGAGTCCGATGATCATGCTGGGATTGTCGTTCAGCGGCGGGATTCCGGTTGAATCGATAGCTCAAGCCATGAATGATTGAGAAAATACCGTCTCCGGGCGACAGGATCAGCGCATGTTGCATGCAGCAATCGTTGCCGGGTAAATAATTACAGGCCCTAGGAGAGATGACGCTGGCGTATCTCCTCCATCAAGCCCCTGGACGCCTGTTCAATCATATCGAAGACCTGATCGAAACCACGATCACCGCCATAGTAGGGATCAGGCACCTCCCGCATCCCGTAGTCCGGGGCAAAATCCATGAACAGATGCAGTTTCTCTTCCGCACCCACCGGGCACAGATTGCCGAGTATGCCCAGATTCTCGTTGTCCATGGCCAAAATGTAGTCAAAACGGTGGAAGTCTCCCGTCTCGACCTGGCGGCCGCGCAAATCCGAAAGATCAATATTCCGGCTCGCCGCTGCCGCCTGGGCGCGAGGATCCGGAGAGGAGCCCACATGATAGGCATGGGTGCCGGCGGAATCGATTTCAATCCGCTGCTCCAGTCCTTCATCTCTTGCCAGCTGCCGGAATACCCCGTGCGCCGTGGGAGAGCGGCAGATATTGCCCATGCAGACGAACAAAACGCCGACTTTGCCCTGCCTATCCATGGATCATAGCCTCATAACCGGCATCTTTCACCGCCGCCAGCAGCGCCGCTGTATCCACATCGCCTTCGATGGTTGCAGATCCCGGCTCCAGGCTTACTTCCACCTTGCTGACGCCGGGAACGGCTTCAAGGCT
>JAMOMB010000152.1 GCA_027068795.1 Sedimenticola sp. | reverse complement strand
AAACGCCGAGCTGCTGTTCGCCATGACGGCGAAATACGGCCTGCCCTATTTCCAGAACTTCCTCAACTCCGAGCTCAAGCCCAACATGGTGCGCTCCATGTGCTGCCGCCTGCAACTGGATCTGCGTGAATTGCTCAAGCGCGGCAATGGACTGTTCGGCTCCGCCGAGCAAACCGGCTCCCTGGGCGTGGTCACCATCAACTGCGCCCGTCTGGGACATCTCTACCAGGGCGACGAAACCGCACTGATGGCGCGCCTGGACGAGCTGCTGCAACTGGCCCGCAACAGCCTGGAGATCAAACGCAAGATCATTCAGCGGCATATGGATGCGGGGCTTTTCCCCTACACCAAGCGCTACCTGGGCACCCTGCGCAACCACTTCTCCACCATCGGCGTCAACGGCGTCAACGAGATGATCCGCAACTTCACCTGCGACACTCATGACATCACGGACGACTGGGGAAGCGTTTTCGCCGAGCGGTTTCTCGACCACATCCGCAGCCGCATGCTGGAATTCCAGGAAACCACCGGCAATATGTACAATCTGGAAGCCACCCCGGCGGAAGGCACCACCTATCGCTTCGCCAAGGAAGACCGCAAACGCTGGCCGGACATCCTGCAGGCGGGCAGCGATGAAAAACCCTACTACACCAACAGCTCCCAGCTGCCCGTGGGCTACACCGACGACCCCTTCGAAGCCCTGGCGAAACAGGAAACCCTGCAGAGCAAATATACCGGCGGCACCGTGCTGCATCTGTACATGAGCGAGCGCCTGTCCAGCGCCGAAACCTGCAAGCGCCTGGTAAGGCGCTCCCTGGAAAGCTTCCGCCTGCCCTATATCACCATCACCCCCACCTTCTCCATTTGTCCCGAACACGGCTATCTGGATGGAGAACATGAATTTTGCCCTCGCTGCGACGAGGAATTGCTACAGAGAAAAATCCTACAGGAGAACACGCATGAATGACCAAAACATCCAGCTCAAAGACGAAGAACGCACACGCTGCGAAATCTGGACCCGGGTAATGGGCTACCACCGCCCGGTAACCTCCTTCAACCCCGGCAAGCAATCCGAATTCAGCGAACGCAGGAACTTCGAAGAATGCCGCATGCCTTGCGAATAGGCGGTTTCGTTCCCTTCACCAGCATCGACTACCCGGAGCAACTGTCTGCTGTGGTGTTCTGCCAGGGCTGCCCCTGGCGCTGCAGCTACTGCCACAACCAGCACCTGTTGACTTCCCGGACGACAGGGCTGCTGGACTGGCACGGCATTTTGAAAAAACTGCACCAGCGCCAGGGGCTTCTGGATGCGGTGGTTTTCAGCGGCGGAGAACCCACCCTGCAAAAATCACTGCACCACGCCATGGAACAGGTCAGGGTCATGGGCTTCAAGGTCGGCCTGCATACCGCGGGCTGCTACCCGGAGCGCCTGAAGTCCCTGCTGCCCCTGGTGGACTGGGTGGGGCTGGACATCAAGGACCTGCCGGAAAACTATCCCTCGCTTACCGGATCTTCCAGCAGCGGCGGCCAGGCCTGGCAAAGCCTGGATATCCTGTTGTCCGCCGACGTCCCCTTTCAGGTGCGCACCACGGTGCACCCCGGCATGACGGAAGAACAGGTGGAACAGCTGCGCACGGACCTCTCCCGGCGGGGTGTGACGGATCATAGTTTGCAGGTTTGCCGCTACTAGGGCCGGTTGTTAACCCGAATCCAAGCTTCCTATACCAGCACTGTGCGAATCAGGTAAAATCAGCGGTTTCCCAATAGCGGATTCAGCACAGTGGAACAGTTCAGAGGCACGACCATTCTTTCCGTCCGGCGCAATGGCAAGGTTGTCATTGGCGGCGACGGCCAGGTATCCATGGGCAATACCGTGATGAAAGGCAATGCCCGCAAGGTGCGGCGGCTATACAAACAGCAGGTGCTGGCGGGCTTTGCCGGCGCCACCGCCGACGCCTTCACCCTGTTCGAGCGCTTCGAGGGCAAGCTGGAGAAGCACTCCGGTCATTTGCTGCGCGCCGCCGTGGAGCTGGCCAAGGACTGGCGCACCGACCGCATGCTGCGCCGCCTGGAAGCCCTGCTTTGCGTGGCTGACAGGCAGGCGTCCCTGATTCTTACCGGCAACGGCGACGTGATCGAGCCGGAGAACGACCTCATGGCCATTGGCTCCGGCGGCCCCTTTGCCCAATCCGCCGCCCTGGCCCTGCTGGAGAACACCGAGCTTTCCGCTCGGGACATCGTGGAGAAAGGGCTGGCCATCGCCGCTGACATCTGCGTCTACACCAACCACAACCGCGTCATCGAAGAGCTGGAAACCGAATAATGTCCCAGATCACTCCCCAGGAAATCGTAAAGGAACTCGACAAACATATCGTCGGACAGGACCAGGCCAAGCGCGCCGTTGCCATCGCCCTGCGCAACCGCTGGCGGCGCACCCAGGTGGATGAAGAACTGCGCAACGAGATCACCCCCAAGAACATCCTCATGATCGGCCCCACCGGGGTGGGCAAAACCGAGATCGCCCGCCGCCTCGCCCGTCTCGCCAATGCGCCTTTCCTCAAGGTAGAAGCCACCAAATTCACCGAAGTGGGCTATGTGGGCCGCGAAGTGGACTCCATCATCCGCGACCTTGCTGACGCCGCAGTGAACATGGTCAAGGAGCAGGAGCTGATCAAGGTGCGGGACGAAGCCGCCATTGCCGCGGAAGAACGCATACTGGACATCCTGCTTCCCCCGCCCAGAACCAGCAGCTGGGAGGAAGACGCCAACCCGGCGCCGACCGCGGGCGCCAGCACCCGGGAGAAGTTCCGCGACAAATTGCGCAGCGGCGACCTCGATGACAAGGAAATCGAGGTGGATCTGAGCGAAAATCCCATTGGCGTGGAAATCATGGCCCCTCCCGGCATGGAGGAGATGACCAGCCAGCTGCAAAGCATGTTCCAGAACATGAGCGCCGGGCGCACCAGCAAACGCAAGCTGCGCATCAAGGACGCCATCAAATTGTTGCGCGACGAGGAGGCCAGCAAGCGCATCAACCACGAAGACCTGAAGCTGCGCGCCATCGAAATGGTGGAGCAACAAGGCATCGTGTTTCTGGACGAACTGGACAAGGTGGCCAGCCGCGCCGATCACAGCGGCGCCGACGTATCCCGGGAAGGCGTGCAACGCGACCTGTTGCCCCTGGTGGAAGGTTGCAGCGTTTCCACCAAGCACGGCATGGTCAAGACGGATCACATCCTGTTCATCGCCTCCGGCGCCTTTCATCTGTCCAAACCCTCGGATCTGATTCCCGAACTCCAGGGCCGCCTGCCCATCCGCGTGGAGCTGTCCGCCCTCAGCACGGACGATTTCATCCGCATTCTCACCGAGCCGGATGCATCGCTTACCGAGCAATACACCGCCCTGATGGCCACGGAAAACGTACGACTGACATTCGACGACTCCGGCATCCGGCGTATCGCCCAGATCGCCTGGGAAGTAAACGAGCGCACGGAAAATATCGGCGCCCGGCGCCTGCACACGGTGATGGAAAGACTGCTGGAGGAGATTTCCTTCGAAGCTTCCGCCATGCAGGGGCAGAGCATCCAGGTGGATGCCACCTATGTGGATGCGCATCTGGGAGAGCTCGCCGACAATGAGGATCTGACCCGGTTCATTCTCTAAACCGGAATATCTGTGCCCAATAGACTACTGAGGATTACGGCATAATTGCCCGCTGAATCGTATTTTCGAGGATAAACCGCATGTCTCATCCCACACCAACAGAACTGAATCTGCACCGGGTCTCCCGGGTGCTGGAAGTCAGCTTCGATGACGGCTCCAATTTCAAGCTGCCGGCGGAATATCTGCGCGCCTTCTCCCCTTCCGCCGAAGTCATGGGACACGGCCCCGGGCAGCGCAAGGTTCCCCTGGGCATCGAGAAAGTCAATATCGACCAGATCGAGCCCGTGGGCAACTACGCCATCGTGCTGCACTTCGACGACGAACACAACACCGGTATTTACTCCTGGGAAACCCTGTATAATCTCGGGAAGAATTACGATCAATACTGGCAACAGTATCTGGACGAACTGAAAGAAGCAGGCTACGAACGCCAGGATCCCGCTTCCTGAGTCTTTGATTGCTTGGCGCATCAAGACACATCCCGGTATCACTGTCGTTGCGGCGCAAAGCGGAATCCCTACGCAGCAAGACGCCGGATCCCGGCCCGCGCCGGGACGACGGCAAACCATTTGGACTTGGCTTCCTCGATGCTGCGGGTCTGATGAAAAAAGGTATCTAGCACAAATGAGCAACAATCAGAGCAATCGCACCCATTTCGGCTACAAAACCGTCGCCGCCGAGGAAAAGGCCGATCTGGTGCGGGGCGTATTCGATTCCGTGGCGTCACGCTATGACCTGATGAATGACCTCATGTCCATGGGCGTGCACCGCCTGTGGAAGCGCTTTACGGTGGAGCTGGCGGGCGTTCGCGCCGGCCAGCAGGTACTGGATCTGGCCTCGGGCACCGGTGATCTTGCTGACCGTTTCGCCAGACTGGTGGGGCCGGAAGGCCTGGTTGTCATGAGCGACATCAACGCCAATATGCTGGTCACGGGCCGGGATCGCATGGCGGACAAGGGCCATGCCGGCAACCTCGCCTATGCCCAGATCAATGCCGAGGCACTGCCTTTTCCCGACAACAGCTTCGACTGCATCACCATCGGTTTCGGCCTGCGCAATGTCACCGACAAGCAAAAAGCCCTTCACGCCATGTTTCAGGCTCTCAAGCCCGGCGGGCGCGCCCTGGTGCTGGAGTTCTCCAAGCCCGTGGTCAAGCCCCTGGAAAAGATCTACGACCTGTATTCCTTCAGCGTACTGCCCAAAATCGGCAAGCTGGTCACTCATGATGAAGACAGCTACCGCTATCTGGCCGAATCCATCCGCATGCATCCCGACCAGGAAACCCTGCGCGGGATGATGGAGCAGGCGGGCTTTGAGAGCTGCGACTACCACAATCTCACCGGCGGCATCGTCGCCGTGCACCGCGGCTTCAAACTCTGATTTCCATGTCCACCCGAGATCTGGCACTGGAATCCCTGGAACGCGGCATCAACGCCCTGCTGCAACTCGATCCCCTTGCCCGCAAGAAGCTGGCGCGGCGCCATGGCAAGGTGATCGGCATTCATCTGCGCGGGCCGGAAACCACCATCTATTTCATTCCCGATCAACAGGGCTATTTGCAGTTGTTCAACCAGATCGAGGGCGAACCCGATGCCTTACTCAGCGGCAGCCCCCTGGATTTGTTGCGCAGTGGCGACAAGGAACGAGGCAGCCGGCAGTTGTTTGCCGGCCATGTCAGCATCACTGGCGACACCGGACTGGCCCATGATTTCGGCGCCACCCTGGGTGGACTGGAGATCGACTGGGAGGAACAGCTGTCGAAAATCACCGGGGATATTCTCGCCCACCAAATCGGCGACGCCGTGCGCAAGGCCGGACACTGGATCCGCAACACCAGCTCCCGCATGGAAGCCGATCTCGGCGAATATCTCACCAGCGAGGCCAGACTGCTGCCCCATCCCCTGGAGGTCGAGGATTTCATTGCCCGGGTGGACGAACTGCGCGAGCATACCGACCGCCTGGAGGCCCGCATCCGCCTTTTGCAGCGCCAGCTGCAAGGGGAGGAAAAATGATCCCCCTGCGCCAGGGCATCCGGGTCATACATATTACCTGGGTATTGCTCAGAAACGGCCTGGACGAGTTCGTTCTCGCCGCCCACCTGTTCCGGCCCATCCGTTTCATCCGCTTCCTTTCCCCGTTCTACTGGACGCAGAAAGGGCAACGGCCGAATCACGGGGTGCGCATCCGCCGCACCCTGGAGGATCTGGGGCCCATCTATATCAAATTCGGGCAGATCCTCTCCACCCGCCGCGACCTGCTCCCCGACGAGATCGCCGAGGAGCTGGTAAAGCTGCAGGACAAGGTTCCCCCCTTCCCGGCCACACAATCCCGCCAAATCGTGGAAAAGGCGCTGGGAGGCAAGGTGGACGAACTGTTCGCCCGCTTCGACCCCGAACCCATGGCGTCCGCCTCCATCGCCCAGGTGCATTCCGCCCGGCTGCACAGTGGCGAGGAAGTCATCGTCAAGGTCGTGCGTCCCGGCATCGAAAAAGCCATTCGCAAGGATGTGGATCTCATGTACACCCTCGCCGGACTGGCGCAAAAATATTCCAGGGAAGCCCGCCGCCTGCGCCCCATGGAAGTGGTGGAAGAGTATGAAAAGACCATTTTCGACGAGCTGGACCTGACCCGGGAGGCCGCCAACGCCTCCCAGCTACGGCGCAATTTCCTCGGCAGCGAAATGCTCTATGTTCCCCAGGTGTACTGGGACTACTGCCGCCGCAACGTGATGGTCATGGAACGCATCTACGGCACCCCCGTGGACGAGGTGGAAACGCTGAAGGCCCAGGGCGTGAGCATGGCCTTGCTGGGAGAGCGGGGGGTGGAGATCTTCTTCACCCAGGTCTTCCGCGACAACTTCTTCCATGCCGACATGCACCCGGGAAACATCTTCGTCGAGCCCAATGGCCGCTACATCAGCGTGGATTTCGGCATCATGGGCACCCTCACCACGGAGGACCAGCGCTACCTGGCGGAAAATCTGCTGGCCTTCTTCCATCGCGACTACCGCCGTGTGGCGGAACTGCATGTGGAGTCCGGCTGGGTGCCCGAGGGCACCCGCATCGAGGACTTTGAAGCTGCCATTCGCACCGTCAGCGAACCCATCTGGGAGAAGCCCATCGCCGAGATTTCCTTCGGCCACTTCCTGCTGCGCCTGTTCCAGACCGCCCGGCGCTTCGACATGGAAGTGCAGCCCCAGCTGGTGCTGCTGCAAAAGACCCTGCTGAATATCGAAGGCCTGGGGCGCATGCTGTACCCGGAGCTGGATCTCTGGACCACCGCAAAACCTTTCATGGAAAAGTGGATCGCCCAGCAGGTCGGCCCCAAGGCCTTTCTGCGCAGGGTGAAGGAAAACATGCCGCAAATGTCCGAGGAGCTGCCGGAAATCCCGCGCCTGGCCTACCAGGTGCTCAAGAGCGCCCACAGCGGCACTCTGCGTCTGGAATGGCACTCGGAGGAACTCCAGGCGCTACGCAGGGATCTGGAGCGGGGGCAAAACCGCACCCGGCAAAGCATTGCGGGAGGCACCCTGATCATCAGCGCCGCTCTCCTGGCCGGCCTGGGAACCCCGTTGCTACCCGCCGGCCTGTTGCCCCTGTTCAGCGGCGGCCTTGGCATTGTTGGCATCGGCCTTTTGGGAAACAGCCTGCTGCGGCGTTGATACCGGCACCTTTACCCTCGCCTGGGCGGAGACGATATTGTCGGCCAGCAAATGGGCAGTGAATTTCCCCCCGCTGATGCGCTGCTGGATGGAAATACGCCCGTCCTTCACCTCTACCAGTATTCCCTTGCGGGTTCTGCCGTCACGCTCCTTGAGAATCACCCTGCGGTCAAGGTAGTTTGACAGGCGGCCTACGGGAACCTTGCGGTACTCCCACATGTATTCCACCTTGGGCGGCAGGGGCTTCTGTTCCTGTTTCTCCCCGGCCCCGCTGTTCCGCCGCACCAGAGACACGCCGTCCAGAATGCGGAAGCTCAGGTCGGTCACAAGCCGGTCATTGACGGCCAACTGCAGGCCAAGTTTTTCCGCGACCTGCTCCCGGGGCAGTCGCATCAATGCAAACACGCCAACGGGATTCGGCGGGCTGAATTCGATCAGCAAGCTGCCCCAACTGGTGACATATTCCTTCAGCGCATGCCTCAAGCCAGGCCCCAGCAGGATACCGTTCCTTTCGATCTCCCGGATGAAATCGTCCACCATCAGCAACTTGAAATCCTCGGGCGTGACGCCCCGCTTCTGCGCGCAGTATTCTGTTACCTTGCGCCCGAACTCCGGAGCGTTTTCATAGGTAATCTTCAAACCGCTCAACAGCGCGCCCAGCAGTTTCTGCCCGTCCAGGGCGGGCACGTTGTCCAGGGCCAGGGACATGGTCAGGCGCTGCATGTCCTGGACATGCAGAGAAAAATTACCATACAGTTTTTGCGACGAAGGAATGTATTGATAGCCAAGCCTCATGTCCATGCGTATCTTTTCGAACCCCAATTCCTGGAGCTGGCTCATGGACGGCCCGCTGCCCGCCTGGCAGATATCCAGCGGCTTTCCATCGGTCTTTCTCAACCCGACGCGCTCACCAAAACCATCCAGCTGTGCTGCCCGGTCGCCGGAAATATCGATCTCGACGTCTTTTATCACTACATTCAGGGTGTCTGGCAGTGTATTCTCCCCCAGCGCCGGAAGCTTCTGGGCGAGATAGGAAATTGCATCCGGCCCCTGGACATGAACGGCGCGGACGAAGATCTCCTGTTCCTGGCCGGCAGGCACGATCTCAATGCCCCGGACGTCGATCTTGCCGCTGAGACTGGTGCCAAGCTCCCGGTAGTGAATCGTGGCTTGAGGCGCAACCTGGAAGATGGCCCGATCCAGCTCGGACTTTACAAAATAATAAAACCCCCAATGCGCGATTGCCCAAAGAATGACGGGTACGCCAATCAGCCATATCCAGATATTTCCCCTTCGTCTCACCATGATCCCCTTTTCCGTTTGTTGGATATTCTCTGCCCCATGCGGCTATTTGGCCGGGCGCACCAGGGAAGCTTCCACAGCGTTACGCTGCGCTGCTCCCGCAAGCTTTTCAATCAGCTCCAGGGCAAAATCCATGGCCGTGCCCGGCCCGCGGGAGGTAATGACCTTGCCGTCGACAACCACCGCTTGATCATCGACATAATGGGTGTCTTCCAGTTGCATGGCATCGATGACGCCGGGATAGGAAGTGGCCTGTTTTCCCCGCAACAAGCCGGCGTTGGCCAGCACCTTGGGTGCAGCGCAAATTGCAGCAGTGTATTTTCCCCGTTCCGCCAATTGCTGCAGCATGCGGCGGATGCGCACATCTTCATCCAGATGATCGGCGCCGGGCAATCCGCCGGGCAACACCATCATGTCGAAATCATCACCCAGCACTTCATCCAGACTGGTATCGGGAACGATGACCACGCCACGGCTGCAGGTCACTGCGCCTTCAGCCAAACCCGCGGTGACAACCTCGATATCAGCGCGCCGCAGCAAATCAATGATGCTGACCGCCTCCAGCTCTTCACAACCCTGCGCCAAGGGAATCAATACTCGCGCCATGTCACGCTCTCCTGGTTGAGGAAACCTCTGTGCAAGCTGTCATTCCGGCGCAGGCCGGGATGACGCGAAAGGACTTGCTCAGAAATGCTTCAAATTAAGATAACCCTGATTGTTCAGAAAAAACCGGAAGCATTCCATCTTTTGGCGGATCACAAGATTTACTTCTTGCTGAAAATGGCAATTCCCTTGAGAAGGTTCAATGCCTCGTTGAGTTCGTAATCTTCTTCCAGCAGCTTTTTTTCACCGTTGCCGTTTTTCTTGCCGGGCTTTTTCTTGCCGGGATTGTCCAGATGATCGTCCAGGTCGGCTTCCTTGATCTGCAGCAGGCTCTTTTTCAGCTCCTGGAGCTTCACCTTGCTCAACTCGATATCCGGCTCGATGCCTTCGGCCTGAATGGAGCGCCCGTTGGGCGTGTAGTATCTGGCCGTGGTCAGTTTGATGGCGATCTTGCTGCTGATGGGGACAATGGTTTGCACCGATCCCTTGCCAAAGGTGGTGCGGCCCATGATTACCGCCCGCCTGTGATCCTGCAACGCTCCGGCCACGATTTCCGAGGCGGAAGCCGAACCCTCGTTTACCAGCACCACCAGGGGCGCGCCGTTCAGAATGTCACCGGGACGGGCATTGAATTTCAGCGCCGCGCTTTCCCCCCGTCCCTGGGTATAGACGATCAAGCCCTTTTCCAGAAAGGCGTCACTGACAGCGACAGCCCCCTGTAACACGCCACCCGGATTGTTGCGCAAGTCCAGCACCAACCCCTTCAGCGGCGCGCCGGATTGTTTTTGCAGCTTGCGTATGGCCTGCAGCATGTCGTCTGCAGTAGGCGCCTGGAACTGCGCCAGGCGCACATAGGCAAACCCCGGCTCCAGTTCCCGGGACTTTACGCTTGCCTGTTTGATCACCGCCCGGGTGATTTCGAATTCCAGGGGCTTGTGCTCTCCCCCGCGCTGCACCGTGAGCTTGATCTTGGTGCCCGGCTTGCCGCGCATGATCTTGACCGCCTTGCTCAGGCTCATGCCCTTGGCGGGCTTGCCATCCAGACGGATGATCAGGTCTCCCGCCTGGATTCCCGCCTTCTGCGCCGGGGTGTCGTCAATGGGGGATATGACTTTGATGAAGCCGTCCTCTACGCCGACTTCGATACCCAGGCCGCCAAACTCCCCGCTGGTTCCTTCTTGCAGCGCCTTGAAATGTTCTTCATCCAGATAGGCGGAATGGGGGTCCAGGCCTTCCAGCATGCCGCGAATGGCGTGATCCAGAAGCTCCCGGTCGCTCACCGGCTCTACATAATCCTGTTGCACCCGGCCAAACACTTCGGCGAAGATCCGCAACTCTTTCAGGGGCAGGCCCTTTTCTTCCGCCGGCGTTTCCTTGGCAAGAGACGCCGAAAACGGCGCCAAAACCGCACAGCCCCATAAGATACTTCTGATTGCCCACTTGCTCATTTCAATGTCTCTGTGTGTGACCATTAAAGGTTAACCGATACTTTTGCTATCGTCTGTTGCCGCGCTTCTCGCACCATCGCAGGGGGTTCAACGCCTTGCCCTGATAGCGGATACCAAAATAGATTCCGCCATCCTTGCGCAATCCGCCGCCGCTGGCCTGGGCGATGGCTTCTCCTGCCTCCACCCATTCCCCGGTTTCCTTGAACAGGCTTTGGTTGTGGCCGTACAAGGTCATGAAGCCGTCGCCATGCTCAACGATGATCAGCAGGCCGTAGCCTCGCAGCCAGTCCGCCCAGGCGACTCTTCCCGCATGCACGGCCCGCACCTCTTCTCCGGCGCTGGCGCTGATTATAACCCCGTCCCAACGCAAGTTACCGATTTTCTGGGCGCCAAAGGTTTTCAGCAGCTTTCCTTGCAATGGCCAGATGAGTTTGCCCTTGCGCTCCCGAAACCCGGCCTGCTCGGGCAGATCCAGCACCTGGAAGGCTTCGCGCAAACGCTTCAGCAATTCCGTCAGCCGACGCTCGTCTTCCTGCCAGCGTTTCAGCTTTTCACCCTGGCGCGCCAGCCGGGAATCGACTTGCTGCAACAACTGCCGGCGCTGGCGCTGGCGCTGCTGCAGGGCTTCCTTCTTTTCCCGTTGCCGCTCGCGCAATTGCTCCAGCGCAACCTGCTGATCCCCGATTTGCGCAGCAAGATTGCGCTTTTCCTGCAAGTCCCGGTCAAAGATTCGTAGCTGCCGGGCACGCGCTCTGCTGATGTAATCATGGTAAGCCAGCAGGCGGCCAAGGGCGGCGGGATCCTGCTGGTTTAGGAACAGCTTGAGCCGCTCCTGGCGCCCTGCCATGTACGCAGACCGCAGCAGCAGCGCCAGCTTGTCCCGGGTCTTTCCCAGGCGCTGCTGCAGATCCTGTTGCTGCCGCCGGAGTCGGCGCAGCTTCTGCTGCAATTTCTGCTGTTGCGCATCCAGCTCGCGCAGCTGCGCAACCAGGGAACCAATCTGTTGTTCCGCATCCGCCAGCTCCGCCGCCAGGACGTCCTTTTCCCGGCGGGTTTTCCTGATGCTTTCCTGCAAACGGGAAATACGCTGCTGCAACTGCTCTTTTTGCTGCTGTACGCGCTGCTCTTCTTCCTGACTGTCTGCCTGTGCCGTGGAAACTTCCGCCCCCGCCAGCAGCAAAGCGCCGCATACGGGAAAGAGCAACCTGGAGGCCATCAGGTGGTTTCGGCTTCCTGTTCCAGGTCTTCGTATTCGATGAGCGAATGACCAGTCATTTCCGCAGGCTGGGGCAGTCCCATGATCTTCAGCAAGGTTGGCGCCACATCGCACAGGGAACCACCGTCGGCAAGCCGGGCGGGACGCTCTCCCACATAGATCAGCGGAACAGGAGTGGTGGTATGGGCGGTATAGGGCTGGCCGGTTTTTTCATCCAGCATTTTCTCGCAGTTTCCATGATCCGCAGTGATCAGCATGGCGCCGCCTACCTTATGTATGGCGCGCGTCACCCGTCCCAGGCACTCATCCAGGGTTTCCACCGCTTGCACGGCGGCCTCGAACTTGCCAGTATGCCCAACCATATCGCCATTGGCGTAGTTGACGATGATCGCATCATATTTGCCTTCTTCTATGGCCTGCACCAAATGATCGGTTACTTCCGGCGCACTCATTTCCGGTTTGAGATCATAGGTCGCCACATTCGGCGAAGGCACGAGAATGCGGTCTTCTCCCTCGAACGGCTGTTCCTGGCCGCCGTTGAAGAAAAAGGTCACATGGGCGTACTTTTCTGTTTCTGCCAGCCGCAATTGGCGCAGGCCCAGCTTGGAAATGTATTCCCCGAAAACGTTTTCCAGGCGCTCTGCCGGGAACGCCACGGGAATGTCCCATTCCTTGTTGTATTCCGTGAGGCTGACGAAAATGCCAAGGTCGGGCGCCACTTCCCGCGTAAAGGCATCAAAATCCTTCTCGATAAACGGGCGGGTAATCTGCCGTGCGCGATCAGAGCGGTAATTCATGTTGATCACCACATCGCCATCACGCACGCATACTCTTTCATCGCCTTCAGGAACGATGGCTGTCGCATCGACGAACTCGTCGGTTTCCCCCCGCGCATAAGCCAGATTCAAGCCTTCAACGGCGCTGGCGGCCACATATTCCGCCTTGCCCTGGGTAATCAGGTCATAGGCCTTCTGAATGCGCTCCCAGTGATGATCCCTGTCCATGGCGAAATAGCGCCCGATTATGCTGGCGATACGTCCGGTTCCGACTTCCGCAAACACCTCATCCATGGCCTGCAAGGAAGCCATGGCGCTTTTTGGCGGCATGTCTCTCCCGTCCAGAAACGCATGCACGAAAATCTTTTTCGCACCACGTTCCGCCGCCAGCTTGACCATGGCGTGTATGTGCTCTTCATGGGAGTGTACGCCTCCCGGAGAGAGCAGCCCCAGAATGTGCACTGCTGACTCATTGTCCACAGCGATATCCACCGCCCCCGTCAGGGTGGCATTGCTGAAGAAGGAACCGGTGCGGATAGAACGGCTGACGCGGGTGAATTCCTGATAGACGACGCGCCCGCTCCCCAGATTCAGATGCCCAACCTCGGAGTTGCCCATTTGTCCGCTGGGCAGCCCCACGGATGAGCCCGAGGTTTGCAGCGCCGTATGCGCATTCTCGTTCCAGAGCCGATCCCACACCGGTGTGCGGGCGGCGGCAATAGCATTGTTTTCTTTTTCTTCGCGCAATCCCCAGCCATCGAGGATGATGAGCACAACGGGGCGGGGCGTGTCATTCATTTCAAAAAACTCACTGTACGGATAAATTTACGTCTGCAATTTTATCAGAATTCCACCTCCGGCCTTGCCAGTAAAAACACGACTTGGCCAGGGTTTCTCCAATCCCCCTGGTGGAACGCACAGGGAAAAACGGAATTTGCTTGCGGCTTTCATAGTAAAACAGTGTATTATTGTATTAGCGTGTAATTATTAAGGAGAGGTGACTTGTGAAAGCTTTTTTTTCCTCCCGAAGAAACAAGATTCAGGAATTTGGCGAAAGCATGGCATTGATGCAGGACGATAGCGATATCGAACGCGCCTCCCGCTCGCTCAAAGCCATGTCACATCCCTTGCGGCTCAAGATACTCTGCACCCTGGGCGAAGACGAGGTCAGCGTTCATGACATCGTGCTCAAGGTGGGATCCTCCCAAAGCAACATCTCCCAGCACCTGGCAATCCTGCGCGACAAGGGCATCCTGGACGCCCGCAAGGACGCCAACCGGGTTTTCTACCGCGTCAGCGACAGCCGCACCCTGCAGCTCATCGACATGATGCGTCAGGTGTTTTGCACCCGCACCCATTGATACGCCATCCAGCCGATTCCCCGGAAATCTCATTCGAGGGAAAAACTCCCCAAGTACGCTATAATCACGCTCTTTTCTCCGCGAGACACTAGATTCGGATGGAACAACTGGCAGAATTCATCACCAATCATCTGCTCCTGGTCATTACGTTTGTTGCGCTGGCCGGGGCGCTGATCTGGAATATTTTCTTCGACCCTGTAAACAAGGCGGCGGTAGACCCTCTGCAAAGCACCATGCTCATGAATCACGATGACGCCGTGGTGGTGGACGTGCGCTCCATCGCCGAGTTCAACAAGGGCCATATCGTGAATGCGATCAACATCCCGTTGAACGGCCTGGCCAAGCAACTGCAGCAGTTGGAAAAATACAAGGACAAGCCCATTATCGTCGCCTGCCGCTCCGGTTCACGCTCCGGCATGGCCTGCAAGACGCTGATGAAAGCCGGCTTCAAGGATGTACACAACCTCCGCGGCGGCATGATGGCCTGGGAAAGCGCCGGGCTGCCGGTCAAACGCAAATAGTCTTACAAATACTTTCAGGAGCCACACCATGACAGAAGAAGTGCAGCGCCAGTTTTCCATTCAGCGCATCTATACCAAGGACATCTCCTTCGAGACCCCGAATTCTCCCGAGATTTTCATGCAGGAATGGAAACCGGAAATCAATGTCAATCTGAACAACGCCGTCAAGGATCTTGGCGAAGGCAACATCGAGGTATCACTGACGGTTACCGTTACAGCAAAGATCGAAGACCGCACCGCCTATCTCGCGGAAGCCACCCAGTCCGGTATTTTCCTGGCCCGCGGCATTCCGGAGGAGGAAATGGGTCCCATGCTCGGCGTCTATTGCCCCAATGTACTGTTTCCCTATGTCAGGGAAGTGCTGTCTGATCTGATCAACCGCGGCAGCTTCCCCCAATTCCTGCTCGCACCGGTAAATTTCGATGCCCTGTACGCCCAGCAGATACAGCAACAGAAGCAGGAAGCAGCGCCGGCGGAACACTAGAGCAGCCACCCATGGCTACCACAGGCGCAACAATTGCCGTATTGGGCGCAGGTTCCTGGGGGACGGCCCTGGGCATATTGCTGGCGCGCCATGGCCACCAGGTACGGTTGTGGGGACACCAGGCGGCGGAAATCTCCAAACTGGAGCAGGACAGGGAAAACCGGCGCTTTCTTCCCGGCATCCCCTTTCCCCGGACGCTTGCCCCCAATGCCGATCTGGCCGGCAGCATTGCCGGGGCGGACGAGATCCTGGTGGTCGTCCCCAGTCATGCCTTCGCCGATGTGCTGGGGCGGATAAAAGCCCTTGCCCCCGCCCTGCCTTCCCTGAGTTGGGCAACCAAGGGGCTGGAGCCGGAACGCCAGCGGCTGATGAGCGAGGTGGCCAGGGAGGCCTTTCCCCGGGCGGACATCGCCGTGGTCTCCGGTCCGACCTTCGCCATGGAGGTCGCCAAAGGCATGCCCACCGCCGTCACCGTCGCCTCCAGCAGCGCCGCCCACGCCAGACGTCTCGCTGACTACCTGCATGGCGATACCTTCCGCGCCTATACCTCGGATGACATCGTCGGCGTACAGGTCGGCGGCGCGGCCAAGAATGTCATGGCCATCGCCGCCGGTCTATCCGACGGGTTGGGATTCGGCGCCAACGCCCGGGCGGCGCTGATTACCCGCGGGCTGGCCGAGATCACCCGCCTGGGCCTGGCCCTGGGCGGCAGGCACGACACCTTCATGGGGCTCGCCGGCCTGGGAGACCTGGTACTGACCTGCACCGACAATCAGTCCCGCAACCGACGCATGGGGCTGGCTTTGGCGGATGGTTGCGGCATTGCAGAAGCCAGAAAGCGCATCGGGCAGGAAGTGGAGGGGCTGGCCGCCGCCAGGGACTTCCACAGCAAGGCCCTGGAGCTCGGGGTGGAAATGCCCATTACCGAGCACGTCTACCAAATCATCTACAAGGGCCTGGATCCGGCCGTTGCGGTAAAAACCCTGCTGGGCCGTGAACAGAAACCTGAACTGGGTTGAGCGCAGAACTACCCCGCACCGGCAAAGTCCCACTGCCGCCAGGCTTCATAGGCCACCACTGCTGCCGCATTGGAGAGATTCAGGCTGCGCTGATCCGGCAGCATGGGCAGACGCAGGCAATGTGATGCCGGCAGACTTTCGAGGATGCTTGCCGGCAACCCCCGGGTTTCCGGGCCGAACAGCAACACGTCTCCAGGCTGGTAGGAAATGCTCGCATGCGAAGCATTGCCCCTGGTGCTGAACGCAATCACCCGCGGCTGATGGAGATGATCCAGCATCGCTTCATAGGAAGCATGCTGTTCCACCCCCACAAACTCGTGATAGTCCAGCCCCGCCCGCTTCAGCCGGGAATGATCGAGGGTAAAACCCAGGGGCTTTACCAGATGCAGCCTGCAGCCGGTATTCGCGCACAAACGGATGATATTTCCCGTGTTTGGAGGGATCTCTGGCTGATACAATACAAGATTAAACACTCTTTGCTCCTGGAGTCCGACTATGAGCGACCCCCGGCTTGCCGTGGATTTTTGTGGCCTGAAGTTTCGCACCCCTCTGGTGCTGCTTTCCGGCTGCGTGGGGTTTGGCGAAGAATACACCCGCGTGGAAGGATTCTCCAATCGCGATGCCGGTGCCATCTGCCTCAAAGGCACGACAGGCAGCGCCCGTCCGGGCAATGCGCCGCACAGGGTATATGAAACGCCCGGCGGCATGCTCAATGCCATTGGACTACAGAATCCCGGCGTCGATCAGGTCATTTCCGGCATTCTGCCTCAGCTTGATTTTGAGGAAACCCGCTTCATCGCCAATGTCTCGGGCTCTACCCTGGAGGAATACGAGGAAGTCACCCGCAAGTTCGATGATTCGCCTATTGACGCCATCGAGATCAATATCTCCTGTCCGAATGTAAAAGAGGGCGGGGTTGCTTTCGGCAACGATCCGGAGATGTCCGCCCGGGTGGTGGAAATCTGCCGCAAGGCCACGGACAAGCCCCTGATCACCAAGCTGTCCCCCAACCAGACCGACATTGCCTATAATGCGAAACGCTGCATCGAGGCGGGCACGGATGGCCTGGCGGTGATCAACACCCTAATGGGCATGGCTATCGACATTGAAAGCCGCTCACCTGTAATCGGCAACAACCAGGGCGGACTGTCCGGCCCGGCAATCAAACCCGTGGCATTGCTCAAGGTGCACCAGGTATACCAGGTTGCCAGCGCGCATGGCATCCCCATTATCGGCCAGGGAGGCGTTACCAGCGCCGAAGACGCCCTGGAATTCCTCATCGCTGGCGCCAGCGCCGTGGGTATAGGTACGGCGCTGTTCTATGACCCGCTGATCTGCAACAAGATCAACACCGGCATACTGGATTACCTCGAGCGTCAGCAATTGGCGGAAGTCGGGCAGATAACCGGCAGCTTGCGCCTGAACGAACTTTCCCCGCCAACATGCGGCTGCTGAGAGGCAACCTGGAATGAGCACGGCAGAACCGACAGATCCACAGTCCGTAGAAGAACTGAAGCGATTTACACCCCTCTCGGATCTGTCTTATGACAAACTGCTGGAAATTGTCGAAAAAGCACAATGGCTGAAAGCAAAGAAGCGTTCTCAGCTGATGGATTTGGGCGATACGGAAGATAGCAGCTTGTTCCTTCTCCGGGGCAATGTGCTCATGGAGGCGGCGGACGGACGCCAGCGGGTCATCAAACATACTGATACGGCAGCCCGCTCACCCCTTTCGCGCCTGCGCCCAAGCCGGTATCGCGTATCCGCGCTCACGCCGGTGCATTACATCAAGATCAGCAATGCATTGCTGGACGAACTGACGGATCTGGAAGATTCTTCCGAGATGATCTCCTCCCATTACCTGGTTGAGGAAACCTCCGAGGGAAATGCGGATTTTTCCTCCCAGGTGGTTGCACGCATCTATGAAGACTTGCAGAAACATGTCTTGCGAATGCTGTCCTGGCACCCCGTCGCCCTGGGCGTCAGTCGCCAGATCCTGGCGCAGCCAAAAGATGTTTCCGCCATTGCCGGATGGGTTCTGCTGGATCCGGTGCTTGCCCTCAAGTTCATGAAATCCGCCCAGTTCCAGCACCGGCCAAGCGGCAGCGTGCCCAATGTCGCCTCAGCCACCTCGCAGATGGGTTCGCAAAAGGCCCGCAAACTGGCTTTCATGAACCTGTTCCGCGAGTCGCGCGATCCCCGCACCCTGGCGCTCCAGGAAGCGTTCCGCAATGCCTGGGAGCGCAGCGTCAGCGTTGCCGCCGTGGCCAAACGGCTGGCCGAGGAATTGGGTCGGAAAGACCCCGCCGAAGCCGAACTGGCGGGATTGCTGCACAATATCGGAGAAACGACCATCATCAGTTACGCCTACAGTTATTACCGGGAAGTATCCGTGCAGGAGCTGCACAATTGTACGCTGATGTTCGGCAAGGAAACCGGCCGGATGGTGCTTTCCCACTGGAATATCCATCACTCCCTGGCGCAGAATATCTGCGATGCAACAGAATGGCTGCATGACCATGGCCGGCGGGAGCCCGATCTGTCGGACATTGTCATTGCCGCCCGCGCCTGCATACAGATCAGTCGCAAGGACGAGAGCAATCCGCCCCCACCCCTGCCGCAGATTCCCGCATTGAAAAGGCTCAGGCTGGACACACCGAATAGCATACTGGCAACGGAGCTGCGCGCCTTCGCCGACAGTTATCTGGAAGAGACGAAACTCAAGCTCGGCATCGAATAGTCAGCCCCGCAAATGCTCGATGTACTTGGGCATGCCCTCGCACACCAGGCGCACCCCTTCCCCTTGCACCCGGATGCGCAGGGCGCTGCCTTCAACACCAAGGTCGCAATGCGCCTGGCCACGGCTTTCCAGCGGAACCGGGATCATGTCCCTGTAGGTGTAGATGTTTTCTCCCACGTCGCCCCCCAGGCAACCAGCAGGCAGCTCCAGGGTGCCGCCTTCGAGAAGCGCTCCATTTTCAAAAACCAGTTCTATATTCTGCCGCCACTTGGTACGCTCTTCAGAGCCGGTCATGGTTTTGATCAGGTAAGCGGGTTCAAAGCGAATGCGCACCTCATCCTCCACGACCTGGATACCCATGATTCTGGAGCCGGGCAATTCAACACTGGTCAGATCCACCTTATTTGAACCTCAATCATTATGTTTATCGAATTATTCATCATTCTAGCGCTGGTGGCCCTGGTCATCGCCTTGCTGAAGCCATGGAAATGGTAAGCGCGGCTACTGGATGTCCTTCAGCTTGCGCGTCAGGGTGTTTCTTCCCCAGCCAAGCAGCTGCGCTGCTTCTTGCTTGCGATCTCCCGTGGCCTGTAACGCCGCCTTGATCATGGCGGTTTCCACTTCTTCGAGCAATCCACAGCGCCCCTCTTCATGACAAGCCTGCACCCAGGCTTGCAGCGCCGACTGCCAGTCACCGGAGGGCTGCTGGAGGGATTGCGCATCGGCGGCTTCCTCACCGAGGATTTCCGCAGGCAGATCCTGGGGATGGATTTCCTTTCCCGATGCCATGACCGTCAGCCAGCGTGCGGTATTCTCCAATTGCCTGATGTTTCCCGGCCAGGAAAAAGCCTGCAGCAACGCCAGGGCATCCGGTTTCAGCAGCTTCGCATCCACATCCAGCTCCGCCGCCGCCTTGCGCAGGAAATGCTCCATGAGCAAGCCGATATCCTCGCGCCTTTCCCGCAAGGGAGGGATATGGATACGAATGACATTCAGGCGATGAAACAGGTCTTCCCGGAACAATCCCTGGGTTACCAGTTTTTCCAGATCCTGGTGGGTTGCGGCAATGATGCGCACATCGGCCTTTACGGTACTGGCCCCGCCCACGCGGTAAAATTCACCATCCGCAAGCACCCGTAGCAAGCGGGTCTGCGCTTCTGCCGGCATATCGCCGATCTCGTCCAGGAACAATGTGCCGCCCTCCGCCTGCTCGAAGCGCCCCACCCGCCGCGCCTGGGCGCCGGTGAACGCGCCTTTTTCATGACCAAACAGTTCCGATTCCATCAGCTCGCGGGGGATCGCCGCCATGTTCAAGGCGATAAAGGGCTGATCCGCCCGTGGACTGTGCTGATGCAGGGCGCGCGCCACCAGTTCCTTTCCGGTTCCCGATTCCCCATTGATGAGCACGGAAATATTGGAGCGCGCCAGGCGTCCGATGGCGCGGAACACTTCCTGCATGGAAGCAGCTTCGCCGATGATGCCGCCATTCTCCCCCAATCCATCTCCGCTGACGGCGGCCTCTTTACTGCGGCTGGCCACGGCACGCTCAACCTGGTCGACGGCTTCTTTCAAGTCGAAAGGCTTGGGCAGATATTCGAACGCGCCTACGTCATAGGCCTTTACCGCACTGTCCAGATCGGAATGGGCGGTCATGATGATCACCGGCAGTTCGGGATGCAGTTCATGGATCTTTCCCAGCAGGGCCAAACCATCCATGTCCGGCATGCGGATATCGGATACGATGACCATGGGTTCGAAAGCCTGCAGCGCCTTGAGCAGATCGCCGGGGTGCTCAAATCCACGCGCATCATACCCCGCCTTGGCCAGGGCCTTTTCCAGCACCCAGCGGATGGAGCGGTCATCATCCACAATCCAGACGGCGGCGCCTTTGCTCATAGGTTTTGTTCCAGGGGCAGGTAAATGGTAAATACGGTTTTCCCGGGTTTGCTGGTGAATTCTATCAGACCTCCATGGCGGTTGATCAGGGATTGGGCCAGGGACAAACCCAATCCCGTGCCTTCGGATTTTCCCGTAACCATGGGGTAGAACACTCTTTCCTGCAACTCTTCCGGGATGCCAGGGCCATCGTCGATGATATTGATCTGCACCACCAGACGATGGCGGATGCTGACCAGGGTGAACTGCCTGAGAATCCGGGTCTGCAACAGAATCTGTCCTTTCCCGCCCGTCGCCTGCACCGCATTTTGCACGATATTCAGCACCGCCTGGATGAGCTGGTCGGCATCCCCTTGCAGGTCGGGAATACTCGGATCATAGTCCCGTTGCAAAACCACGCCGTGTTCCGGATCCGCGGCAATGATCGTGCGTACACGCTCGAGAATATGATGGATATTGATCTTGCGCATTACGGGCAGTTGGCGTGAACCCAGCATCTGGTCCACCAGGGACTTCAGCCGATCCACCTCTTCGATGATGATGCGCGTATATTCCGCCAAATCGGTATCTTCCAGCTCCATGGCCAGCAATTGGGCTGCGCCCCTGACACCGCCGAGAGGGTTCTTTATTTCATGGGCCAGGCCGCGAATCAGATCCCGGGTCGCCAGGTTCTGGCTGATCAACTGCTCTTCCCGCGTCAGGCGCAACTGTCTGTCCACACGCCGGATTTCCGCCAGGGCCATGCCCGGTTGTTCCTCCATCTCCACCGGAACCAGGGTGCAATCCACCGTAATGCTGCGGCCATCGGGCAACAGCAATGTAATCTCGCGCTCACTGAGGGGCTGATTGCTCTCGATCACTGTTACCAGGTGTTGTGTCATGACATCCTGGGGGCAACGCAACAGCTGGTCCATGGGCTTTCCCAATACCATGCGCGCACTCACGGACAGCAGCATTTCCGCTGCCGCATTCATGTACCGCACGTTCAGCTCATGGTCGAACAAGACCAGAGAGGTCACCTGGTGGGAAAGAACCGTATTCGCCAAGTCGCCGGGAAAGGTATTGGAGAGGTTGCTCATACAAAAGCGACTTCAAATGCGGGGGAAATCTGCGCCTACAGTAGCATTATATTGGTGCTATATAAAATTCGCCGTCCAATAGGCGCTATCTGGCAATCGTCCGGTGAAGATAGAAGGTGTGGGCATCGGATTGCAACAGCTTCTTGCCGGTCTTGTCATAGACAGCTACAGCGATACTGTGCTCGCCGCGATCAACATACTCCAGATTCAATACCGTGCTCTCATATTTTTTATCCAGCACGGTTCCGTCCAGAATCACCTTCAGATAATCCCCTTTGCGCAGCACCGGCGCCAGGGCCACGAATACGGAGACGGTTCCCGGGCTGCTGCGCAGCGTTGCGCCCTCTTCCGGACTGACAATCTTGATTTCCCGATAGGAAAATGTTTTGGCGGACGCTACCGCCGGAGATGCATCCGGCTGGTCTTCTCTTATTTCCCGCGCGGGCTTTTCCGGCACCGCCGGGGGCGCATAGGTGGACAAACCCGGCAATTTGGTCATCTTTTCCGCATTCGAGGCGTCAGGCTGGTCACCATAATGGACATTGCCGGCACTGTCCACCCACTTGTAGATTTCCGCCTGGGCGGCAGCGACAACAAGCAACAATACAAGGGCCGTATATCTCTTCATAGGCCAAATACTAGCCCAGGGTAGGGTTTTTTACCAGAAAGCCCTCGGCGCTTCTGGATGAGTGGTGGTTTTCAGCCGACGACCGAGCTATTGGCAAGATACATGCACAGCATGCCCGATGCGCAATTGCAACGCTTCCGCGGCGCTTCCCCGATTCAGGGCGATCTCGATCAAGCCGATGGAGTTCACATAACAAAACAACTCCCCGGCGGCCACGGAAGAAAAGGTGGTGGCGCGCCTTAGCACTTGGCCAGCCACCTCCACCGCCTGAAAATCCCCAACCCGGCTGGCGCAAATTCCCGTCATGGCGTTACCAAAGCCGTCGATATAGATGACCTCCTCGAGATCGGATGGCCAGGAGGCGCCGACCATGGCCTCCCTCCGCATGGGCTGCATTTGCGGAACCTGCCCCTGGGCAATCATCCCTGCAACGGGGGCGAAGACATCACGGCCATGAAAGCTAGCCGATACCGCGGGCATAAGGGATGAGTCGATCTCCCACAAGGAGCAATCGCCGGCGGCGGCAGACAACACCGATAGCAGCCCGTTGTCCGGCGCAACATACCAGCGCCTGCCGACATGCAGGCAAAGCGCCTTGCGGGCGCTACCAACGCCGGGATCGACAACGGCCACCACCACGGCATGTTCCGGCAGGTAGCGGGACAGTGCCGCCAGCAGATAAGCCGCCCCTCGCGGATTGGCGAAGGGCGCATCAGACATCAAATTGACGACCCTGATGTCCTGGTTGGACGCAAGCAATACCGACTCCATCTGCCCAAGGTAGGGACCTTGAACACCGAAATCAGTAAACAAATAAATCACCGGGAGCGGCATGTTCTTGTTTTATCCTGTGCACAAAAAAGCCGGGACGACGCCCGGCTCCTTGTGATGCTGCGGATCGCCGTTGCCGTCAATCCTCAAAGATTTCCTCGGTGTCTTCACTGATGGGACGATCCACCAGCTCGACATAGGCCATTGGCGCTTTGTCGCCGCTGCGGTATCCACATTTCAGAATGCGCAGGTAGCCGCCCTGGCGCTCCTGATAGCGGGGGCCGAGTTCGGCAAACAGTTTTCCCACCGCCGCGGCATCACGCAGGCGGGAAAACGCCAGACGGCGCTTGGCAACGCTGTCCTGCTTGGCCATGGTGATCAATGGCTCGGCAACGCGGCGCAGCTCCTTGGCTTTGGGCAAGGTGGTCTTGATCATTTCATGCTCGATAAGAGACACCGCCATGTTGCGATACATGGCTTTGCGGTGAGAGCTATTTCTGTTTAGTTGCCGTCCGGCTTTGCGGTGACGCATGGGTCGACTTTCCTGAGTAAAGGTTAAATTTCAACAAACAGCGATTATTTCGCTACCAGTTCCTGTATGTTTTCCGGTGGCCAGTTTTCCAGCCGCACACCCAGCGACAAGCCCCGGGTCGCCAATACATCCTTGATTTCATTGAGTGATTTCTTGCCCAGATTCGGCGTCTTCAGCAATTCCACTTCCGTGCGCTGAATCAAATCGCCAATGAGAAAAATATTTTCCGCCTTGAGGCAATTGGCAGAGCGCACCGTCAGCTCCAGGTCATCCACGGGGCGCAGCAGAATCGGATCGATGGCGGGCGCTTCCGGCTCTACGACCTGATCGTCTTCCGGGCTGGTTTCTTCCAGATAGACAAAGGTTTCCAGCTGCTTCTGCAGAATGGTCGCGGCACGGCGGATGGCGTCTTCCGGATCAATGGTGCCATTGGTCTCGATATCGATAACCAGGCGATCCAGATCGGTGCGCTGCTCGACGCGGGCAGACTCTACACTGTAGGCGACGCGCAGCACCGGGCTGAAGGACGCATCCAGTTGCAGATGCCCAATGGGGCGATCCTCTCCAGCAGCACTCTCACGGCTGGACGATGCCTCATAACCCCGGCCACGACGCACCTTGAGCAACATGCTCAATTCGCCTTTTTCCGTGAGGTGGGCGATGACATGGTCGGGATTCACTACATCCACGCCATGGGTGAGTTGTATATCGCCTGCGGTAACCACTGCCGGCCCCTTCACCTTGAGCGTCAGCTCCGCGCTGTCACGGTCTTCCATGACAATCGCCACGCCCTTCAGGTTAAGGAGAATCTCCAGCACATCTTCCTGCACCCCCTCGATGCCGCTGTACTCATGCAGCACATTCTCGATTTCCGCATCGACAATGGCGCAACCCGGCATGGAGGAAAGCAGGATACGACGCAGTGCATTTCCCAACGTGTGGCCAAAACCTCTTTCCAGAGGCTCCAGAGACACTTTGGAGCGACGATCATTGACCTTGTCCACGCCAATAATGCGCGGCTTTAAAAAATCTGTGACGGAATCCGCCATGAACATACCTTCCTAGCTTACTTGGAATAAAGCTCGACAATGAGCTGTTCGTTGATTTCTGCTGGCAGATCAACGCGCTCGGGAACCCGTTTGAATGTGCCGCTCATGCCTTTCACATCCACTTCGACCCAATCGGGAAAACCGTATTGTTCAGCCAGTGCGAGGGCATTGGCGATACGCACCTGTTTGCGGGCCTTTTCTCGCACGGTGACCACGTCATCGGCCTGTACACGATAAGAAGCCACGTTCACCACCTTGCCATTGACCTCAATCGCCTTGTGACTGACAAGTTGGCGCGCCTCGTTACGGGTAGCGCCAAAGCCCATGCGGTAGACTACATTGTCCAGGCGCTGCTCCAGAAGTTGCAGCAGGTTTTCACCGGTGGGGCCTTTCTGCCGGTCAGCGGCGGCATAGTAGTTGCGGAACTGTTTTTCCAGTACGCCATACAGACGGCGAACCTTTTGCTTTTCCCGCAGCTGGACGCCATAGTCTGACAGGCGGCGACGGCGCTCCTGGGTCTGCCCAGGCAACTTCTCCATGTTGCATTTTGAATCAACCGAGCGTGCGCGGCTTTTCAGGTACAGATCTGTACCTTCGCGGCGCATCAGCTTGCATTTTGGTCCGAGATACCTTGCCATGAGATTAAACCCGACGTTTCTTGGGTGGACGACAACCATTGTGCGGTATGGGTGTCACATCAGTAATGCTGGTAATCTTGAAACCAGCGTTATTCAGGGCGCGAACAGCGGAATCACGTCCGGGACCAGGCCCCTTGACATTGACATCCAGATTCTTCACGCCGTATTCCTTGGCCACCTGACCTGCACGATCCGCCGCCACCTGCGCGGCAAACGGCGTACTCTTGCGGGAACCACGGAAGCCAGAGCCGCCAGAAGTGGCCCAACACAGGGCATTGCCCTGGCGGTCGGTAATCGTGATGATGGTGTTGTTGAACGACGCATGGATATGCGCGATACCGTCACTCACGGTCTTTCTGATCTTTTTCTTGGAACGGGTTGTGGTCTTGGCCATGCCTGTACCTACACTCTCGAATTAACTGTACTGTTAGCGTTTGATCGGACGGCGCGGGCCTTTACGGGTGCGCGCATTGGTTTTCGTGCGCTGGCCCCGCAATGGCAAACCACGGCGGTGACGGATGCCGCGATTGCAGCCCAGATCCATGAGGCGCTTGATGTTCATGGAAACTTCACGGCGAAGATCGCCTTCCACCATGAATTTGGCCACTTCGGCGCGCAATTTCTCGAGCTCATCTTCACTGAGTTCGATAATTTTCCGATCCTCCGCCACGCCGGCTTCAGCACAGATTTTTGCCGCACGCGAACGGCCGATGCCATAAATCGCAGTCAATGCGATAACCGTATGCTTACGGTCTGGAATATTTACGCCTGCTATGCGGGCCATCCTGTCATCTCCTCAGATGCTTTAACTAGGGTTGTCACGGCAAATTACATACCGCGAAGCCGCGGAACTATAACTCAACTGCAACAGTTTTTCAATATCGACTTTACCCGGTCGTTACCAACAACCGAATAATGGTTCGCATGCCTACCCCTGGCGCTGCTTGTGCCTGGGGTCAGTACAGATCACCCTGACCACGCCCTTGCGCTTGATGATCTTGCAGTTGCGACACATTTTTTTTACCGAAGCACGAACTTTCATTTTCTCGGTCCTGTATACCTCACCAGGTTCAGCGGATCATGCCCGCGCCACCCTGGCCTTTAAGATTAGCTTTCTTCATCAACCCCTCATACTGATGAGACATGAGGTGCGACTGCACCTGGGCGACGAAATCCATGATTACGATAACCACGATCAGCAGCGAAGTTCCGCCGAAATAAAACGGCACGTTCCAGCCAACGATCAAAAACTCCGGCAACAAGCACACGGCTGTAATATAAATTGCGCCGACCAGGGTCAACCGGGTCATAACGCCATCCACGTACTTGGCCGTTTGCTCACCCGGCCGAATACCCGGGATGAAAGCGCCGGAACGCTTCAGGTTGTCTGCCGTTTCCCGGGCGTTGAACACCAGCGCCGTATAGAAAAAACAGAAGAAAATAATCGCTGCTGCGTACAGAGCCACATAAATTGGCTCCCCCGGAGACAGCTTTGCCACGATATCCTGCAGCCAGCGCATATCCGGCGTATTCCCCGCCCACTGCGCCAAAGTAGTGGGAAAGAGGATAATACTGGAAGCGAAAATGGGTGGAATGACACCAGCCATATTCAGCTTCAGGGGCAAAAAGCTGCTTTGCGCCGCCAGCAAGCGCCGTCCCTGCTGGCGCTTTGCATAGTTGATGGTAATGCGGCGCTGCCCGCGTTCCACAAATACCACAAAAGCGGTTACCCCTAGCGCCAGCAGGAACAGGAACAATGCAAACAGGGCATTCATCTCCCCATTCCTCACCAGTTCCGCCACGGAACCAAAGGCGGAGGGCAAGCCGGCCACGATGCCGGCGAAAATGATCATGGAGATGCCGTTCCCCAGACCCCGCTCGGTGATCTGCTCACCCAGCCACATCAGAAACATGGTTCCGGTAACCAGGGAGACCGCAGCGGTAAAAACAAAACCCATGCCCGGCGCCATCACCATGGACATGCCACCAGCGGACTGGCTCTGCAGGGCGACGGAAATACCAATCGCCTGGAAGGTGGCCAACACCACGGTGCCGTATCTGGTGTACTGGGTGATTTTCCTGCGGCCTGCCTCTCCTTCCTTTTTCAGTTGTTCCAGCTTGGGCACCACCGAGGTCATCAGCTGCACAATGATGGACGCCGAAATATACGGCATGATCCCCAACGCCAGGATCGAGGCGCGCTCCAGCGCCCCGCCGGAAAACATATTGAACATGCCCAGAATGCTGCCCTGTTGCTGATCGAACAGCGCCGCCAGTGACGCCGGATTGACGCCGGGAACAGGAATATAGGTGCCAATACGGAAGACGATCAGCGCTCCCAACAGAAACAGAAAACGCTGACGCAGCTCGGTCAGCTGACCGATCTGTACACCACTACCTGCCGAAGGGTTCAGAGCCATGGTTCAAATCAATCCTCTACCTTGCCGCCGGCAGCCTCTATGGCGGCTCGCGCACCCTTGGTCACCCGCAATCCTTTTACCGTGACAGCATGTTTGATCTCACCGGAGAGAATCACCTTTCCCCGCTTCATGGTGCGCGGCAGGATGTCGGCTTCATACAGGGCATTCATATCGACGACATCACCAGCGACCTTGGCCAGTTCGTCCAGGCGAACCTCCGCGGTGTATTTTGCCTTGCGCGAACGAAAGCCAACCTTCGGCAAACGGCGCTGCAAAGGCATTTGACCGCCTTCAAAGCCTACCTTGTGGAAACCGCCGGAGCGTGACTTCTGCCCCTTGTGGCCGCGACCGCAGGTCTTGCCCAGTCCGCTGCCAATACCGCGCCCAACGCGCTTTCTGTCAGATTTGCTGCCATTCGCCGGCTTGAGTGTATTCAGGCGCATCTTATGCGTCCTCCACGAGCTGTACCATATAGGATACCTTGTTCAACATGCCGCGGGTGGAAGGCGTATCTTCCACTTCCACCACCTGGTGCATACGGCGCAGCCCCAAGCCGCGCACACAGGCCTTGTGAGACTTCAGACGGCCGTTCATGCTGCGCACCAGTTTTACTTTCATCGTTTTTGACTCAGCCACCGTATCACCCCAATATTTCTTCTACAGTCTTGCCGCGTTTGGCAGCAACATCTTCCGGGCTGACCATATCCGCCAGGCCATTCATCGTGGCGCGAACCACATTGATGGGATTATTGCTGCCAATACACTTGGCCAGAACGTTGTGTACGCCCGCAGCCTCGCAAATCGCCCGCATGGCGCCACCCGCGATGATACCGGTACCGTCGGAGGCGGGCTGCATGTATACCTTGGCAGCGCCGTGACGCCCGATTACAGGGTATTGCAAGGTTCCATCCGCCAGCTTGATGCTTCGCATGTTGCGGCGCGCAGTCTCCATCGCCTTCTGGATCGCGATGGGCACTTCTTTTGCCTTGCCCATGCCGAAACCAACCTTGCCGTCGCCGTCGCCAACAACCACCAGCGCTGAAAAACCGAATTGGCGACCACCTTTCACTACTTTGGCGACGCGGTTTACAGCAACCAGTTTCTCAATGAAATCATCACCGGCGCTTTGTTCAAAATTTGCCATTACCCAATCCTCAGAACCGGAGCCCGGCTTCGCGGGCTGCTTCCGCCAGCGCTTTTACGCGGCCGTGATATTGAAAACCCGAACGATCAAAAGCAACCGTCTCCACGCCGGCAGCCTTGGCCCGCTCCGCCACGAACTTGCCGACGACGGATGCGGCGCTGGCGTTTCCCGTAGACCCTTCAATGCTGCCCCGCACGTCTTTGTCCAAAGTGGAGGCGCAGCATACGACTGTATTTCCATTCGGCGCAATTACCTGGGCGTAGATGTGACGCGGCGTACGATGTATGCTCAGGCGATGAACACCCAGCTCGCGAATCTTTGCTCTGGACCGGCGGGCCCGACGTATGCGACTTGATTTCTTGTCCATCGTCATAACCTCTTATTTCTTCTTCGCTTCTTTGCGGATTACATGCTCATCCGCATAGCGGACACCTTTGCCTTTGTACGGCTCGGGCGGACGGTAACGGCGAATTTCGGCCGCCACCTGCCCAACTCTTTGCTTGTCGGTACCGGAAACCACGATTTCCGTCTGCGAGGGCGTTTCAATACTGATGCCTTCGGGAATCGGGTACTCCACCGGGTGGGAAAAACCAAGGCTCAGATCCAGAACCTTGCCTTTTACCTGGGCGCGGTATCCAACGCCAACCAGTTGCAACTTCTTCTGGAAGCCCTGGGAAGCGCCGATGACCATATTGTTCAACAACGCACGCATGGTGCCGGCCATGGCCCAGCCTTGCTTGCTGTTGATATCCTTGGGTTGCACCCGCAGAACGCCT
>JAMOMB010000151.1 GCA_027068795.1 Sedimenticola sp. | reverse complement strand
CCTTGGTCTCACCACCAAACTTCGCCGCCTGCACCGTCGTGATCGCCGCCGTCAGCGTGGTTTTACCGTGGTCTACGTGACCAATGGTGCCCACGTTTACATGGGGTTTGGTTCTTTCAAATTTTTCCTTAGACATCGCCGCACAATCTCCAAAAAATAGTAATGGTCAACGCTTCAGTAAAACCGCATGTCAGAGCATGCTGGAATCTGGAGCCCAGAAGCAGATTTGAACTGCCGACCTCACCCTTACCAAGGGTGTGCTCTACCAACTGAGCTATCTGGGCAAAGCTTGCTTTTTCTGGTCGTCCACCAGACAATCCCTTAATAATAATGGAGCGGGTGATGGGAATCGAACCCACGTAGTCAGCTTGGAAGGCTGAAGTTCTACCATTAAACTACACCCGCACTGAAAACGCGGCATAAACCGCCCTGCTCAACCGGCATTCCAAGCACCCGCCGGTCAACCGGCCTCCATGCCGGTCGCTTTTGCCCGCAGCCTCGTCATCACGAACCCCGGACAGCACACAATGCTGGAGGGGGGAGGATTATTCCGGGCATCCTGCCCTCCGCCCTCCGGGCTGCCGCTGCGCGGCATTCAAAAACGCTCCCGGCGTTTTTGTCGAACCTCCATGAGAGGCTCTCATCCTCCCCGCCAGCTTGGCAGGCAAGGGAAAAGCTGGTGGAGGGGGGAGGATTCGAACCTCCGAAGGCTGAGCCAGCAGATTTACAGTCTGCCCCCTTTGGCCACTCGGGAACCCCTCCAAAAAAGAGGACGCATTTTCCGGAAAATTGCATCGAATGTCAATAGCATATCAGGAATATTTTTTATCGGCCCGGCACGGCCGGAAAAACCCTCCGGAGCCATGCCTATGGTCAAGCGCCGGCTTGCACAGTACACTAGGGCCTGCCAATACGAACCCAACAGACACTGCCGGGACTATTTTTCACCCGGCAAGGCAGAAAAGCGCAGTGACGCTACAGGAACGAACCGATAACGCCGCTGGGTGGAAAAACAGCCCGATCCTACAGGCTGCGCCGATTGGATGCGTACTAGTAACCCGGCAACAATATAGCCGTATTCCGGGCTTCAGGCATACAGCGGAACCAGGCGCCGGGCGCAGGCAAGGGTTGTTTCCTTGTCAAGCACGGCAACACCGGAACGGCGCATGCCTGAAGCCTCTAACCCTTATGATGGATAATGACAGATTGCCGGGTTAATAACAGGCCCTGACATTCTTTATTTATATACAAATTGCATTTGCACTCCCCTATGCCTAAACCCGTGAAACATCTTTTCCTCTTCCTGCTTACGCTCGCGCTGATTGGCTGCGCCACCCGGCCAGACGACGGCCAGCAGTCCTCTGCAAGCGCACAAACGCAGAAAAAAGAGGTGGCTCTGCCATTCCAATCCAAGGCCGTGCCACCGAAAACCCTCGACAAGGCACTTCTCTACAACTACCTCGCCGGGGAAATCAGCATACAGCGAGGCGCATGGGAACAGGCATACGAGCATCTGCTTCTCGCCGCTACAGAGGCCAAGGACGCGGTAGCGGCCAGCAAGGCAGCCCGCCTGGCCTGGCGACAGGAAGACATGATTCGCGCCACCCGCGCCACCCGGCTTTGGGTCGAATACGCCCCCAACGACCTTTCCGCCCGCCAACTGGCCATGCTCGCCGCCTTGCGAAACGACGACCTGGAACAAGCCCTGGAGCAGGCCCGGGCCATCCTCGCAATCGCCTCCGCCAAGGGGAAGGACGGCTTCCTGCTCCTGAGTTCCGCTTTGGCGACCAGCAAGGAAAAGGGGAAGCTTACCCTGATTCAGCAGCTGGCCGGGCAGTACCCGGAGGACGCCCACGCACAATACGCAATGGCTCTGGTGTCCACCCAGGAAAAGCAGTTCGACGCCGCCCTTCGGGCCATCGAGAAAAGCCAGCAACTCAAGCCCGACTGGGACAAGCCCTATCTGCTGCAAGTACAGGTATACGCCATGCAGGGGGACGAAGCCGGCGCGGAAAAGGTACTGCGCGAGGCGGCGGCAAACCACCCCAGCCCAGCCCTACTGGAGGCCTATGGCCGCCTGCTGATGCAGCAAAAGAAATACCCCCAGGCCCTGGAAAGCTTCCGCAAGGCGCTGAAGCTCAGTCCCGATGACCAGGATTTGCTCTACATGGTTGGCATCCTGGCCCTGCAGGTAAAAGACTGGGATCTGGCGAAATCCACCTGGGAGCAGTTGCGCGACAGCCCGCGCTATCACAAAGTGCAGGAGGCCTGGTATTTTCTCGGCCAGATGGAGGAACTGCAAGGCAACCTGAAGCAGGCCACGGAAAACTACAGCCGCGTCAAGAACGGGCGCCTGCACAGCGATGCGCAAATCCGCACCGCCATCCTCACCGCCAAGCTGGGCAAGCTGGAAGAAGCGCACGAGCTGTTCAATGCCCTGCGGCTCACGGACCCCGACCAGGCAGTGCAGATCTACATCACCGAAGCCCAGCTCCTGAAAGAGCTGCACAAACCCGATGCCGCACTGGAGCTCTATAACGAGGCCATCGACGCCTATCCGCAAGAAGCGGATCTGCTATACGCCCGGGGCCTGCTGGCCGCCGATCTCGGCAAGATCGATCTCGCGGAAAAGGATTTCAAAGCCGCCCTGGCGATCCAGCCGGACGATGCCGATGCCCTGAACGCCCTGGGCTACACCCTGGCGGACCAGACCGACCGCTATGCCGAGGCCCTTGCCTACATCAAGAAAGCGCTGGAACTCAACCCCGACAGCGCCGCCATCCTTGACAGCATGGGCTGGGTTCTGTTTCGCATGAAGGAGTATGAGCAGGCACTGGCGTATTTGCGCAAGGCGGCGGCGAAGCTGGACGACCCGGAGATTACCGCCCACCTCATTGAAGTGCTATGGGTAACCGGCTCACGGCAAGAGGCGCAAAAACTTCTCGATGAAGCCAGCACCAGCTACCCGGACAATCCGAAAATCGAGGATGTAAAGCAGCGGCTGCAATGAAGGCGTCCGATATCTTCTGGCCGGCGCCAGCCAAACTGAACCTGATGCTGCGGGTGATCGGGCGGCGCGCCGACGGCTATCACCTGCTGCAAACCGTGTTTCAGTTTCTCGCCGAGGCGGATCTGATCCGTTTTCAGCATCGCCGGGACGGAGACATCCGCTGCACATCTCTTCCCGGAGTGCGAGACGATGACAACCTCGCCATACTCGCGGCGCGGCTGCTGCAGCAATACGGCAAATGCAACCACGGCGCAGATATCGAAATCAGGAAAAAGCTGCCCATGGGCGGCGGCCTGGGCGGGGGCAGCTCCAACGCGGCGACCACCCTGGTGGTGCTGAACAAGCTCTGGAAGCTGAATCTCGACGAGGCGGAACTGGCAAGGCTCGGGCTGCAACTCGGCGCGGACGTGCCCGTCTTTATCCATGGCAAGGCCGCCTGGGCGGAAGGCGTGGGGGAAAAGCTTCATTTCTTCACCCCCCCCGAACCCTGGTACCTGGTGCTCTCTCCTGCCTGCCATGTCTCAACTGCCGAAATTTTTTGCGATTCACAATTGACACGGGACGCCAAGGCAATCACAATACGCGACTTCTCTGCGGGGCAGCGGGTGAACACCTGCCAGACACTGGTGGCCAATCGCCATCCTGAGGTAGGGCGGGCGCTGTCCTGGCTGGACCAGTTTGCCGAGGGCAGACTGACCGGCACCGGGGCCTGTGTATTTGCGGAATTTCCATCGCAGCAACAGGCCGAACAGGCGCTGAACGAGATTCCCGCAGACATGAAAGGCTTTGTGAGTCCGGGGTTGAACCGATCTCCCCTCCACACCAAGCTTGAACGATTTACTGGGGCGTGGCCAAGTGGTTAAGGCACCGGACTTTGACTCCGGCATCGCAGGTTCGAATCCTGCCGCCCCAGCCATTTTTCAAACAGGCCGCAACAATTGCGGCTGACCTGCAAGCGAGGTCCGACACGGTGGCTAGCAGTGGCATGATGGTCTTTGGCGGCAACGCCCATCCGGAGCTGACCATTGAAATCGCAAACTATCTGGATCTTGCGCTGGGCAAATGCGTCATCGGACAGTTCAGCGACGGCGAGGTTCAGGTCGAAATCGAGGACAATGTTCGTGGCCGGGACGTATTCGTGGTGCAACCCACATCCGCCCCGACCAATGATCACCTCATGGAATTGCTGGTGATGATAGACGCCCTGCGCTGGGCTTCCGCCAACCGCATCACCGCGGTGATTCCTTATTTCGGCTATTCCCGCCAGGATCGCCGGCCAAGATCCGCGAGAGTGCCCATCACCGCCCGGCTCGCCGCCAAGATGATCGGCACTGCCGGCGCCGACCGGGTATTGACCATGGATCTGCACGCCGACCAGATCCAGGGATTCTTCGACATCCCCGTGGACAATATCTATTCCTCTCCCATATTGCTGGGAGACATCTGGCGGCAGAAATACCCGCAACTGATGGTGGTATCCCCGGACGTAGGCGGCGTGGTGCGGGCAAGAGCCCTGGCGAAACGGCTGGATGACGCGGATCTTGCGATTATCGACAAGCGTCGCCCCAAGGCCAATGAAGCACAGGTGATGAACATCATCGGAGACGTGGCCGGGAGGTCCTGCGTCATCGTTGACGACCTGGTCGATACCGCCGGCACTCTGTGCAAGGCGGCGGACGCCCTGAAGGAACACGGCGCAGCGCGGGTGGCCGCCTATTGCACCCACGCCGTGCTTTCCGGGCCGGCGGTGGAGAACATCCGCAGTTCCAGCCTGGACGAGCTGGTGGTGACCAACACCATCCCGCTGCAACCGGCGGCGAAAAAACTGAACAAGATCCGCCAGCTTTCCATTGCGGGAATTCTGGCGGAATCCATGCGTCGCATAAACAACGAGGAATCAGTAAGCTCGCTGTTTATGGACTGAAAACCGTGTGCATGCCGCACACAACCCCGCCCTGGCATATCTGGTCGCGGTTATGCCGGGGTTTATTATTTACGCTCAGGAGAGAACCATGTCAGACATGTTTACCATTCAAGCTGTAGCCCGCAACGACGGGGGGAAGGGTGCGAGCCGCCGCCTGCGTCGTGAAGGCCTGGTCCCAGGCATCATCTATGGCGGCGGAAAAGATCCCGAAATGATCGCCACCGCGCATAACAAGCTGCTGCAACACCTGGAACACGAAGCCTTCTATTCATCCATTGTCGAAGTGGAGGTAAGCGGCAAGAAACAGCGCGTCGTCCTCAAGGATCTGCAACGCCACCCGGCCAAGCCCTTCATCCTGCACTTCGACCTGCAGCGTGTGGCGGCCACCGACCGCATCAAGATGAATGTTCCCCTGCATTTCATCGGCGAGGAAGACGCCCCGGGCATCAAGGCCGGCGGCACCATCTCCCACGCCCTGGTGGATCTGGAAATCATCTGCGAAGCGCAGAACCTGCCGGAATTCATTGAAGTGGACGTATCCGGCATGGAAGTTGGAGACATGCTCCACCTTACCGACATCAAACTGCCGCAAGGCGTGGAGATCGTCGCCCTGACCCATGGCAACGAGCATGAGCACGACGAGCTGGTAGTCTCCATGCAGGCCAAGACCAAGGCAGCGGAAGAAGAAGAGGCGCCCAGCGAGGCTGCGGCAGAGGAAGCGCCTGCTTCTGAAGAGGATTAACCCCTCATGCGCTTCCTCAACGGCGGCCCTCGGGTCGCCGTTTTTGCTTCAGCCCGGAGCTTTGCTCAGACATCCGATGACCGTGCTGAGATGCTCGTTCAGCAGCGGGCTTCCGATAACATCAGCAGCCCAAGCTGTTGATGATTGGGGCAATACCGTCTCCGCACGGCAAGATCGCCACGAGACTGGACGCGGGCCGTAACCCGGTTGCGCTTTGTGCTTTGCAAATATTCCAATACCATCTGTAAATAAAAACACTCCTCTTTATTTTTTGTCAACTGGGTAAAATATCCGGGTTAGACATCAGGCCAAGAACATGGAACAAGGAATCCGCTGCATCATCGGACTCGGCAACCCCGGAGAAAAATACCAGCACACCCGCCACAATGCCGGTTTCTGGTTTGTAGACACACTCGCTCGCCGCCACGGCGTGCAATTGCGCCCGGAAAACAAGTTCTTCGGGCAGCTGGCGAAACTGTCCCTCCCCGCCGGGGATTGCTGGCTGTTCCAGCCTGCCACCTACATGAATCGCAGCGGCCAGGCGACCAGCGCCCTGGCGCATTTCTACCGCCTCGCCCCCGAACAGATTCTGGTGGCGCATGACGAACTGGATCTGCCAGCCGGATCCGTGCGCCTGAAAAAAGGCGGCGGGCACGGGGGGCACAACGGCTTGCGGGACATTATCTCCGCCCTGGGCAGCAAGGATTTCTACCGTCTGCGCCTGGGAATCGGCCATCCCGGACACCGGGATCAGGTGACCGACCATGTACTCTCCCGCCCCTCCCGGGACGACCAGCGCAAAATAGAAGAAGCAATAGAACTGGCTGCAGACCAAACCGAAGCGTTGATCCTGGGAAACTACCCGCAGTTGATGAACAGACTGCACGGAATCAAGGGGGCCGGACTCGATTGACGCAAGCCGCAAGCCAAGGAGGTCAAAACATCATGTCTGGAATGGCGCTTGCCCAAAACCAAAAACCTCTCATCCGTCATCCCGGCGCAGGCCGCGAGCCGGAACGACCATGGTTTTGTTGCCATTCGGGCCAGACCCCATTGATGCAGCAGGAACGGAGGCCGTCTAACACATGCCCCAAGGCGGGTCATCCGCAATAACTGAATTGTTCCACCAGCGCTTTGACAAGCGCATCAGGCGTCCAGCAGTTTTTTGCGCAGCAGCGCATTGACCTGCTTGGGGTTGGCCTTGCCTTGGCTCTTTTTCATCACCTGTCCGACGAAGAAACCGAGCATTTTCGGCTGTTTGTCCGGGGCGGCGTTGCGGAAGTTTTCTACCTGGGCCGGGTTGCCGCTGATGACCTCATCGACGATGGCCTCGATGGCGCCGGTATCGGTAATCTGCTTCAGCCCTTTTGCTTCAATGATGGCATCGGCGGAGTCTTCGCTTTCCCACATGGCTTCAAACACCTGTTTGGCGATTTTGCCGGAGATGGTGTCATCGGCGATCCGTTTCACCAGACCACTGAAACGCCGGGCGGAGACCGGGCTTTGGGTCAGATCCAGCCCGGCCTTGTTGAGCGCGCCGGCCAGTTCCACCATTACCCAGTTGGCGGAGAGTTTTGCATCACCGGTCTCCGCAACGACGGTTTCGTAATAGTCCGCCTGCTCCCGGGTGGCGGTGAGCACATCGGCGTCATAGGCGGACAGGCCGTATTGTTCCTCGAAGCGGGCGCGCCGGGCGGCGGGCAGCTCGGGCATTTCCTTGACGGTCTCGGCGATGAAATCTTCTTCGATGATCAGCGGCAACAGATCCGGATCCGGAAAATAACGGTAGTCGTTGGCTTCCTCCTTGGAACGCATGGAGCGGGTTTCGTCCCTGGCGGCGTCGTACAGACGGGTTTCCTGCACCACTCTGCCTCCAGCCTCGAGGATGTCGATCTGCCGCTCCACCTCGAAGTTGATGGCTTTTTCCAGGAAGCGAAAGGAGTTGATGTTTTTCAGCTCGGTTCGGGTGCCCAGCGCTTCTTGCCCCAAGGGCCGCACCGAGACATTGGCATCCACGCGGAAGGAGCCTTCCTGCATATTGCCATCGCAAATCCCCAGATAGACGACGATCTGGTGGATTTTCTTCGCATAGGCCAATGCCTCTTTTGCCGAGCGCATGTCCGGTTCGGAGACGATTTCCAGCAGGGGCGTGCCGGCGCGATTCAGGTCGATACCGGTCATACCGTGGAAGTCTTCATGCAGGGATTTTCCGGCATCTTCTTCCAGATGGGCGCGGGTCACG
>JAMOMB010000150.1 GCA_027068795.1 Sedimenticola sp. | reverse complement strand
CAGTTGCTGCCATTGGGCGGGGGTACGGCGATGAGTGGACATGGTGTCTGCTCCGGTCAATGAATCACAGGTGCAGGGTAAATGCCATCAATCCGATTGGGAAGAACGCCTCGGAATGACCGGTTACCCATCTCCAGCAGTTTCATGATTTGCCGGTATTGCTCATTGGATGCCAGCATCATGGTTGCTGTATTGCCCACGATGTCTTTGGCATTGATATCCAGGTTGCCGTGCTCGATCAAGTAGTCCAGTACAAGGGATTTGTGAGGAAAACGAGCGTCCCACCACAACGGGGTCTCCTCCTCGTCGCGCTGGTTGGGATCCCAGCCGGCTTCCATCAGTGCCTTGATCCACCGGGGGTTTACCATGGCAGGATTTGCAGGATCCGGGTCTGACACCAGCATGGCGAGGCCGTAGACGGAATTCTTCTCGACTGCCATGTTGTAGTCGGCGCCGAGAGCCAGGAGGGTTTTGAAGGCGTTGAATTTGAGTTGCGCCAGGGACCACATGAGGAAGGTCATGCCGCGGTGGTGGCGGGCGTTGATGTCCAGGTGCTTTGCCAGGGATTCGATCTTCTGCAGGTCCTCGGCCTCGATGGCGCGGGCCATTTCCAGGGCTTGGGAATCGAAGAAGAACTCGCTGGCGTCGGGCATTTTCCTGCCGGGGTAGTTGTCGCAGGCGCCCAGCAGCAGACACAGGCTGAGGAATACCCCCATGTGGCGAGAGCATGGGATGCAGATTGAACTAGGGTTTGGTTTCCTTAGCTGTTTCATTCCTTTCGGTCGCCGCCTGCTGCTTGCGTAGCTGTCGCCGTCTTTCCTGGGGAGTGGGTACGGGGAACTTGACGCCGCAGTCCTTGAGCATTTGCAGAATTTTCTCCCGGTAGGGGTACTCGGGGCTGTCCGGCGGCACCGGATGGCTCTGTACCTTGTATGCGAAAGTCACATGGTTGTTTGTTTCTGGATTCAATTCCGCACCCATCTCCAGCAGTTTCATAATGTGCCGGTATTGCTCATTGGATGCCAGCATCATGGTGGCTGTATTGCCCACGATGTCTCTGGCATTGACATCCAGGTTGCCGTGCTTGATCAAGTAGTCCAGTACAAGGGATTTGTGAGGAAAACGAGCATCCCACCACAACGGCGTTTCCTCCTCGTCGCGTTGGTTGGGATCCCAGCCCGCTTCGACAAGCGCCTTGATCCAGCGGGGATCTACGATAGGGGAATCAGGGGATTCTTGCGCTAGCATGGCGAGGCCGTAAACGGGCGTTCCTTCGACTTCCATGTTGTAGTCGGCACCCAAGGCCAGGAGGGTTTTGAAGGCATCGAATTTGAGTTGCGCCAGGGACCACATGAGGAAGGTCATGCCGCGATGATGGCGGGCGTTGATGTCCAGGCTCTTGGCCAGGGTTTCGATGGTGGCGGTATCCTCGGCCTCGATGGCGCGGGCCATTTCCAGGGCCTGGGAATCGAAGAAGAACTCGCTGGCGTTGGGCATTTTCCTGCCGGGGTAGTTGTCGCAGGCGCCCAGCAGCAGACACAGGCTGAGGAATACCCCCATGTGGCGAGAGCATGGGATGCAGATTGAACTAGGGTTTGGTTTCCTTAGCTGTTTCATT
>JAMOMB010000149.1 GCA_027068795.1 Sedimenticola sp. | reverse complement strand
CGGTTGGCGCTCATCGTGAACCTCGGGGATCACGGGAAAACTCTTGAGCAGTCCGCCCCTTTTTTCCAAGGGCGATTCCCGCTTTGCAAGAACCCTTATCCAGCCCGGACCGGCTCCCGCCAGAATACTCTGCTGCAGGGAGGGCAAGACTGGAGCAACTATCCAATGTCATTTGATACCCTCGGCCTTTCGGCTGAACTCCTGCGTGCCATCAGCGAGCAGGGCTATACCCAAGCAACTCCCATACAGCGCAAGGCCATTCCCCTCATTCTTCAGGGAAAGGATGTAATGGCCGGCGCCCAGACCGGCACCGGAAAAACCGCGGGTTTCACCCTGCCGTTGTTACAGCGACTCAGCGAAAGTCCCCTGGCAAAAGGGCGTCGTCCGGTGCGGGCGCTGGTGCTTGCGCCTACCCGCGAACTGGCTGCCCAGGTTGGCGCCAGCGTGGAAACCTATGGACGTTACCTGCAGCTGCGTTCGGCGGTGGTGTTTGGCGGCGTCAAGATCAATCCCCAGATCGACAAGCTGCGGCGGGGCGTCGATGTGCTGATCGCCACACCGGGCAGGTTGCTCGATCATGTCAGTCAGAAAACCGTGGATTTGTCCCGGGTGGAAATCCTGGTGCTGGACGAGGCCGACCGGATGCTGGACATGGGCTTCATTCATGATATCCGCAAGGTGCTGGCGCTGTTGCCGGAGAACGGTGCGCGCCAGAATCTCTTGTTTTCGGCCACCTTTTCCAAAGACATCAAGCAGCTTGCCAATCGCCTGCTCAACAATCCGGAGCTGATCGAGGTGGCGCAGCGCAATACTACCGCCGAGCGCATCGACCAGGTGGTTCATCCCGTGGACAAGCGCCGCAAGCGTGAGTTGCTCAGTCATATGATCGGTTCACGCAACTGGCGGCAGGTATTGGTTTTTACCCGCACCAAGCACGGGGCGAACCGCCTTGCCCAGCAGCTGGAAAAAGACGGCCTGAGCGCGGCGGCCATTCACGGCAACAAGAGCCAGGGTGCGCGCACCAAGGCCCTGGCGGGCTTCAAGGACGGTAGCGTACGAGTGCTGGTGGCGACGGATATTGCGGCCCGGGGGCTGGACATCAATCAATTGCCTCATGTGGTGAATTTTGAATTGCCCAATGTCCCGGAAGACTATGTGCATCGCATTGGCCGTACCGGCCGCGCCGGAAATGAAGGCGAAGCCGTGTCCCTGGTGTGTGTGGATGAGCACAAGCTGCTGGCGGATATCCAGCGGTTGCTGAAAAAGGATATTCCCAGCGTGGTGCTGGAAGGCTATGAGCCGGATCCCAGCATAAAGGCGGAACCTGTGCAGAAAGGCAGGGGCGCCAAAGGCGGAGGACAGAAGCAGGCCCGGGGCGGCCGGAGCGGGGCAGCTGCAAAAAAGCGGGGGGCTGCGGGAGCAAAACAAGGCTCGCGCAAAGCAGCCGGAAAGCCCGCTGCCCCAAGAGCAAAGGCGCAACCTGGTCGCAGGCGCTCTGCCCGGGGCGGGGAAAGAGCGGCATTGCTGGGTGGTGGAAGAGCCGATTGACCGATCAAAGCAAATGCCGGCTTGGTTGTTTGGGGCGGCAGGAGTAAAATGCCAGCTTGAACACGCCGGAGTGCGCCGCTACTGAACGGATACGCTTGTACAATACCTACTTCGTGAGAACAGAATCATGGATCCACTAGAAAGAATCAAAGAACAGGTCGAGAGCAACCCCGTCATTATCTACATGAAGGGAACGCCCCAGTTTCCCCAGTGCGGTTTTTCCTCCCGTGCGGCAGCCGCCTTGCAGGACTGCGGAGAAAAGTTCGCCTATGTGAACATCCTTGCGGATCCGGAGATTTTTGAAAACCTGCCAAAATTTGCAGACTGGCCGACTTTTCCGCAAGTGTATGTGAATGGTGAATTGATTGGAGGCTGTGACATCACGCTGGAGCTTCACGCCAGCGGGGAACTGCAGAAAATGCTCAAGGAAGCCGCGAAGAACTGGCCTGATGAAGAAGAGGGTGAGCAAAGCTGACATCCCCCTCGGAGGCAGCATCGAAAGGCGGGTTTTCCCGCCTTTTTTATTGGTTGAATATGTGAATTACCAGTCCATACAAAGAGAAGTGCGCATCAATGCGCGCCTGGCGGGGCCTATCGTGTTTGCCCAGGTGGCCCAGGTTGCCATGGGCTTCACCGATACGGTGATGGCCGGGCGTCTTGGCCCCCTGGATCTGGGAGCCATAGCGATTGGTGTAAATCTATGGATTCTGCCGTATTTGTTTTGCATGGGGTTGCTGATGGCCGTTTCCAGCATGACTTCCCACTATTTTGGCGCGGCGCGCTTTGCCGCCATACGCGATCTCATGGAGCAGGTAGGGCGGGTAGTGTTGGTACTGTCCGTGCTGGCGGTAGGCAGCATCATGGGCATGGCCGAGGGGCTTTTCCTGCTGCGCCTGGATGAAGGCGTTACAGAAGTGGCGGCTGCCTATGTGAAAGCCGTGTCTTTTGGTTTGCCGGCCGTGATCGGTTATCTGGCGCTGCGTTTTCTCAGCGAAGGCATCGGCTACACCAAGCCAATGATGGTCATCCAAATCATTGGCTTGCTTATCAATATCCTGGCGAACTGGGTGTTCATGTTCGGCAAGCTGGGCGTACCCGCCATGGGGGCGGAGGGTGCAGGTTGGGCCACGGCGCTGGTGATGTGGATAACCCTGTTCCTGCTTCTGGGGTACATCGTCAGGCACAAGCGCTATCGGTTCGTGTGGATTGCCCGCCCCGAGAAAAGGGACTGGCGGAAGACCAGGGAGATGCTGCATGTGGGTTCGCCTATTGCCGTGTCCCTGGTCGCGGAAGTGGGCATGTTTGCTGCGGTGGCGCTGCTTATGGGGACCCTGGGTGTCACCCAGGTTGCGGCGCATCAGGTAGCGCTGAATGTGGCGGCCATGGCATTCATGATTCCCCTGGGTATCAGTGCGGCCACCACGGTGCGTGTGGGGCATGCCCTGGGGGAAGGGCGGGCCTGGCTGGTGCGTTTCCGCGGCCTGGTGGGCATCGGCTTTGCCGCAGCCTGCATGATGCTGACCGCGATCATCCTGTTTGTTTTTCCCCGGCAGATCGTCAGCGTCTACACCCAGGATGCGCAGGTGCGCGAGCTGGCGGTCCAGTTGCTGTTCATGGCGGCTATCTTCCAGTTGTCTGACGGGATTCAGATCAGCGCCAATGGAGCGCTGCGGGGGATGAAAGACACCTTCTACCCCATGGTGGTAACCCTGATCGTGTACTGGCTGCTTGGCTTGCCCTTGTCCTGGTATCTTGGATTTGTCGAGGAGATCGGACCGCGGGGGCTGTGGATGGGCCTGGTCGCCGGTCTTACTCTTTCGGCGTTCTGGCTGGTATGGCGTTTTCTGCACCTGACTCGGCGTCTGCCAGCAGCGTCAGCTCCCGCCAGCGATTGACCACGGCGCAGAACAGCTCTGCGGTTTTTTGGGTATCGTACAGGGCGGAATGGGCTTCATTGCCATCCCATTCGATCCCCGCTGCCGCCACGGCTTTCGCCAGTACGGTCTGGCCATAGGCCAGACCCGCCAGGGAAACGGTATCGAAGGTGCTGAAGGGGTGAAAGGGGTTGCGTTTGACGCCGCTTCTTTCCACGGCGGCGTTGATGAAGCCCAGATCAAAAAAAGCGTTGTGTCCGACCAGAATGGCGCGTTTGCAAGCATGTGTTTTTATTGCCTGGCGAATGGGGCTGAAAACCTCTTCCAGGGCTTCCTTTTCCGGTTTGGCGAAACGGAAGGGGTGATTCGGGTCGATACCGTTGAAAGCCAGGGCCTTGGGATCCAGGTTGGCGCCGGGAAAAGGTTCGATATGGCGGCTGATGGTTTCTCCCGGATGGACAAAACCCTGTGCATCCATGTCGATGATCACGGCGGCAATTTCCAGCAAGGCATCGCTGCATGCGTTGAATCCCGCGGTTTCCACATCCACCACGACGGGGAGAAAACCGCGAAAGCGGTGGTTGATGGTTTGTGAAGGCTTGTCTGGCGTCATTCGGGAAGGATAAAGCATGTGTTCGGATTTGGCGAAAGAATCTCGTTTCCGGAATTTTTTTGTGCTTTGGCAAAGTGGTTTGCTGATACAATTTTCAACCCGCTTGCTACACTTGAACCCACTGGATCAGGCATAAGGAAAGCAAATGAGATTACCGTCAATGATAGAAGGACGTCAGTTCAACTGGTTCTGGGTGGCCTTGTTGGCCTTGCTGGTTTCCGGTTGCGCCACCAGCGGCGCAGTGGAAAACGACCCCTGGGAAGCGTTTAACCGCCCCATGTACAGGTTCAATGAAAAGCTTGACGAGTATGTGGCCAAGCCCCTGGCGCGAGGCTATCAGGCAATCACTCCGGCGCCGGTTGACCGGGGCATCAGCCGCTTTTTCGCCAATCTGGATGATGTGCAGATCGCCCTGAATAATTTATTGCAGTTCAAGTTCCGTGACGCCTTGTCCGACGCGGGACGGTTTGGCCTCAACAGCACCATTGGAATCCTCGGCTTCCTGGATGTCGCCACCGGCATGGGGCTGGAGAAACACGAGGAAGATTTTGGACAGACCCTGGGCAAGTGGGGATTTCCCAGCGGCCCCTATCTGGTATTGCCGGTACTGGGGCCAAGCAGTGTGCGTGACGCCGTGGGGTTCGCCGGGGACTGGGTGGTAAATCCCATCTTCGTTCAGATCGATAATGCTGATGTCAGCTGGTCCCTGTATGGTCTTCGTTATGTCGACCGCAGGGCGGATCTGCTCAAAGCAAGCCGTATCCTGCAATCTGCCGCCCTGGATCCATACAGTTTCATAAGAGATTCCTATTTGCAGCGGCGGCAGAGCCTGGTATTTGACGGCAGCCCTCCGGAAACGGAAGAGAACGATTTCTTCATCGAGTAGCCTAAGATCTTGTATTTTTTGTTGAAGCTATGAATATGCTCCAATGAATTGAAAATGCCAATTGACCATATTAGAAAAAAAGCAAATACTAAACATTGAAAGACAACAGATGTATGCAAGAGCTTTCATGGAAGGAAACCCTGTTTGAACGGGCGATTGTGTTCCGAAGGTTTCCTGCATAGTGTTTCATTCATTCTGGAGAGCAAATCATGAAAAAGATGATGAAAGTTGCTGCGATTGCCGCCTTGATGGCTGCCTCTGCTTCTGCTTCCGCCTGGTGGGGTGGCCCATGGGGTGATCGGGGCTGGAACAACAATGCCTGGGATGATGCCTGGGACGGTTGGGGTGATGGCGCCGGCGACTTCAGTTTCGGGTTCAGCGGCAACGCCCGGGGTTCGGGATATGGCCGTGGATACGGCTATAACCGCTACTATGATTACTATGGACCATACGGCTATCCTCCCTATGGGTATGCCCCCTATGGATACGCGCCTTACGGGTATGCTCCCTATGGCGCGCCGCCTGTACCGCCAGCGCCACCTGCGCCGCCGGCGCAACCTCAAGCGCCGGCACAGCCAGACAACAAGTAACTGCTGGTGCAATGAAACAAAGGCGCAACCTGGTGTTGCGCCTTTTTCATATCCTGTTTCAAGAAGCAGGGGGAGTCGTTTTCCCCAGAAAATCCATCGAAATTTCTTGTCCGCGATGCGCGGGTGCAGGTATACATAAGCCCTGGCGAATATTATACTTTGCTAATTATTGCGCTTTTTATTAACGGATTGGAAATATGCTGGATCCCATGGATTACAACGATCAGGATATGGGGCGGGTGGAGGTCAAGAACACCACCTGCTATATGTGCGCCTGCCGTTGTGGCATACGGGTGACCCTGCGGGATGGCGAGGTGCGCCACATCGAGGGCAATCCGGAACATCCCCTGAACAAGGGTGTGATCTGCGCCAAGGGCGCTTCCGGCATCATGAAGCAGTATTCCCCGGCGCGCCTCACCAAGCCCTTGTTGCGCAAGGCGGATGCCGAGCGGGGAGAGTCGAAATTCGAGGAAATTTCCTGGGACCGGGCTTTCGAGATCATGGAAGAGCGCCTGGGGAATATCCGCAAGACCGATCCCAAGAAATTTGCCCTGTTTACCGGGCGGGATCAAATGCAGGCCCTCACCGGCCTGTTCGCCAAGCAGTTTGGCACCCCCAATTACGCCGCCCATGGCGGGTTTTGCTCGGTCAACATGGCGGCGGGACTGATCTATACCATCGGCGGTTCTTTCTGGGAATTTGGCGGGCCGGATCTGGAGCGGGCGAAGCTGTTCGTGATGATCGGCACGGCGGAAGATCATCACTCCAATCCCATGAAGGTGGAGCTGTCCAAATTCAAGCGTCGGGGCGGACGCTTTATCTCCATCAACCCCATACGCACCGGATATTCCGCCATTGCCGATGAGTGGGTGCCCATCAAGCCCGGCACCGATGGTGCGCTGATTCTGGCCATCATCCGGGAGTTGATCCAGCAGGGGTTGTTCGACCGGGAATTCCTGGTGCGATATTCCAATGCCGCAGAGCTGGTCATCGACGATCCAGAGCGCGAGGATCATGGCTTGTTCAAACGGGTGGACAAGCCCATCAAGGAAGGCTGCTTCGATCCGGAAAACAAGCTGTGGTGGGATCGTGATCTGGATGCCGCCATGGGCACCCATACGCCGGGTTGTGATCCCCGCTTGCTGGGCGAATTTGAGCTGGATGACGGTACGCCGGTAAAACCAGCGTTTCAGTTGCTCAAGGAACGGGTGGAAAACTACACCCCGGAATGGGCGGAAGACATTACCGGCATCCCGGCGGAAACCATTCGCCGCCTGGCCCATGAAATGGGCGTTACCGCTCGGGATCAGACCATCGAGTTGCCCGTCCAGTGGACGGATTGCTGGGACAATGATCATGATACGGTCAAAGGCAACCCCGTAGCCTTTCACGCCATGCGCGGGCTGGCGGCGCATTCCAATGGTTTTCACAGCATTCGCGCCCTGGGCATCCTCATGACGTTGCTGGGCACTATCGACCGCCCGGGCGGCTTCCGCCACAAGGCGCCGTTTCCCCGTCCCATCCCGCCATGTCCCAAACCGCCGAAAGGACCGGAGGATGTGCAGCCGGAAACCCCCCTCAACGGCATGCCCCTGGGCTGGCCGGCGGATCCCAATGATCTGTTTGTGGATGAGGATGGGGAGGCAGTGCGCCTGGACAAGGCATTTTCCTGGGAATATCCGCTGTCGGTGCATGGGCTCATGCACAATGCCATTACCAATGCCTGGCGCGGTGATCCGTACAAGATCGACACCCTGCTGATCTTTATGGCCAATATGGCCTGGAATTCCTCCATGAATACCAGTCAGGTGCGGGACATGCTGACCGACAGGGATGAGAACGGCGAGTACAAGATTCCCTTCCTCATCGTGGCGGATGCCTTCCAGTCGGAAACCGTGGCCTTTGCCGATCTGGTGCTGCCGGACACCACTTACCTGGAACGCCATGATGCCATGTCCATGCTGGATCGGCCGATTTCCGAGTATGACGGGCCGGTGGATTCCGTGCGCATTCCCGTGGTTCCCCCGCGGGGAGATTGCAAGCCGTTTCAGGAAGTGCTCATTGAAATGGGCAGCCGCCTGAAGCTGCCGGCCTTCGTGGATGAAGAAGGCAAGCGCAAATTCCGCGACTATCCGGATTTCGTGGTCAATTTTGAAACCTCGCCGGGGTCCGGCATCGGCTTTCTTGCGGGCTGGCGGGGCAAGGGTGGAGAGAAGTTCCTCAAGGGTGAACCCAACCCGCGCCAGTGGGATATGTATGCCAAGAACAACTGTGTTTTCCACTATGAGCTGCCGCGTTCCTATCAGTATATGCGCAACTGGAACAAGGGCTATCTGGAATGGGCGCGGGCCCATGCCATGACCCGCTATGCCGAGCCCATCACCGTGCATCTGTATTCCGAGGTGCTGCAAAAATTCCGTCTGGCGGCCCAGGGCAAGCGCCCCGGCAAACAGCCGCCGGAACGCTTGCGCAAACGGGTGGAGATGTATTTCGACCCCCTGCCTTTCTACCATGAAACCCTGGAGTCGCGGCTCATCGATACCCATGCCTATCCCCTGAACGCGCTTACCCAGCGGCCCATGGCCATGTATCACTCCTGGGAC
>JAMOMB010000148.1 GCA_027068795.1 Sedimenticola sp. | reverse complement strand
CCTGGCTGAAGTTTTCCTTGTTCCCCCGGAACTGATCAAAGCGCGCAGCAAAGGCCTGTACGCCCTGAAAAACGAAGAGCGAAAGAAGCGCGCCCAGGCAAGAAACCTGCTGTACCAGATCCACGGCCACCTCAATACATACGCACGCGAGCATCAGGGCATCGCTCCACCAACCCTTGATTTTCTGGCAGACAAGGGAAACATCTTTTCCGCAGAAACCCTGGCACAGATGTTTATCATCCCTTCCGTACAGATGCTGGAAAAAGACGGAGAGCGCTGGATTCAGATAAAGGGGCAGCCAACCCCACTGGTTCTCGAGCTGGCCCCGCGCATCGATGACGGCAAACACTGGGTGCTCTACTCCAACGGAACAATCCGGCTGGAGCCGATCAATCCTGCCTTGCTGGAAAAATATGGCCTTCACATTACTCCCGGCCAGCCCCCCATAGAGCAAAGACTCGCAGAAATTGCTGTGGCTGCCGATTATGAGATTATCGCCAGACTGAAAGACCACCCATCCCGGCAACCACTGGAAATTCCCCTGAGAAACAACGAAACCGGCGCCACCCTGAACATCGAATGGATGCCGGATGTCACCAGCCAAGAGGATGAGACCCTGGTGCAGCGCTGGGCCGGCCACCGACTAAACACATGGAGCCACATGCTTCTCAACGGAGAAGAAGGCTACCTCCCTTTTTGGCTGCAGGCGGGAATGAAGCAATATGGCCTGCAGCAAAAAGACCTGGACATTTTCGCAAGACGGAACAGGGGGCGCACTGGCGACCGTACAGATCTTTTCAACGTCCTTGGCGGCAGCGCAGCCATTACCGAGACCCTGCAACTGCAAGCCATTGGCGGTGAACGAAGCGGAAAAGGCAAACCCCAGATTCCCGTGCATTCCATCAAGGGCGTGGAAGTCAAAAGCCATCCTTTTGCCGAAATGCTGGCGGGCAAACCAGGAGGCTCCCTGGCAATGGCGGAACTGGTTCCTCACGACCGTTTCTTCGCCTGGTTCGCCCAGCCGCAGGCTTTGAGCGAATACCTCAAAGGCGGGAGTGATTTCATCTTCCACGGTAGCGCCATTCTCTCCGGAACGAGTACAAGCCATGACCTGCAAACTCGTTACCTGAAGAAACTGGGAATCAGCGCCGATTGGGCGCAACGCCTCCTCGACAGCGGCGCTATTGGCGAACTGGCGGTAGTGCTTCCCGATCTGTTCCTGGTGGACGGCACAGACATCACCCTGATCATGCGCCTGCAGCAGCCCCGGGCAGTTTCCAGCATGCTCAGTTTGTTGGGCATCGACATTTCGGACAAGGCGTTTACCCTTGCCCATGAGCACGGAACAAGCTATTGGCAGCTATTGGGCGGCTTGCTGACCGTCAGCACCCACCCTGAAGAACTGGCCCGCATACAAGCCCTGGCCGCCGGAGATGAAACGGCCAGTCTCGGCCAGAGCGCAGAGTTCCGCTACATGCTTACCCAACTGCCAGTCGAACAAAGAACCACGGGCTATTTCTATTTCTCCGATCCCTTTATACGCCGCCTGGTCAGTCCCCAGGTCAAGATTGCCCAGCTACGCAGACTCCAGGCCAGCGCCGAAATGCAGGCCGCTGCCGCCGCCTTGCTGCTGTAC
>JAMOMB010000147.1 GCA_027068795.1 Sedimenticola sp. | reverse complement strand
CTGCTGCATGCTGTGCTCGATCTTTTGCCGATTGTAGTCACTCAGCCGGTTGCCCAAGAAATTGGACTTGTAGTCCGCCAGGTAATAGCGACCCCGCCACTGGAAAATCAGGTCGATATAGCCATGCATCATGCCTTGCAACTTGCGTTTGACCGGCAGCTCGACAGCTTCCCTTTGTCCCCTGTGCCGGGCGAGAATGCGCTCCAGCTCATGTCCGTCCCCCCGCAGCATGGGAAAATAGAAAGCCGTCTCCCGCAGGGTTTGGGACCATTCCAGCCGGGACAGAGTCAACTCCTCGCACAGAGGCGTATGCAGCGCTTCCTGCAACCACGCCACCAGATGGGATTCTGTGAACCCTTCCGGCAGGGAACCGAACCGTGCCAGGGGCCGCTGCAATACGCGCTTCCAGTCTGGCTGTGAAAAATCCAGTTGTTCCAAAATCTCATGCAGCAGATTTCCCGTCGCAGCACCCGGTGGAATCGCAAACCGCAACGCAGTGGCGTTGTCCTTGCATGCCTGATCCGTCTGGTCCCGGTCCGGCCCGGCTAGGCCCCCGTGGCGCAGATTGCGCGTCAACGCGGAAAAAGAACTCAGCCACCAGTCACGCTGAATATGGCCGTGGAAAGACGCTGCCGCCAGTCGCCCGCGCCCCCTGGCTGCCTGCTCCCCGCCCGCCGGTGGGAAATATTCGTCAGACACCAGGGAAAATGCAATACCCGGCGCATCCGCCAATGACGCCAAAGCCTGCTCCAGCGCCTCTGCCCCGGACAGTCCCAGCACCTGCCCCAAAGGAGAATGCTCCACATCGGAGAGCTCCGTGCTGCCGATATAGCAACGATGCACTGCGCGCGTGACTGCAACATACAGCAGGCGCACGGATTCCGCATGGCTTTCCTCCCGGGTCAGTTCTGCGGCCGCCTCATCCCAGCCCAAATGGCTGACAGGCTCCAGGGTGTTTCTGTCATGAAAACTAAACACCTCGATGCTGCGCTTGCCAATTTTAAGCGGATTCTTGTAGCAGCTGGCGAAAGGAATGAACACCACTGGATATTCCAGCCCTTTGGCACCATGCTGGGTCTGGATGCGCAGCAGATCCGCATCTGTTTCCAGGCGCAGCTCCGCTTCCAGGTTCTCCCCTCCCCCGCGAATCTGTTCACCCAGCCAGTTCAATAGTTCCCGGGGGCGACGATGGCGCTGACTGGCCTGCTGCAACAGCTCCATCAGATGCAGGCTGTTGGTCAGGGCGCGCTCCCGCTCCCGGGCAGGCGGCTGGTAATGCTGGTGAAACAAGGCCAGGGCCATGGCGACAAAGCCTTGTTCCCGCCATAACTGGCGCAGTTGTTGCAGACGCATGTGCTGCCGTTCCCAGAGATCTTCATCCTCATTCATACGCCACAACTGCCGCGCATCGCCTCCCAGGTAGGCGCTGGCCAAGGCCGCTCGCGCCAGGCGCTCATCCTCCAGCTCCAGGATGCCCAGCAAGGCCTGGTGCAAATCCCTGGCCTGCTCACTGGCAAACAACTTGTCCCTCAGGCTCAGATACACTGATGGCAGGGCAACTCCATCCAGCGCGGTTCTCATCACTTCCGCCTCGGTGCGATCCCGCACCAACACCACGATATCCTTTGCTTGCAGCGGCGTCTTGCCCAGCAGCACCTTGCCACCCAGCAAGCGGGCAATCTCCGCAGCGCACCATTGCGCCATGCGCTTGCGAAATTCCGCCTTGGTGTATGGGGCCTGGTTCTCACCGGCAGGAAGATGCACCAATTGCAGCGCCGCCGGCCTTTCTTCATCCCGCAAGGCGGTTTCATCCCCCCTGCCGGACGCCCTTACCGGTTTGTATTCGATATCCAGACCAAACACATCCGCCGCCGGCTGATCCAGGGGGGCGCCATGAAACAGGCGGTTACAGGCCTGAACCATGGCGGCGGAAGAACGCCAGTTGGTATCCATATACCATTGCAGATCCGCATCCGAGCGGGCGCGCAGGTAAGCAAATACGTCGCCACCGCGAAAAGCATAGATTGCCTGCTTGGGATCGCCAATCAGGTAGAGTACTGTTTCCTCACGTCTGACGGGGGCATAGACCTGCTGCAGGATCCGGTACTGCAAAGGGTCGGTATCCTGGAACTCATCGACCAGGGCCGCCGGATATTCCCGGGCCAGCATCTGCGCCAGCGCCTGTCCGGATGCCCCTTCCAGGGCGGATGCGAGGCGTTCCACCAGGTCGTCGAAGCCCATCACCCGCTGCATCTGCTTGGCCTGGAGAATGGATCGTTCCATGGCTTCCAGGCCTTCCACTACCAGGCGGTACGCCGCCGCCTTATGCAAACGCTGTTGCAGTTTTGCCCCGTCCTTTTTCAGCGCTTTCACGCGATTTAGCCAGGCGTCTATTTCCTTTCTGGCAGGCGACCTGCTCCAGCGGCCACCGTGGAGAAAGGCCGCCGCCTCCCGGGGCATGGGAGTATCATCTTCCCGATCCAGCCATTCCATGAGCGCCCGCCACTCCCGGCTGCGCTTTTCACTGTCCTTCCTGCCATCCACCAACAGCGCAAACAACTGTCCCTGCTGCTGTTGCAGTTGCTTCTTGCAGGCCTGCTTGCGCGCCCGCCACGCCCGCAGGAGCTGACCGGGATCCGCCATGGCGAGCCGAAGCGGTTTGCCCAGCAGGCGCCCAAAGCTTGCCATGAATTTTTCCGGATCCGGCCAGTACTGCGCCACCAGGCGATACTCCTCCTCTGTGACCGCCAGACAGCGATACCAATCCCGCACTGCCTGGAGGTTCAGCTCATCCAGCTCCTGTTCCATACTGGTGTCGAAATCCAGCCCGGTGACAAAAGCATGGCGCATCAGCACCTGGCGGCAAAAGCTGTGAATGGTGTATACGGGCGCCTCGTCGAGATACAACAGGGCGCGGTGCAGCACCGGACGCGCCTGTTCAGCGGGGAAGCGCGCATGCATCTCCTGGTAGAAATCATCGGCATCGGCATCTCCCCAGCTGTCCAGGGCATGGCGCAACTCCCCGGCAAGGCGGCCACGCAGCTCTTCGGTGGCGGCCCGGGTGAAGGTCATCACCAGAATATTGCGCACGTCGAGGCGCTTTTCCAGCAGCAAGCGCAGATAGATACGGGTAATGCTGAAGGTCTTTCCGGTGCCGGCGCTGGCCTCGATGAGCTGGCGTCCTTGCAATGGCAGACGGAGGACATCCAGGGGCTGCGTGCTCACAGGTCTTCTTCCTGGCGATGCCGGTACAGGGGCGCATAGATCCGCTGCAGAAGCCTCGCCGGTAATGCCTGCACATCCGGCGCTTCCGGCCAGAACCAGCGATAGTAGGGATCGTAACCCGGGCCGCGCCGCCTGTAGTCATCCGCCCAGAACGAGGCGAATCTTCCAGGGTCTTCCGCCAGCACCTCTATCCACTGCCTGCCCAGATCCACCCCGCATAGCAGGGGCTGTCTCATTCCCTCCCGCCAGACCTCCAGAAGCTCCCGCAATACCGCCGGCGCATTTTCCACTGGCCGGAACATGATCTGGCGGAATCTGTCCGCCTTGTTTTCATGGCGGAAAACACCCCGCGTCACCAGGCCGTCCGCCGCCTCCGGCAAACACTGGGCAAACAAATGATGCAGCCAGAGACGCATATCATCCTTGCCCTTGGCGCTGGCGAGGCGGTAAAACAGCAGCCCGCCGCCAGCCCGGGGCAGATTGGCCTGCAATTCCTGCCCCTGTATCTCGATCCGGGCATCCTCCATCACCATCCCGGCCCCACCCAGGGCGGCGAGCTGTTCTGCAAAAATCCCGGCTTGCTGCGCCCAGTCTTCCAGCACATCTTCGATAATGGGAGTATCCGGCAGCCGCCCGCCCAGCCTGGCCTGAAGCAATATCTCCCGGCCCTCCCCGCCTTCCAGACGGCTTTGCACCAGTTGCTCCTGAATCAGGTAGCGATCCAGATGGTTTACACAAAAGGGTTCATGATCCTCCGGGCCATGCGTTTCATCCGCCTCCAGATACAACCCCAGTTGCCGCCGGGCGAAATAGCGGGGCGGGTGGGAAAAGAACTGCAGCAGCGCTTCCAGCGGCAACGCCTTTTCATTCTCCACCATTGGCGGCAAAACGATCTGGTTTGATTCTTCCCGTCTTTGCAGCAGGGACAACCACCCGGAATCAAATGAGTGAAAAGCCGCCTTCCTGCCCCCTTTCTCCCGGTAATTTTCCGCACTGAACGGCTGTAGCGGCAGTTGCACCAAATCCCTTGCATCCCCGCTCAAGGACCAGCCATACCCCTGTTGCAGATAGTCCATCAGCTCCTTCAGCACCAGCGACGGCTCCCGCGCCAGGTTGGTCTTGATGTCCTTTCCCTGATAGCTCAGATAAAGCTTGTCCCTGGCGGAGATCAAGGTTTCGAGAAACAGATAGCGGTCATCCCCGCGCAGGGAGCGATCCCCTGGACGGGGAGCCTGCTGCGCCATGAGGTCGAACCCCCGGGGCGGGCGCTGGCGGGGAAAATCCCCATTGTTCAACCCCAGCACGGCGATGATACGGAACGGCAGGCTGCGCATGGGAATCATGGAGCAGAAACTCACCTGCCCCACCAGAAACCGCCGCCCCGGCTCGGGGCGGGAAAACCCCGCCCGCAACCAGTCACGAATTACGCACAGGGGGATTTCCTCATCAAAACCGGCGGCCTGGGGATATTCCCCCAGCTCATTAATGGCATCGACCACGATCTGCTGCGCCGCCTCCTCCCCGGCGCTGGCCCCAAACAACCAGCACTGCATCTCCAGCAGCAGCTTTTGCCAGGCGGCGGCCTTGCGCGCAAGGCCCAGCCGGTGCGCATAGCGCTTCAGCCCGTCGATGAGCTGCAGCAGCCGCCCCAGCAGCAAGGCTTCTTCTCCTTCCACATCCGGCAGCAACAAACGGTTGGCATGAATGGCGGGCTCATGCCCCCAGGCGAATCCCAGGAGCAAGCGCTCCAACCCCTGCTTCCAGGTAAAACTGTCCCTGCCGCCTTCCATGCCCAGAACCTGCTGTCTGTGGTCGCCATCCAGCCCCCAATGCACCGCCGCATGTTCCAGCCAGCCCTCGATGGCAGGCAGGCTCTGTTCAGCGATAGCGAACTGATTTTGCACCGCCGGCAAGCGCAGCAGGCTCAGTATCCGGGATACCTGGAAACGGCTGTCCGGCAGATCCAGCAGCTCGGCAAACGCCGCCACCAGGGGTTCTTCATCCCGTAGCGCCCGGTCTGCAATGGAACAGGGGAGCATTGGCGATTGCGCATCGGCCTGCTCCCACATGCCGCCGAAGACCGCCTGCACCGCCGGGGCATAGTCCTCGATCTGCGGGCAGGTCACCAGCACATCCGCCGGAACGAGAGTTTCATCCCCATTGAACTGATGCAGCAGCCAATCGTGCAGCGCCTGCACTTCCCGCAATGCCGAGTGCGCGGAAACCAGAGTAATGCTGTCGTCACGCAGCTCACGCGGCCGGCGGCGCGCATCGTCCAGGCTGAAGATATCCATTTGCAGATGATGCAGCAGGCTGTGCGGCGCGTCTTTTTGCAATGGCGGGTCGAATACGGGAAATTCCGTGGCGGGCTGTTCCTGCAGCAGGGAAAGGAATTCCCGTCCCTGGGCGCCCAGGTTTCCCAGCAGGGGATTGATGTCCATGCTGTTCTCATCGCTCTCCAGCCAGCGGCTCAGTTGCTTTTCGCTGCGCACATCCCCCCAATACTCGACACAGGGGTTCAGGTGAAACAAATGCACCTGGGTATAGCCGCCGAGAGTTCCCAGAAAATCCAGCCACAATGGCGCCAGGGCATTGACACCAAAAACAAACAGGCGCGGCGGCAGCCTGTGAGCCGCCTGGGGCATCTGCTTTGCCGCCCGCTGCAACAGCCTGAGCGGATGATCGGGGATCCCGGCCACCAGCCGCCGCCAGAGAAAAGCCTGCCAGTGTGGCGTCTCGCCTCTGTCCCAGGATCTGATCCAGTCCGGCCGGTAGATCAAGTATTGCTCGAACAGATCCGCCAGTTCCCTGGCAAGCTGAAAGCGCAGGCTGTGCGCATTGCCCCGGGCATTCATCCAATACTCCCCCGGCTCCCGGCACAGGGGGTTTTCCGTGACCGAAGGATCCCCCAACAGGCCGTACAAGCGCCAGCACAATACTTCGCGGGAGTAGGGAGAAACATCCGGCACCGCTTCCCTGCCCAGAATCTCGCGGATGATCCGCCAGAAGAAACTCGCCGGCAAGTGAAAATCCAGATTCATGCTGATGCCGCGCTGCTGCGCCAGGCGCAGGTTCAACCAGTGCTGCATGCCGCCGTTTTGCACCAGCACAATATCCGGCTGCAGCAGATTGGCCTTGGGCGTGCGCAGCACCGCATCCAGCAACTGCGCCAGATCTTCCAGCCGGTTGGACGGATAGACATTCAGCATTGCTCAATCCATTTTTCGTCCCGCATTTCCTCCAGGGGCCGCCGTACTTCAAGGGGGCGGAATACGGATTTATAGGCCATTTTGCGGCAATCCGGAATCCAGTATCCCAGATACAGCCAGTCCTTTCCCAGAGAGCGGGCCTGGGCGATCTGCTGCAATACCGCATAGTTTCCCAAAGAACGCTTGCCCATGTCCGGGTGGAAAAAAGTGTACACCGCCGACAGGCTCCGGGGCTGAAAATCCGTTACCGCCACCGCCAGCAATTCATGATTCAGGCGCATCTCCAGAAAACGCACATCGCTCCAGGCTGCCAGCAGGAAGGCTTCGGTTTCCGCAAAGCTGCTGCCCGCCATGGAGCCGCCGGCATGACGATGGTCCTGGTAGGACAAATACAGGGCATATTGTTCCTCCGTCAGCTTTGCCGGGCGCCAGTTCACCACCAGATCCCGGTTGGCTCTCCCGCAGCGACGCTGGCTGCGGTTGGGACGAAAGTCTCTTACTGGAATACGCACCGCATGGCACTGCTTGCAGTCATTGCACCAGGGACGGTAGACGTATTCCCCGCTGCGGCGATATCCATGGGCAAGCAAAGCCTCGTAAACCCGGGGAGAAAGCAGCGTTTCATCCAACACCATCAGGGAGCGGGATTTTTTCTGCGGCAGGTAGCTGCAAGCGTATTCCCGGCTCAGGCCGAGGTTCATGCGCACGATACTTCCACGGGAAAATGCCGCTCGTCATGCACGGCATCGTCAAGCAGGGAGAGGAATTCATCCCGGGGAACCAAGCGCGCGCCCAGGGATTGCAAATGCGGCGTGTATACCTGACAGTCGATGAGGCGGAAACCGGCGTCAGCAAGGCTGCGAATCAGACAGACGAAGGCGACTTTGGAAGCATTGGGAAGACGGGCGAACATGGATTCTCCAAAAAACACGCCGCCAAGCGCATTTCCGTACAAACCTCCAACCAGCTCTCCTTCCCGCCACGCCTCCACGGAATGCGCGATGCCCTGTCGATGCAAGCGCTGATAAGCGGCAACCATATCCGGAACCAGCCAGGTGCCGTCATCCTTTCCCCGCGGTCGTGCGCAGGCCTGGATCACCTGGTCGAAGGCCCGGTCAAAAGTAATCTGAAAGCGCTTTTTACGCATCTCCCTGGCCAGGCTGCGGCTGATGTGCAGCTCATGCGGAAACAGCACCATGCGCGGATCGGGACTCCACCACAGCACCGGCTGGGACTCCCCGTACCAGGGAAAAATTCCCTGGCGATAGGCCTGGACGATACGCTCAGTGGAAAGATCCCCCCCCACGGCCAGCAGGCCGTCGGGGTCTGTTTCCGCCAATGACGGATCAGGAAAAGGTTCGCCCGGCCGGGTATCATCCAGGGAAAACAGCAAGTATCACTTCTCCAGGGCGTCGAGGTACTTCTCGGCATCCAGAGCGGCCATGCAGCCGCTGGCGGCGGAAGTGACCGCCTGCTGATAGACATGATCAGCCACATCGCCGGCAGCGTATACGCCCTCGATGGAGGTTGCAGTCGCATTGCCCTCGGTGCCGCTTTTTACTTTCAGATAGCCGTTATCCATCTCCAGCTGGCCTTCGAACAGGCTGGTATTGGGGCTGTGGCCGATTGCAATGAACACGCCTTGCAGCTCAATATCCTGGGTGGAATCATCCTTCACGTTGCGGATGCGCATGCCGGTAACG
>JAMOMB010000146.1 GCA_027068795.1 Sedimenticola sp. | reverse complement strand
CGGGAGGGGATGATATAGTCCAGCCGCACACGCCCGTTGCCATCGGGAGACATGTCCTTGAGCTGCCCCTTGCGCGCGCCCAACGCCTCCATCATGGCGCCCTGGTGCTGCTCCTCCACATCCACGGTCAACTGCTCATAGGGTTCGCAGACCTCACCGTCGATCTCGCGGAAGATTACCTCGGGACGGGATACCGCCAGTTCAAAGCCTTCGCGGCGCATATTCTCCAGCAATATGGAAAGATGCAGTTCGCCACGACCGGAAACCTTGAATTTCTCCGGATCCGTGCCCTCTTCCACCCGCAAGGCCACGTTCGCGATCAGCTCACGCTCCAGACGCTCCTTGAGCTGCCGGGAAGTCAGGTACTTTCCTTCCTTGCCCGCAAAAGGGGAGGTATTGACCTGAAAGGTCATGGACACCGTAGGCTCGTCCACGGTCAGCAAAGGCAGGGCTTCGACATGCTCCGGATCACACAGGGTATCCGACACATTGGGCGCCTCGATGCCCGTGATGGCGATAATGTCGCCAGCGCCCGCTTCCTGCACCTCATGGCGCTGCAAACCCATATAGCCGTACACCAGGCCGATCTTGGCCTTGTGTTCCGTGCCATCGTATTTGTGCACCACCACCTGCTGGTTGGGCCGCACCTTTCCCCGGGTGATCCTGCCAACGGCAATCGCCCCCACATAGCTGCTGTAATCCAGATTGGAGACCTGCATCTGGAACGGCCCGTCAGGATCGACATCCGGCAAGGGGCAGTTGTCAACGATGGCCTGGAACAGCGGCGTCATATCGCCTTCACGCACATCACTGTCTGCGGAAGCATAACCATTGATGGCGGAAGCATAGATAATAGGGAAGTCCAGCTGTTCGTCCGTTGCGCCCAGGCGGTCGAACAGATCGAACACCTGGTCGACGGCCCAGTCCGGGCGGGCGCCGTCACGGTCGATCTTGTTCACCACCACAATTGGGCGCAAACCGTGTTCAAAGGCCTTTTGGGTGACGAAGCGCGTTTGTGGCATGGGGCCTTCCACGGCATCCACCAGCAACAGCACGGAGTCCACCATGGACAATACCCGCTCTACCTCACCGCCAAAATCCGCATGGCCGGGAGTATCCACGATATTGATACGGTACTCTTTCCAGTTGATCGCCGTGTTTTTGGACAGAATGGTGATGCCCCGCTCCTTTTCCAGGTCATTGGAATCCATGACCCGCTCCACTTCACCGAAACGCTCACCCAGAGTGCCGGACTGTTTCAGCAGTTCATCGACGAGGGTGGTCTTGCCGTGGTCAACATGGGCGATGATGGCGATATTGCGGAGATTGGTAATCACTGTTTGCAGGCCGGATAGAGGGAAAAGGGGGCGGATTATACCCTGAATTCCGGATTGCTTCCCAAAAAACAGGGGGCCGACGGGCCCCCTGTATAAGAACGGCAGCGCCGCCGTTCAGATCGGGCAAACCGCGGGCGCATTTACAGTCACGCGCAAGGAACCGCCACTGGCTACGCTGAAGCCGGGGAAAAGCTGTACAACACCACCAGTGGAAGTCTCCAGGCCCAACGCGCCACCGTCAGCCACGGCAAAGCTGCCGCCGGCAAAAACAGCCTTTCGCGCCTGGTAGGTCACTGCAGCGGCTACGGAACCCTCATCCAGCATCCAGTAGTCCTTGCATGAACCCACTGGCGGCGGCTGATAATCGAAGCAAACCATGAGGCCATTCTGCAACCCTGCAGGACTGGCGGTATTCAAATACGCCATTGCCTCCTCTCCATCGGGCGACTCTACCCCAACAGTAGCCAGGGCCGGCAGCGCAGCCGGATCCAGATTGTCGAATGCCACGACTATTTCGGGATTCCCCGGGTCGTTATTCACCGTGCTGTGAACAACGATCTGGAAATCTCCCAGAGGAACGCCGCTGCCCCACACTTCCGGGCCGTCATATTCAATGATGGAAACGTCCGGGCCATTTGTCGCCAGTGTCACGCCTCGTCTTTGTCCGCTCACCGTGCCATCGTCATAAACGATTTCCAGATCGTTCCAGAGCATGGCCACCAGATTGTTCGGCAAGGCGCTGTCGGGAATGGCCTGGGGATTCCAGGGGAGGCCGCCATAATTGCTGTCGGCGTCAAACATCACAAAGCCATCATCGGAAAAAGCGATTCCGGAATATTCCACCCCATAGAAACTCACGGGATTCTGGCCACCAAAAGCTGTCCAGGCTTTGGTGTCCCCGACAATGGAAGGCGACGGAAAAATACCAAAGCCTTCCAGGTCGATATAACCTCCAAAACCCGTATCACAGCTAGCATCGTTCACACTGGTGGTAACCAGATAGCCACCGCTTGGTTCGGAAGGCGGGCGAAATGACAAGGCCACGGGAAACGCCTGGGCGGCGCCTGCAGAAGGCGTAAGCGCCACCTGGCCAAACTTCCAGTCCGGTGTCGGCAGGGACACGGCCTGCGCCGTCACCACGACATCCTGGGCGGCGCCGGGCATGATGCTGAAGCTCGAGGGCGCTACGGTCAGTTTCCAGCCAGGAGGATTGGTCACGGAAACCGTCCAGTCGATTGTCGTATCAGCCACGCTGGTAAAGGTGCGGGTCCAGCTGCAACTGCCCGCGCAAACCCCGTTGCCAAAGCTGGCCAGGTTCAACTGCGCCGGATCGCCCCCGCTGGCCGGATCTGCGGCAATGTAGTCCGCTTCTGTTTCATCCAGCACCAAACCAACGCTGTTGGCGGCGACGGCGGCCAGATCCACTACGCCACCTCCCAGGTCAAAAGGATTCGCAGGCGTAACGCCGTCTTCTTTTCGCACGCCAGCAGTAACGCCGGTACTCGCCAGCGCCGACTGGATTTGCGCGGGAGACCAGTCAGGATACAAACCCTTGAGCAAGGCGCCAGCACCCGCCACATGGGGGCTGGCCATGGAGGTGCCGCTGTAAAAATCCCATTCAGCCGGCAACGGATCATTTACACCTGTCGCCGCCAGAATGTTTACGCCAGGCGCGCTCAGATCCGGCTTGACGACGCCGTGCAAGGCGCGGTTGGCGCCCCGGGAACTGAAGTCCGCCATGATATCCGCATAGGCGTTCCTGTTGACTTTCGTTGTCCCGGCGATGCTCGCCGTCTGCCCGGTTCCCGAATCGAGCCATGCACGCAACGTATCTGCGTTGGAGACGCCGAGATGAACCGCGGGAATCGTGTGCTTGTCAGCATTGACCGACTCTCCCTGGGCTGCCGTATTCGCCAATACGAATCCGCCCGCGCCGCCAGCCGCAACATTGGCGCTTTTCTCCACCCGGGCGTTGGTGCCCCGGTCGCAGACAACGATTTCGTTATTGGTCCATGTGCCGGCGGGATAAGGGTTCAGACAAAGGGGATCATTGGGTGGAAAATCCTTTGCATGCACGATTGGCGCAGGACCATATCCGGCGGTTATGCTTTGCCCCGCCAGTTCGACGGGAGGCTCGAACCCGCCCCCTGCCATGGAAACCAGGGCATTCTCAAAAGCCCTGTCATGGGTGGATGCGCCCACCGCAGTCAACCAGGGGGCATCTGCCGGTGAACCAACGGTATTTGCACCCGGGCCGGCATTTCCCGCAGAAGTCGCTACAAAAATCCCCGCGGCGCGGGCATTGCGAAAACCCACGGTATCGAAATCATTCCATACATCGGAAGGCATTGAGGAGCCGATGGAATAGTTGATTACATCGACCCCGTCAGCAATTGCGTCATCGATTGCGGCAGTCAGTCCGGCAAGACTGCAACATGCGGCGTAGGCGATGATATTGGCATGAGGGGCAACGCCGGAAATCGTGGCGGGAACGCTGACAGTCGGCGCATCCACGCTGATGTTGATATGATTGCCCGCAGCGGTGCTGGCGGTATGGGAGCCATGACCATCATAGTCCCTGGGATCAATACCATTGGCATCACCGTCATAGCCGCGTGCGCCGATAAGCTTGTCATTGCAGGAAAAAGTCGCATCATAATTGGCGTCGGCCGGATCGCACACGCCGACATAATTGCCCGCTCCCCGGGGGTTCTCATGATCATAGCCGTCTCCGCCAACATCAGCGAAAGAGGGATTGGAAGGGTTGATGCCGGTGTCGATGACGCCAACGACGATGCCTTCGCCCTGATTGGCGGGAAAAGCCGAGCCATCCCAGACATCAGGCGCGCCGATCCATGCAGGGCCGGCATCGGTATGCAGTTCACGCTGCACATCTCGCTGTACATGGGTTACTTCAGGCAGGCTCTTGATTTTTTCCGCCTCTGCCGGGGTCAAGCGCATGGCCATGCCATTGTTTCCGTAGAAATACTCATGAACAACTTCCACTTCACGACCGGCAAGCTGATTGATGGCATTTCTGGCAACCTGATGACGCCTCACCAGATAGGATTTGTACGCAACGGCCGCGGCAGATTGCGCATCCAGCTTTGACGTGCCAGCCGCCTCCGGACTGGTTGCCTTGAGTCCCTGGACGCCCCCGCGGTAACTTGCAATCGCGGCATCGGTGAGGCGCACCAGGTACACGGCCTTTTCATACGCCTGCAAAGAACCGGGTTTTACCTCCAGAGAAGGGCTTTTGACCACCCTGATGTCCTGCGCCCCTAGGCCTTGAAAACCTGCGGCAAATACCGACCCGGAACATAAAGCAAGCCCCAGAATCACGCCACCCGACCGAAAAATCCCGTTACTCGAAGCCCTAGCGTCCATAACCAAATACCCTTTGTGGTTTTTGTTTCAGATCGTAGACTAACGCAATGGCTACCTGGCTTGCAAATTGGAAAACTGCATCCCCCAGAGGATGCTTGCAAGGCGCAAGAGTAAACTCCTGAAATGCAACCGGCCCCGGCGGCGGCTTGAACGCGGTGCATTTTCAAATGCCGCGCAAGTATTCAATGACTTAAGCCACATAATTCCCAAAACAGATGCTGAAAAGAAGCAATGCCTTTGTACTGTAACAATTCTGTAACAATATCCACAGTTCCTGTGGATAACTTTGTGCATAAACTTTGGGAAGAACAGGCAAATGCCGGAAGCAATGGCATGAAGATTACATTGTACAAATATTGTACAATTTATTTATTGTTAACTATCATATAGTTAGAAAAAATACCGGCGCACGGGAATTCACATGAAAAACAAAGGGGAATCGATTGCGGCTCCTTTTCTCCAATGTGAATAAGATGTTGTGAAAATGCCCTATTTCGCTGCCGAAACCGCTCTGGAGCCGCTGCAATCCCAGGCGAAGGTACAGTCCAGTTCCGACAACACGGCCACCAGACCGGTTTCGCCATCGGCCAGAATCATGGAAATGGGAGTCCTGCCCCCAAAACGCCTTTGCCCCTGATGGATCCAGCGACCGACCATCTTCGGGTTCATGGGATAGGCGGTACGCAAGGCATCTGCAATGCGCAGCAGGTACTGGGAACGGCGCAGCACATCGGGATGATTGGGAAACACGGCCTTGCCATCACGAAACGCCGCGAAATTGCGCGTTTTCACCGTATCCGGCATGGCGAGAATCTGATGCATGGTTTTGTTGTCCAACTTCCATTTGTCCAGCAGATGCATTACCGCGCGGGTGATATCCGCCATTGCCTGTTGTTGTTTGTCGTCACTCATTGCTCATGCTCCGTACAGGAATCCTTGCTGTTGTGAATAGTAGAGTATTTTACTAGGTTATTTGCCGGATTGCCAATCCGGGGAAAATCTACTCTAACGGAAAAGACGCCTCCACCAACGCCGCCGATTATTGGGCAAAGGCCGATCCGACGGCAAATCCACCGGAGGAATGCGGCTCAACACCCAGCCAGGAAGCGGTGGATTTTCACTGAAGCCACAGCTCACTCCCAGATTGTTGGGATCATAGATCTTTACCATGGACGGCTTTTGCAGATCATCGGCATATACAATGCCGCAGTAATCCTCATCATGCTCACGGCGCAAAAGCTGATCCATTTCCTCAAGGAAAACCCGGAACGCCTCCGCAGAGACTGTCGTCTCCGGCACGGGTTCTCCCACGGCGTATATGAACCAACCTTCCGGCGCTTCCCGCAAGCGCCGCCACAGCGCTTCCAGGTGATGCCAGCGCAGGGCGGAGGTAAAACTTCCGCGAAAAGCCTGCAGATAGTCGCTGTGTGCTTGCTCTTGCATGGGTATAATCTCTTTTTTACCTGTTTCCGCTACTGCCATGACCGCCCTCTACCAGTCTGAGCTTTCCGGCCTCGAACTCCTGAATCGCGGCAAGGTTCGTGACATCTACGCCATTGACGAGGAACACATGCTCATCGTCACCACCGACCGGCTGTCCGCGTTCGATGTCATCCTCCCCCAGCCCATCCCCGGCAAGGGAGAGGTGCTGACCCGGGTATCCAGCTTCTGGTTCCGGCGCATGACCGGCATTATTCCCAATCATCTCACAGACATCCCCCTGGAAAACGTGGTGAAAAATGCGGATGAACGGGCCATTCTCGGGGATCGCGCCGTTGTGGTACGGCGCCTCAAACCCCTGCCGGTGGAAGCTATCGTGCGTGGCTACATCATTGGCTCGGGATGGAAAGACTATCAGAAAACCGGCCGGATCTGCGGCATCACACTACCGGAAAAACTCCGGTTGGCCGACAAGCTGCCGGAACCGATCTACACGCCCTCCACCAAGGCGGAGCTGGGCGCCCATGATGAAAACGTGGATTTTCAGCATACCATTGACCTCCTGGGCAGAACCTTGGCGGAGCAGATTCGTGACATCAGCCTGCAAATCTATACTGAGGCAGCCGCCTACGCCCTGGACAAGGGCATCATCATCGCCGATACCAAATTCGAGTTTGGCCTGGACGAAGAAGGCCGCCTGCACATCATCGACGAGGCGCTGACTCCGGATTCCTCACGGTTCTGGCCCGCCGACCAGTACCACCCCGGCATCAGCCCGCCCAGTTTCGACAAACAATTCGTGCGCGATTACCTGGAAACCCTGGATTGGGACAAGACCCCGCCCGGCCCGGAGCTGCCCCGGGAAATCATCGAAAAAACAGCGCAGAAATACCGCGAGGCCGAGCAACGCCTCACCGGAAGATGAACGCGAAGCAGCCGCGCATCACCCTCTACAGCACCCCCGGCTGCCACCATTGCAGGCAGTTGAAACAGTGGTTGCAACAACACCAGGTTCGCTTCATGGAAATGGATATACAGCACAGCAACCGCGCCTTCAAGGATTTCCAGCGTCACGGCGGCCGGAGCGTCCCCCTGCTGCTGGTTGGGGAGAAAAAGATCCAGGGCTTCGACCCCAAAACCCTGCCCGGCCGGCTGCGCAGGGCCGGCGTGGACTGTTCATGAATCATCCCTATGAGCGCCTGTCCCCTGATCTGATCCTGGATGCCATCGAAAGCCTGGGCTTCGAGGTGAACGGCAGCTTGCTGCCCCTGAACAGCTATGAGAACCGGGTGCTGCAGATCGGCCTGGAGGAGCAGACGCCGATCATCGCCAAATTCTACCGCCCCAATCGCTGGTCCGATGCCGCCATTCTGGAGGATCACCACTTCAGCCTGGAACTGGCAGAACAGGAAATTCCCGTGGTGGCGCCCCTGCTGGATGCACAGCAGCAAAGTCTGTTCGAATACCAGGGCTTCCGCTTCGCCCTCTATCCCCGCCAGGGCGGGCGCAGCCCCAATCTGGAAAACCCGGATCATCTGGAATGGATCGGGCGTTTTCTGGGGCGCATCCACGCAGTAGGGGCGAGCCAGCCTTTCCAGCACCGGGAAACCCTGAGCGTGGACGCCCTGGGCTGGCAATCTCTCACCTGGCTGCGCGCATCCGGGATGCTGCCCCCGGAAATCACCAGCACATATGTGGCGCTGTGCGAAAACCTGCTGTCGCGGATCGAAGACATCTTCACTTCTCACGACTTTCAACAGCTGCGACTGCACGGCGACTGCCACCCCGGCAACATACTCTGGACAGACCAGGGGCCGCATTTCGTGGACATGGACGATTGCCGCACCGGGCCGGCAATTCAGGATTTCTGGATGCTGCTTTCCGGCGACCGCCGGGAAATGACCCTGCAGCTCAGCGAGCTCATCGAAGGCTACCGCCTGTTCCACGATTTCGATACCCGGGAGCTGGTGTTGATCGAACCCCTGCGCAGCCTGC
>JAMOMB010000145.1 GCA_027068795.1 Sedimenticola sp. | reverse complement strand
CGCCGGGATCAATTTCGCCCTGCATTTTTCCGTGGTGCGGCAGAAAAGCCTGCGCGTGTACTGGCAGGATTCCGAGTTCCGCTTCTATCTTTTGCTGCTGACCCTGGTGGTGCTGGCGACCACCCTGGGCCTGCATTTCAGCGCCACCCATGAAACCTTTAATGAAAATTTCGTGCATGGCCTGTTCCAGGCGGTTTCCATTGGCACCACGGCAGGTTTTACCACTGCGGAATGGCACAACTGGCCGGGATTTGTTGCGATCCTGCTGCTTTTTTCCAGCTTTGTCGGGGGATGTGCGGGTTCTACCGGCGGCGGCATCAAGGTGATCCGGTTTCTGTTGCTGATCAAGCAGGGAATGCGGGAAATCGCACGCCTGGTGCACCCCAACGCCCAGATCCCCGTGCGGGTGGGGGACAAGACCATTCCGCCGCGGGTGGTGGAGGCGGTGTGGGGGTTCTTCGCCCTGTATGTCGCCAGCTTCATCATGATGTACTTGATGCTGGCGGCCACGGGCATTGATCTGATGACGGCGTTCTCTGCGGTTGCCGCCAGCATCAACAATCTGGGGCCGGGGTTGGGCGATGTGGGGGCCAACTACGCCGGTCTGCACGATTCGGCCAAGTGGATACTCTGTTTCGCCATGCTGCTGGGGCGTCTGGAAATCTTTACCCTGCTGGTGCTGCTCAGTCCGGTGTTCTGGCGGCGCTGACGCGGAAGGCCGCGCCCCTATGGGGTATCGAGGAGGTTGATGCCATGTTGCATGAGCCAGTCCCTGTCCAGCTCCCACTGTACCCGTTCGACTTCCGGGTCTTCCATGACGATGGCTTTGGCGCGTTTCTGGGTGTCGGCCAGTTTCGCCTGCATTTCCTGGAACAGGGGGGCGTCAGGGGCGGAGTTGCCGACGCCAGGGAAGATTTTGTCCAGCACCCGGGCCACGGGTACGGCGCTGGAGCGCGGGGTACTCATGACGGCGACGCCGTTGCTGATGCGCAGTACGCGAAAGGCGTAGGGAAAGCCGCCTACTTGTTCATCCGCTTCCAGCCTGTCGTTGAGGCGGGACACCTGGGGTGGTTCGTACAGGGCCACAAAGACCAGCCCCAGGATCAAGGCACCCAGTAGGGCGGCATAGATTTTCGTTCCCCTGTCCAGTTCCGGCATCAGTCGCGGAAGTTCTTGAACTGCAGGGGCAGGCCGTAGTCCCTTTCCCTGAGCAGGGCGATGACCTGTTGCAGGTCGTCGCGTTTCTTGCCGGTGACGCGCACCTGATCGCCCTGGATCTGGGCCTGCACCTTGAGTTTGGCCGCCTTGATCTCCTTCACGATCTTTTTTGCCGTATCGGATTCTATGCCTTGCTGGATGATGATTTGCTGGCGGGCGGCGTTGAGACCGGTTTGCGGATCCTTGACATCCATGGCCTTGACGTCCACGCCGCGCTTGGCCAGTTTTTCCCGCAGGATGTCCAGCATCTGCTGCAACTGGAATTCCTGCTCGGCCTTGAGGTTCACCTCGTTTTCCTTGTGCTCGAAGCTGGCGTCCACACCCTTGAAATCAAAGCGGGTTTCGATGACGCGGTTGGCCTGATCCACGGCATTGCGCACTTCCTGCAGGTCTACTTCGGAAACGATATCGAATGAGGGCATGTCATGACTCCGGACAATGGATATCCCTCAAGGCTAACATGCCTGGGAAGAGGGAAAAAGCCTTGCGGCGGATTCCCCTCAGGACGCTACCAGGGCGCGCAGTTTCTTGCGGGCGCGGAACAGCCGGGTGCCCGCGCCCGCCACGGAAATGCCCAGTTCCGCCGCGATTTCCTTTTGCGAATAGCCGTGAATGACTTGCAGCAGCAGGGGTTCGCGGTAGTCCTCGGGCAGCTCGGCGATGGCGTTGCGCAGGACGAAGGCTTCGGTAGAGGTATCGTAGTCCCGGTGGCTGTCCGCCAGGGCTTCCGTGGGCAGGGCGCTGAACTGGGGTTGAAAACGCTCGAAGCGGCGCGCGTTCTCCCGGCGCAGGATGGTGATCAACCAGCCCTTGGCGGCTTCGGGTTTTTGCAGTCTGTCCATGGATTTCCAGGCGCGCAGCATGGTTTCCTGCACCAGGTCTTCGGCGACGGCCTTGTCATGCACCAGCCAGTAGGCGTAGCGGAACAGGTCGTTCATGTATTTTCCAATGAGAGCCTGAAAGCGGATCTCCCGGGCAGAGAGGGATGCCGGTGTGGAAACGGCGTTGGCGAAGGTGGTCGTCAGGTCGCTCATGGGCGGGTTTGTTCATCCTTTGATGTTATTGTTTGTCTGCATGGAGCAAGCACGACCTGTGCCAGTGGAATAACCTGCTGATTATAAGGCGCTTGTTACTTGGATCGAGGCGGTTTTGTAATGAACTGTCGTAACATTTCGTGCAATGGCGCGTGCAAATGTAACGATATGTTACACGGAGCGTTATTTGTTGCCGAGTTGAAGGCGGTATTTCTTGATCTTGCGATCCAGGGCGGGGCGGGAGATGCCCAGTATCCGGCAGCTGTTGCCCTTGTGTCCGCCCGTGTGCCACAACACCTTCTGTATGTGCCGTGCTTCCACTTCCTCCAGGGTGAGCAAGATGTCGATGTCGTCGTCTGCCCCGGGAGCCCGGGCCGGGGTTTCCTGGGTGGCGTGAAAGCGGATCAGGTCGGTGCTGATGATGCCCTCCCGGGCCTGTACCAGCGCCTGGATGAGGGTGTTTTCCAGCTCGCGCACATTGCCCGGCCAGTCGTGGCGCAGGAGCAGATCCAGGGCCTGGGGATCGACGGGAGAGACCGGGCGCTCCATCTTCTGCGCCGCCCGCGCCAGCAGGGCGTCTACCAGCAGGGGGATATCTTCCCTGCGTTCCCGCAGTGGCGGCAGGTGGATGTGGATGACATCCAGCCGATAGGCCAGATCCTCCCGGAACAGCCCCTCTCTTGCGGCCTGAAACAGATCCCGGTGCGTGGCGGCGATGATGCGGGTATTTACCGGCACGGCGCTATTGCCGCCCACCGGCTCCACCATTTGCTCCTGCAGTGCGCGCAGCAGTTTGGCTTGCAGTTGCTGCGCCAGTTCGCCGATCTCGTCCAGGAACAGGGTGCCATCCTCGGCCTGCTGAAAGCGTCCGGGCTTGGCGCTGGTGGCGCCGGTAAAAGCGCCTTTTTCATGGCCGAACAGTTCGCTTTCCAGCAGGGTATCGACGATGGCGGCGCAGTTGATGGCGACAAACTCGCCGCTGCGCTTGCTGTATTGGTGAATGAGGCGCGCCACGATTTCCTTGCCCGTGCCGGATTCGCCGGTAATGAGCACCGTGGCGTTGCTTTGCGCCGAGAGAGCGATTTGCTTGCTCACTTCCAGCATGGCGTCGCTGCGCCCGATCAGTTCCCGAATCTGTGGCGTGGTCTGCCCTTGTTCTGTTGCAACTGCTGGAGAATAGGCAAGAGCCTTGTCTACTGCAGCCTGTAAAACGCTGGTTTTCACCGGCTTGTGGATGAAGTCGGCGGCGCCGTCCTGGATGGCCTGGATGGCAAGCTCCAGGTCGTGTACGCCGGTCATCATGATGATGCGCGAAGCCGGACTGCGCGCCAATAATCTGCTGATGAGTTCGCTTCCCAGGCCGTCGGGGAGCTGCTGGTCCAGCAGCACCAGGTCCGGTTGGCGGGCGGCGAGCTGCTCCAGGGCCTGGGCGCAGCTGTGGGCCGCCCGAACCCGCATCCCCTGGTCCTCGAAGTGCAGGGTGAGCATCTGGCTCAGGGAGCTGTCGTCCTCGATGATGAGCAGTTCATGGGTCATGGGTGCTTCCTGTATCGTGATTAATTACAAAGCTCAGCATGGGAAACATGAGCGCCCGATTGCGGCCATGGGCCGCTCCTACAATAACCGGGCAACAGGCAGCGTAGGAGCGACCCATGGGCGCGATCCAAGGCCCGCTGCCAGTCCTGCAGGCTTGGGGAGGCCACAGGGTTTACCGGGGTTTGCAACTAATCACCTCCTGTTTTCCAGCCGCCGATGGCCAGCAGCAGCCATCCTGCGAGAAAAGACAGGCCGCCCAGGGGGGTGATCAAGCCCAGACTGCGGTTGTGGGCGGTTGCCAGCAGATACAGGCTGCCGCAAAACAAGAGGATGCCCAGGGTGAAAAAGCGCCCGGCCCAGCGCAGGCTGGGAAGGGGCCGTTCGCGCAGCAGCAGTCCCGTGGCCAGCAAGGCCAGCGCATGCATGCCCTGGTAGTGCACGCCCTTGTTGAATACCGCCAGCATTGCCGGTGAGATCATGTTCTTCAGACCATGGGCGCCAAAGGCCCCCAGGGCAACGGCGAGAAAGCCCGCCAGGGCGCCAATGAGCAGGTAGGTTCGGGCGCTGTTCATGTTCGGGTCTCCAGCATATCCAGTGATTCCGCCGCGATTTCGCGGACGTCTTGCTGCGGATCCTGCAGCAGGGGGGTGAGCCATTTCCGCGCCTGGGGGGAGTGGCTCAACCCGAGATAATAGGCGGCGTCGGCGCGAAGATCGGCCTTATTGCTACGGGTGAGGGCTCCCAGTTGCGGCAACAGCCCCTCCAGCAGTCCGGAGTTTTCGAGTGCTTCGAAGATCGCGCCGATACCAAACTTGACGCTGAGTGAGACGTCTTCCTCCTGCATCAGTTCCAGCAGCTGCGGCAGTTTTTCCGTATGTTCTTTCAGATGGCGTATGGCCAGATTGAGTTCCTGCCGTTCCAGCAGTTCGCGGATGTAGTCGGCGGAGCCGGCGTCCCTGGCCGCTTTTTCCGCCCAGCGCTTCAGCTCGCCGGGTGAATAATTGCCACGCAGTTCATAGTTCCCGATGCGCATCCATGGCACGGTACGGGTGTTGACCTGTTGCGCGGCTTGCGGGTGAACGGCGATGTTGATTACTTCCAGGCGGCCGATAATCCCGTTTTTCACCAGCTCGGAAAGGCTGTGAAGAACCGACTGGCAGTGGGGGCAGCCGGGGGCAATGAGCAATAATGTGTCTGCTGGCTCGTTCATGGGAGTTGATATGGATCAGTTTCCGTTTGTTGCATGAAGGGGTAAGTATGCCGGTGTTTTCATCTAATTGCTTGATTTATAAAGTCTATAAGTATTACAGATAAAGCCAATTTATGCCTGCCGGCGGTAAAATTGTTTGGCGTTTTTGTTGCCGAGAAACTATTTTTACCCTCCCTGTATTGCCCTGGATGACTTTGCGCTGTGGTATATTTGCCGCCATCGAGTATTTCCACAAGAGGGTAAAAGAGAGATTTTTTTGGAGTGGGTAAACCTCCGGGTTTGGCTTGTTCCGATTGATAAAGAAGACCGCTTCGGCGGTGAATATTCACTGCAGTGTAAACTAAGGAGAACTATCGATGCCTACATTTGTGCGTACCGATAAGTGCGATGGCTGCAAGGGTCAGGACAAGACCGCTTGCATGTACATCTGCCCACATGACCTCATGAAGCTGGACATGGACGGTTCCATGACCGGCCACGCCATGAAGTCTTTCAACCAGGAGCCTGATCAGTGCTGGGAATGCTATTCCTGCGTCAAGATCTGCCCGCAGAACGCTATCGAAGCGCGTCCCTACGCCGATATCGTACCTCTGGGTGCTTCCGTACAGCCGCTGCGCGGTACCGATTCCATCATGTGGACCATCAAGTTCCGCAATGGCACCATGAAGCGCTTCAAGTTCCCCATCCGTACCACTCCGGAAGGTTCCATCGATCCCTATGGCAACAAGCCCGAGGCCGACATCAGCAAGATCGGCGAGCCCGGCTTCTTCAACCACAACGAACAGAACGGCTACCGTGCTGGCGATCCCAGCGAGCTGATCTGCAAGTAATCCATAGTTCCGATCATTTGGACAAACATTTTAGTTAGAGGTAATTAACATGGCTGAATTCGGTAATCCCGAAGTAGTCGAAGAAGAGGTAGATATCCTCATCATCGGCGGTGGTATGGCTGCTTGCGGTACCGCTTATGAAATTGGCCCCTGGGTAGAAGCTGCCAAGAAGGAAGGCGTGGACATCTCCGTGAAGCTGGTCGACAAGGCCGCCATGGACCGTTCCGGCGCGGTAGCACAGGGTCTGTCTGCAATCAACACCTACATCGGTCCCGAGCAGGATCCCGCGGATTACGCCCGCATGGTATCCAACGACCTGATGGGTATCACCCGCGACGACCTGGCCTACGACCTGGGCCGTCACGTTGACGAGTCCGTACACCTGTTCGAGGAGTGGGGCCTGCCCATCTGGAAGACCGACGAGAACGGTGAGCGTCACGACGGTTCCAAGGGTCTGACTCCCCTGAAGGACGGCGGCAAGCCCGTACGTTCCGGCAAGTGGCAGATCATGATCAACGGTGAATCCTACAAGTGGATCGTGGCCGAAGCCGCGAAGAAGGCCCTGGGCGTGGACAACATCCAGGAGCGTATCTTCATCGTCAAGCTGGTCAACGACAAGAACGACAAGAACCGCGTAGCCGGTGCTGTCGGTTTCTCCACTCGTGAAGACAAGGTCGTGGTCTACAAGTTCAAGGCCTGCCTGCTGGTAGCCGGTGGCTGCGTGAACATCTTCCGTCCCCGTTCCGTTGGTGAAGGCCAGGGTCGTGCCTGGTATCCCGTATGGAACGCCGGTTCCACCTACGCCATGGCCGCCGAGGCCGGCGCGGAACTGACCCTGATGGAAAACCGCTTCGTACCCACCCGCTTCAAGGACGGTTACGGTCCTGTTGGCGCCTGGTTCCTGCTGTTCAAATCCCAGGCCACCAACGGCGAAGGCGAGCCGTACATGGTACGCAACAAGGAAATGCTGGACGACTATCCTCCCTATGGTCAGGCTGCCGTTCCCGCTTCCTGCCTGCGTAACCACCTGATGCTCAAGGAAATGCGCGAAGGCCGCGGTCCCATCTGGATGGACACCGTTACCGCTCTCGCCAACCTGCGCGAGACCCTGTCTCCCCGCGAAGTGAAGCACCTGGAAGCAGAAGCCTGGGAAGACTTCCTCGACATGTGTATCGGCCAGTGCGGTATCTGGGCTGGTGAGAACATCGAGCCCGAGAAGAAGAACTCCGAGCTGATGCCCACCGAGCCGTACCTGCTGGGTTCCCACTCCGGCTGCTGCGGCATCTGGGTTTCCGGTCCCGAGGACGTTGGTGCGCCCACCGAAGAGGAAATGGACGGCGTGCCCGAGCACCTGCCTTCCGGCTGGAACTGGGGCTACCGTGGCATGACCACCGTGAAGGGTCTGTTCACCGCCGGTGACGGCGTTGGCGCCTCTGGCCACAAGTTCTCCTCCGGCTCTCACGCCGAAGGCCGCATGTGCGCCAAGTCCATGGTCAAGTTCGTCATGGACAACAAGGACTGGACCCCCGAGCTGGACACCTCTGTAGATGAGCTGGTAGAGGAAATCTATCGTCCCGTGCGCAACTACCTCGAGCACAAGGACTACACCACTGCCATCGACGTCAACCCCAACTACATCACTCCCCGCATGCTGCAGTTCCGTCTGCAGAAGATCATGGACGAGTATGTAGCCGGTGTTGCCACCTACTACACCACCAACGCCAACATGCTGGATCTGGCTGAGCAGAAGCTGGAAATGCTGAAGGAAGACTCCCTGAAGATGCGTGCTAAGGACCTCCACGAGCTCCTGCGCGCATGGGAGAACTACCACCGCATCCTCACCGCTGAAGCTCACATGAAGCATATCCAGTTCCGTGAGGAAAGCCGTTATCCTGGTTTCTACTATCGCATGGACAAGAACTTCGTCGACGAAGAGAATTGGAAGTGCTTCGTAAACTCCATTTACGACAAGGAAACCAAGAAGTGGACCTGCTTCAAGCGTGCCCACAAGGATCTGGTGGACAAGTCCAAGCTGTTCAAGTAATCACTGCTTGACGGTTTGACCTGGAAGATCCGGACGCCTGGCGGCGTCCGGATTTTCTTTTTGGCCGCGGTGCCCTTTGCGGGTCAGGAAAATCCCGTACAGGAAAGAAGTCTGCAAATGCACGCAAATTGGCTGATAATTACCCCGTTTCCGTCCATTTGACGATTTCAACGAGCCCCATCCGGGGTCGAGGTTCAAGACATGAGTGACGAAAAATTCGACATCCCCTTCAAGAGTCCCACCCTGCCCACGGTGCTGGGGCCGGACAGCAAGCTCAAGTTCAGCTGCTACAAGGGCATTTCCTGCTTCAACGCCTGTTGCAAGCGTTCCGACATCACCCTGGTGCCCTATGACGTGGTGCGGCTCAAGCAGCGTTTCGGCATGACCTCCGAGGAGTTCCTGGACAAGTACACGGTGCCCTATCCCATGGACCAGGACAAGGTGCCCGGTTTGAAGATGAAGG
>JAMOMB010000144.1 GCA_027068795.1 Sedimenticola sp. | reverse complement strand
CGCCCCGACGCTATGTCCGCCTTCTCGCCGCCACCCGCAACCGCAAGGCATTGAGTTTGATGAAGCCCTCTGCATCTTTCTGATCATAAGCCCCCTGGTCGTCATCGAAGGTAGCGATGGCCTCGTCGAACAGGCTGTTGCTGTCGGACTTGCGCCCGACGACGATGACATTGCCCTTGTACAGCTTGACCCGCACCACGCCATTGACCACCTGCTGGGTCTGGTCGATGGCCGCCTGGAGCATCTCCCGCTCGGGAGACCACCAGAAGCCGTTGTAGATCATCTTGGCGTAACGGGGCATGAGTTCATCTTTCAGGTGCGCCGCCTCCCGGTCCAGGGTGAGGGATTCCATGGCCCGGTGAGCCTTGAGCATGATGGTGCCTGCCGGGGTTTCGTAACAGCCCCGGGACTTCATGCCCACAAAACGGTTTTCCACGATATCGTCCCGGCCCACGCCATTCTCGCCACCCACCTTGTTCAGATACTCCATCACCCCGGCGGGAGACAGGGTCTTGCCATCGACGGCAACGATGTCGCCCTTCTCGTAGGTCAGCTCCACATAGGCTGGCTCGTCCGGCGCCTTCTCCGGAGAAACCGTCCAGCGCCACATGTCCTCCTCCGGCTCGTTCCAGGGATCCTCCAGAATGTCGCCTTCATAGGAGATGTGCAGCAGGTTGGCGTCCATGGAATAGGGCGATTTCTTGCCCGCCTTGGCGAAATCCACGTCGATGCCATGGTCCGCGGCATATTTCATGAGCTTTTCCCGGGACAGCAGATCCCACTCCCGCCAGGGGGCGATGATCTTCACGTCCGGCATCAGGGCATAGGCCCCCAGCTCGAAGCGCACCTGGTCGTTGCCCTTGCCCGTGGCGCCGTGGGAAATGGCGTCGGCGCCGGTCTCTTTTGCAATTTCCACCAGGCGCTTGGCAATCAACGGTCGGGCGATGGAGGTGCCCAGCAGATACTCGCCTTCGTAGATGGCGTTGGCGCGGAACATGGGAAACACATAGTCCCTGGCGAATTCCTCGCGCAGATCCTCGATGTAGATCTCCTTCACCCCCATGGCTTCAGCCTTGACCCGGGCCGGCTCCACTTCCTCGCCCTGACCAATGTCCGCGGTGAAGGTCACCACTTCGCAGCCATATTCATCTTCCAGCCACTTGAGGATCACGGAGGTATCCAGACCGCCGGAATAGGCCAGCACTACTTTGTTTATGTTGTTTTTGGACATTTCAAGCCACCAACTGCACTCATTTTATGGAGGGGAAATGGTAAATTATACCTGCTGCGCCCGGTTTCAGGATAAAATTAGCGTTTTTTGCTACGGAGCAACCCATGCGCACCTCCCAGTTTCCCCTGCAAACGCTGAAGGAAACCCCCGCCGACGCCGAAATCCCCAGCCATCGCCTGATGTTGCGGGCGGGCCTGGTGCGCAAGCTGGCCTCGGGGCTGTATGTGTGGCTGCCCCTGGGATTGCGCGTACTGCGCAAGGTGGAGCGCATTGTGCGCGAGGAGATGGACAGATCCGGCGCCCTGGAGCTGTCCATGCCCGTGGTGCAGCCTGCCGAACTATGGCGGGAATCCGGTCGCTGGGACGAGTATGGCCCGGAACTGCTGCGCTTCCATGACCGCCACAAGCGGGCATTCTGCCTGGGCCCCACCCACGAGGAGATCATTACCGAC
>JAMOMB010000143.1 GCA_027068795.1 Sedimenticola sp. | reverse complement strand
GTGAGGCGGATACGCTGGCAGAAGGCGGGATGATGTTCCCATGGGTGATGGGTTCGGCGTCATCCGCGCCGGTTTGTTGCGGCAAAAAAACGCAACCCCCCGTGCCGCTGGCGGTGATGAAAAACAGCAAAAGCAAACGCAAGCACCTCACCGTCCTGCCTCCACCATTGCATCGCGGCCATTGCGGCTGAAGCGGGCCTGACCGGAGGCGGGGCTGGCGTTCACGAGTCGCCAGCCTTTCAGGGTTTCGCCTATAGTGACGAATTGCTTATGCTCACCCAGGCGCACGACAACCGAGGGAGCGCCGTCCCACCAGTCGATGGATTCGACACGAAATGGCAGGGAGGCGCCGCGCCGGCGTGCGCCGGCTTCGCCATGGAGTTGTTTCCGGTTTTCTCTTGAGCGCCGATCCAGATGCGCCAGACGGGTTTCGAGGCGCTGCAGTCGTGCGTTGATGGCGGCCAGGGCATCGGACGGATCCGGTCTGTTCACCGCATCGATTTTGCTGGACAGCGCCGTGATGGCGGCATTGATGCTCGCCGTGCGGGATCGGATTTCATTGGACAACGCCTCGTGCTGGCGCCGCCAGGCGGTTTGGGCTTCGGTCAAAGCATCTTCGATCTGGACCAGGCGCACATCGTCCGTATCCTCCACGGAGAGAAGATGGTGGGCGGGGGGATTGCTTGTGGCTGTGGGCATCTGCAGTGACAATGTGGCGGGAGCGTCGCTGACAGGGATATCCGCCAGTGTCGCCGCATCCGACCTGGTGGCTGTTTTCGTTTCCGTCGCCTGGATTTTTGTGGCCGACTTTGGTGCGAACAGCGTGAATTTCATGGCAAGGCCGGCCCCGGCCAGTATCGCCACCAAAAAGGCGACCATCATGAACTTGATTTTGGGGCTGTTGCGCACTGCGGCATCGCTGCTATGGTTGCTACTGCTGTCGATGCCGCCCTGATCAATATCCGGCAACCCCGTTCCTGGGGGCGTTTCTGAACTGTTCGAACTCATATGCGCGTCTCTGGTTGCATCTGTGTTTTCATTCATGTCCACGCCGCCATGGCCATGGGAACCAGCGGCGGTTGCGCTCATCGGCCTCTGCCCTGAGCCGGATCAGCATGACCAGCGCCTGCTCGCGATCGAGGGTTTCGGTGGTGTTGTCCAGGTAGTTCTCCACTTGCAGTCTTGGCGAGAAGCGGTCGAGCTTCCATCCGCCAGTATCTTCCCGGGAAACGGCGGTGCTCAGAGGGGTGAAGTGCATCGGCAGTTTGTAGGTGCGGGCATAGCCGGTCAGGCCCTGATAGTACTGATAGAACGCCCAGTCGACTTGGTGCCGAACGATGGTGACGCCGTGCAGTAGCGTGCGCCCGGCATAGTGGAAATCGAACTTGGCGATGCAGGTACGGTGGTTGCCATCGACGGAGACGTAGTAGTCGAGGCCGTCCAGGGTTACATAGTGCATGGAGGGTTTTTTCGTCGCGGTATCCAGGTAGTAACCGGGGTTTGAGCGGTGAAGGGGCAGATTGATGTCCATGCGCTTGCCGCCGTTGAGAAACTCCAGCCAGGTTTTTGCTTGGTAGTCCGGGTGCTGGGTGCCGACCACGCGATGGATGTTGATCGATTCCTGGTCGCTCCAGTAGGTGCGTGTAATGAAGGGTTCCAGACGGCGAAATTCGCACTCATTCCAAGCCAGGATCTTTTCCTGGGCCCAGTGAGGTGGTTCGTTATTCG
>JAMOMB010000142.1 GCA_027068795.1 Sedimenticola sp. | reverse complement strand
TGCAACCCATACCTGTATGGCTGGGGCGCTTGCGCCTGGAGCTTCGCCAGCTGGCCTTGCCCCTCCTGTCCGGTGCGCAGCGGGGTTTGTTGTCCATTGCCTTCGAGGTGCCCGTGGGGGAGATGGCGGCGCCGCCCGCCCAGGCGCGGATCTGGCTGTACTGGCACCAACCCGCCAGAAGCCATCGCCTGCTGGGGCTGGGCATGGCGTTTTCCCAGGCTGCGCGCGGCGCGGGGCGCTTTCAGGAACTGGATGCAGCCTACCAAAGGCTCCAGACCCGCTGGACGAGAATCACCCAGGGGAGCGGGCGCGCCAAGGCGCGGGCCTTTCTCGGGCATGCTTTCGACCCGGCCTTCGAGGCGCGAGAATGCTGGCAGGGATTCGATAACGCCGGCCTGTATATCCCGCAGCTGTTGTTTGAATGGAAGAACGGACGCTGCGTCCTCACGTTCAACTATTTTCGTGACAAGGACACCCAGCCCGAGAACGTGATCAGCGGCTGGATCAAACAACTGCGCTCCGCATTGCGGCATGACGGCGTCATAGCGCCAGCGGCGCCAGCGGCATTCTTGCAGACCGAGTCGCCTGCAGCGCCCGCCTGGAAGAGCGGTGTTGCGGAGGCGGTAGAGGCCATGCGCGGAGGCGAGCTGGAAAAGGTGGTGTTGACACGCCAGTTGCAGCTGCGGTTTCCGTCGCCGGTTCCCCACCGTCAACTGCTTCCGTCCCTGGCCCGGCAATATCCTGGCTGCACCATGCTTTCGGTGAGCTTCGGTCGGGGGGTGTTGCTTGCCGCAACGCCGGAGAAGCTTTTCGACATGAATGCAGAACGCATTCATTGTGACGCCCTGGCGGGTACTTTTCCCGCCCATATATGCCAGCCGAATGCGGAAATGGAAGCCTATGAACATGCCCCGGTGGTGCGGGCCATCGAGAAAGCCCTGGAGCCGTTTTGCACCGATCTGAAGACAGACAAGGCCGCCCGGCCTCTTTCCTTTCGCTCCCTTTCCCACCTGTACACATCAGTCGTCGCCAGGCCAAGGCCTGCCGTGCGCCCCCTGCAGATTCTCGAAGCCTTGCATCCCACTCCGGCAGTTGGCGGCATGCCCCGGAGCGCGGCATTGGCGTGGATTCGACGGCATGAGCGGCTCTCGCGTGGATGGTATACCGGCGCTTTCGGCTGGCTGGGGGAAAATTCCGAAGCGCAGATGTCGGTAATACTGCGTTGCGCCCTGGTGCAGGGCAAAATCGCCCGGCTTTATGCCGGAGCCGGCATTACTCCGGTGTCCAGCCCGGAGCAGGAGCTGCAGGAAACCCTGCTCAAGTTTGCGCCCATGTTGAACGCAATGACCCGCTAATGGATCAGGGCAGATGCAATCTGGACGGGTGTCTGGCGTTGCTGGATGGACTGGTTGGCGCCGGGGTGGAGCAGGTGGTGCTTTCTCCCGGATCGCGCAATACCCCCCTGACCCTGGCCGCCGTGCTACATCCCCAGTTGCAGCATCATGTGGCGGTGGACGAGCGCGGGGGCGGTTATTTCGCCCTGGGCATGGCTATGGCGAGCGGCAAGCCGGTGGCGCTGATCTGCACTTCCGGCACCGCCGTCGCCAACTGGTTTCCGGCCGTGGTGGAGGCCAAGCAGCAACAAATTCCATTGATTCTGCTCAGCGCCGACCGTCCCTGGGAGCTGCAGCAGTGCATGGCCAATCAGACCATTGATCAGATCAAGCTGTTTGGCTCCCATGTGCGG
>JAMOMB010000141.1 GCA_027068795.1 Sedimenticola sp. | reverse complement strand
CTTGTTGGCGCCATCGGCGATGATATAGCAGCCAAACTCCCCCTTGGGCGCTTCCACAGCGAAATAAGCCTCGCTTTCCGGAATACTGTAGCCTTCCGAAAACAGCTTGAAATGATGAATCAGGGCTTCCATGTTTTCTTTCATCTTTTCCCGGGGCGGCGGCGCAACCTTGTAGTCGCCCACCATTACCGGCCCCGGATTGTTCTTCAGCCATTCCACGCATTGCTTCATGATGCGGTTGGATTGACGCATTTCCTCCACGCGCACCAGATAGCGGTCATAACAATCACCGTTGCTGCCGACGGGAATATCGAAATCCACCTTGTCATAGGCCGCATAGGGCTGTTTCTTGCGCAGGTCCCAGGCAATGCCGGAGCCACGGATCATGGGGCCGGTAAAGCCCAGCTGGCGCGCCCGCTCCGGGGTAACGACGCCAATGCCGACCAGGCGCTGCTTCCAGATGCGGTTATCCGTAAGCAAGGTCTCATATTCGTCGATATAGCCGGGGAAACGTTCGGTGAAGTCTTCAATGAAATCCAGCAACGAGCCTTCCCGCGCCTGGTTGCGGTATTTCATTTCCTTTTCGCTGCCCAGATGGCTCATTTCATAGCGCGGCATTTGCTCGGGAAGATCACGGTAAACGCCACCGACCCGATAGTAGGCGGCATGCAGACGCGCGCCAGACACGGCCTCATAGCAATCCATGAGGTCTTCCCGTTCGCGGAAGGCATACAGGAATACGGTCATGGCGCCCACATCCAGGGCATGGGCTCCCAGCCACATCAGATGATTGAGAATCCGTGTGATCTCATCAAACAACACCCGGATGTACTGGGCGCGCTCCGGCACTTCCACACCCAGCAGCTTTTCAATGGTGCCGACATAGCCATGCTCGTTACACATCATGGACACATAGTCGAGGCGGTCCATGTAGGGAATCGAATGGTTATAGGGCTTATGCTCGGCGAGCTTTTCCGTGCCCCGGTGCAACAGCCCCACATGAGGGTCGGCGCGCTGTATGACCTCGCCATCCATTTCCAAAATCAAACGCAGCACACCATGCGCCGCCGGGTGCTGAGGGCCGAAATTGAGGGTGTAATTACGAATCTCAGCCATCCGCCTGCTCCTCTTCCTTCACCGTCTCGCAGCCTTCTTCATAACGATAGTCGTGGCGCACCACCCGCGGCACCAGGGTGCGTTGTTCAATAGTTACCGGCTCGTACACCACCCTGCCCTTGTCTTCGTCATAGCGCATCTCCACTTGTCCAACCAGAGGAAAATCCTTGCGGAAGGGATGGCCGATGAAGCCGTAATCGGTAAGAATGCGGCGCAAATCCGGATGCCCGTTGAAGAGGATGCCAAACATGTCGAAAGCCTCCCGTTCAAACCAGTCGGCGCCGTTCCAGATCCCGGTGACGGAATCCACCACCGGATAATCGGCGTCCAGAAAGGTCTTGACCCGCAAACGCACATTGTGCGACAGGGAAAGAAGGTGATAGACCACGGCAAAGCGGCTTTCCGCCGGGAAATCCGTAGCAGTTTCACGTTCGGCGCCACGGCTGAAACCGGTATTCGGCGCATCCTCGGCATTCCATTCCGAACGGCCGTAAGCGGCATAATCCACACCACAGACATCAATGCACTGATCGAAGCCCAGGTCGCGGTGGCTGCGCAAAATCCGCATCACGGCCACCAGTTGCTCCCGGGGAACCACCAAGGTCAGCTCGCCTTTGGCGCGCGTCCATTTGCACTCCCCGTAATCCTCTTCCAGCTGATCCTCCAGGGCTTCTTCCAGGTCGTCGAGTCTGTCTTCGATACTCATGCCGTTTCCTCAACCTTGGAACGCGCAATGGTGGTGGTTCTGCGAATCTTGCTCTGCAACTGCACGATGCCATATAACAAGGCTTCGGCAGTAGGAGGACAACCGGGAACATATACGTCCACCGGCACCACGCGGTCGCAACCCCGAACCACCGCATAGGAATAGTGATAATAACCACCGCCATTGGCGCAGGAACCCATGGAAATTACCCACTTGGGGTCGGGCATCTGGTCGTAAACCTTGCGCAATGCGGGCGCCATCTTGTTCACCAGGGTTCCGGCCACGATCATTACATCAGACTGGCGCGGGCTGGGGCGAAAGATGATACCGAAACGATCCAGGTCGTAGCGTGCAGCGCCGGCTTGCATCATTTCCACCGCACAGCAGGCCAGGCCAAAGGTCATGGGCCACATGGAGCCGGTACGCGCCCAGTTGATCACGGTATCCAGCGAGGTGGTGACGAAACCTTCCTCGAATACGCCTTCTATTCCCATTCCAGCGCCCCCTTCTTCCACTCATAGATGAAACCAAGCACCAATATGCCAAGAAAAATCATCATTGCCCAGAAACCCACCGGGCCGATTTCATCCAGCACTATGGCCCAGGGAAAGAAAAATGCGATCTCGAGATCGAACAGAATAAAAAGGATGGCGACCAGGTAAAAACGCACGTCGAATTTCATGCGCGCATCTTCGAATGCTTCAAAACCACATTCGTAACGGGAACCCTTTTCTTCATCGGGATTACGCGGGGAAAGAATGAACCCCATGCCCATGGCGGCGACGCCGACAAAGAGGCCGATGACAATGAAAATCAGTATTGGCAGATAGTTTTCCAGCACTTGAAACCAGCCCCCTCCTGGCGTATTCATTATTGTCGAATTATCAGGCGCACCTAGTCTATTGTAGTGTAGACTTCAGGTCAAACTTTCGCGCTGTTAAGCTGACATATTATATTAATCCGGCGACTAACGATGTCGTCCTCAACTACCCCGAGCGCATTCGTGGCAAGACGCGCAGCAAAGGCATGCTTCGCGTCTGGCGTCCTGAGGATGACATAGTTGGTTGCCGGGTTAATACTGTCCGGCTAACAACAATTAGCAATTGCTTATTTTATTTTATAGTTGTTAATTATTATATTATTCTTCAGCGGCCCTTATATATTTGGACGCCGCTGAATCAAATGGTGCCGAAGGCCGGACTTGAACCGGCACGGCTTGCGCCACTACCCCCTCAAGATAGCGTGTCTACCAATTCCACCACTTCGGCATAAACTCTAAAAAACACCACGCCAGCTTATTCTGCCTTTGGCGCAGCCTCTGCGGGTACAGGCACAACCGGTACCGCGGAGTCGCTTGCGGCTTCGGGAACCGCCGGCAAATCCGACTCGACAACGGGAGCGGCCTGGCTTTCCATTGCCTGGGGATCCAGCATAAGGCCGGAGTCGCGCGCAGTCTCCATCGCCATCCAGGCAAGAGTCAGGCTGGTAACGAAGAACAACAACGCCAATACGCCTGTAGTACGACTGAGAAAATTGGCCGAACCCCTTGCGCCAAACACCGTGGATGATGCGCCACTGCCAAAGGCGGCGCCCGCATCAGCACCTTTTCCATGCTGAATCAGTATCAGGCCGATCAGCCCGATGGACAGAAACAGGTGAACCACTACCAAGATTGTATGCATTGACTGTTGTCTCTCAAACCTTATTCATTGGCTGCCGTGCAGATGCCAAGAAAATCTTCCGCCTTCAGGGAGGCGCCACCGATCAGCCCTCCGTCAATATCCGCCTTGGCAAGCAGCTCTGCGGCATTGTCGGGTTTCATGCTGCCGCCATACAGGATACGCAGGCCTTCCGCTACCACGGCACTGCTTTGCGCGATTCTACCGCGAATAAAGGCGTGTACATCCTGTGCTTGCTCGGGGCTGGCGGTGAGGCCGGTGCCGATAGCCCAGACTGGCTCATAAGCGATAACGCCTTCGCCGAGCATATCCACCCCGCAGTGCTCGATCACCGCATCGATCTGGCGGGCCACGACCTCTTCAGTAATACCGTTTTCGCGTTCTTCCTGGGTTTCGCCGATGCAGAACAGGGGCACCAGGCCGGCCTTGCGGGCTGCGGTAAATTTCTCCGCCACCAGCTGATCCGTTTCGCCATGATAGGTGCGCCGCTCGGAATGACCGATAATGACGTATTTACAGCCGAAATCCGTCAGCATGGAACCGGCGATCTCCCCGGTGTAGGCGCCGGACTCATGCACGGACAGATCCTGACCGCCCCAGGAGATCGGGGTGCCGGCCAATTGGGCCTGCGCTTCGGGAATAAACACCGCAGGAGGGCAGACGGCGACTTCCGCCACCTTTACTTCCGCAATACCGGCCTTCAATCCGGCCAGCAGTTCCCTGACGCTTGCCAGCGAACCATTCATCTTCCAGTTTCCAGCCACCAGTGGTTGACGCATAACGAACTCCTGCATGAAATCCCCTGAAAAACCATCCAGAGGGTTCCGGAAAAATCAAGCCGCGTAGTTTACCAATTGAGCCAGAATTATCAATAGCAATATTTGCCGCCCCCCCGCAAGCCGATTTTCCCTCGCAGACAGGAAACCCTTTGGCAGATCCTGCCGACACGGTTAAAATCCCCGCTTTGCAGCACCTGAGCCGGGTAATCAAACATGAGTGCACAAATCCTTGACGGCAAAGCCATTGCCGCAGACCTGCGCAAAACCATACAGCAGGAGGTTGCCGCCATTACCAGCGACGGCCAGCGCCCACCGGGGCTGGCCGTCATTCTGGTGGGCGATGATCCCGCATCCCAGGTGTATGTGCGCAACAAGCAAAAAGCCTGTGAAGAGGCCGGCTTTCTTTCCGAGTTGATCCGCCTGGATCCAGACACCAGGGAATCCGACCTTCTGGCGCTCATCGACAAACTCAACCAGCGGGAGGAAATCGATGGCATACTGGTGCAGCTTCCCCTCCCCGGCCAGATTGATGAAGAAACTGTCATCGAACGCATACTGCCGACCAAGGACGTGGACGGGTTTCATCCTTATAACATTGGCCGGCTGGCGCTGCGCATGCCTTTGCTGCGCCCCTGCACACCCAAGGGCATCATGACCATGCTGGCGCGCACCGGCATGGAACTGGCAGGCAAGGATGCCGTGATCATCGGGCAATCCAATATCGTCGGCCGCCCCATGGCGCTGGAACTGCTCATGGCGCGCTGCACCATCACCGTCTGCCACAGCCGCACCAGGAATCTTAGCGACAAGATTCGCGCCGCAGACATCGTGGTTGCGGCCGTGGGGCGGCCCGGTTTTGTGCAGGGCGACTGGATACAGCCTGGCGCCACGGTCATCGATGTTGGCATCAACCGCCAGGAAAACGGCAAGCTCTGCGGCGATGTGGACTTTGCCTCCGCCAGCGAAATTGCAGGCTGGATCACTCCCGTACCCGGCGGCGTCGGCCCCATGACCATCGCCACCTTGCTGGAAAACACCCTGCAAGCGGCAAAACTGCATGCCGAAGGCGGCTGAATATACACCCACTTAAACTACAGAGAACCCCGCATGGCCCAATACATTTTCACCATGAACCGCGTCAGCAAGACCGTGCCGCCCAAGCGCACCATTTTGCGCGATATTTCCCTGTCCTTCTTTCCCGGAGCCAAAATCGGTGTGCTGGGTTTGAACGGATCAGGAAAATCCACCCTGCTGCGCATCATGGCGGGACTGGATGAGGACTTCGATGGCGAAGCCCGCCCGCAAACCGGCATCCGCGTGGGTTTTCTTCCCCAGGAACCCCAGCTGGATGAAAGCAAGGATGTCCGCGGCAATATCGAGGAGGCGCTGGGTGAAGTAAAGGAGGCCATGGAAGAGCTGGAGAAAGTGTATGCCGCCTACGCTGAACCAGACGCGGATTTCGACGCCCTGGCAAAGCGTCAGGCAGCGCTGGAAAACATCGTACAGGCAGCAGACGGTCACCAGATCGAACGCCAGCTGGAAGTGGCCGCAGAAGCGCTGCGCCTGCCGCCATGGAACGCGGACGTAAGCAAGCTGTCCGGCGGCGAACGCCGCCGCGTGGCGCTGTGCAAGCTGCTGCTGTCCAAACCGGATATGTTGCTGCTGGACGAACCCACCAACCACCTGGATGCCGAGTCCATCGCCTGGCTGGAGCGTTTTCTTCATGAATACAGCGGCACCGTGGTTGCCGTGACCCACGACCGCTACTTCCTGGACAATGTTGCCGGCTGGATTCTGGAGCTGGATCGCGGCCACGGCATTCCCTGGGAAGGCAATTACTCTTCCTGGCTGGAGCAAAAGGAGGCCCGCCTGGAGCAGGAAGCCAAGCAAGAAGCCGCCCGCATCAAGGCGATGAAAAAGGAACTGGAATGGGTGCGCGCCAACCCCAAGGGCCGGCAGGCAAAATCCAAGGCGCGCCTGCAGCGTTTCGATGAATTGCAGAGCCAGGAATTCCAGAAGCGCAACGAAACCAATGAAATTTACATCCCTCCCGGCGAACGCCTGGGCGATCTGGTCATCGAAGCCAAGGGTCTGGCCAAATCCTATGGCGACCGGCTGCTGTTTGAAGACCTCAGCTTCAACCTGCCACCCGGCGGCATTGTCGGCATCATCGGCCCCAACGGCGCCGGGAAAACCACCTTGTTTCGCATGATCACCGGACAGGAACAAGCGGATTCCGGCGAGCTGCGCATCGGACAAACCGTGCAACTGGCCTATGTGGATCAAAGCCGCGACAGCCTGGATGACAACAAGACCGTATGGGAAGAAATCTCCGATGGCCAGGACATCATCGTGGTCGGCCGCTTTGAAATGCAGTCCCGCGCCTATGTGGGGCATTTCAACTTCCGTGGCTCGGATCAGCAGAAACGGGTGGGTGATCTGTCCGGGGGCGAACGCAACCGGGTGCATCTGGCAAAGCTGCTGCGCTCCGGAGGCAATGTATTGCTGCTGGATGAACCGACCAATGACCTGGATGTGGAAACCCTGCGCGCCCTGGAGGAAGCCCTGCTTACCTTCCCCGGCTGCGCCGTGGTCATTTCTCACGACCGCTGGTTCCTGGATCGTATCGCCACCCATATTCTCGCCTTTGAAGGCGACTCAACCGTAGTCTGGTTCGAAGGCAACTACGAAGACTACGAAGCAGACCGGAGGCGCCGCCTGGGCGAAGCCGCCGACCAGCCCCATCGCATCAAATACCGGAGAATCGACGCCTGAATCAAGCGGCAAGTTGTTTCTTCACCACACGCCGGGGTTTTCCCAACACCACTTTACGGGGAAGCCTCAGCAGCATCAGCGACACAAAGATCCCCAGGTAGATCAGCGGCTGCAGCAAATCGGCCTTTACCAGCCAAATATAGTGCAGGATGGCAAACAGGGCTGCCAGGTACGCCAGGCGGTGCAAGGGTTTCCAGCGCAGCCCGAGGCGGCGCATGCTGAACATGTTTGAGGTCAGGGCCAGAATCATCAGAATCAGGAAAGACAAAAAGCCCACGGTAACATAGGGGCGTCTGGCGATATCGGCCAGCATATTTCCCCAGGCAAACGCCTGATCCAGCCACAGCCACACCAGAAAATGCAGGCAGGCATAGAAAAAGCTGAACAAGCCCAGCATGCGGCGCAACAGCACCGGCTTGCGCCAGCCCGTGAAACGGCGCAGTGGCGTCAGGGCCAACGTAACCAGCAGAAAACGCAAGGCCCAAGTTCCGCTTTCATGGCTGAGCGCCTCCACCGGGTTTGCGCCCAGCCTGTCATCGAGCACACCCCAGACCATGGCTGCCAGGGGCGCCAGGGAAAGCAGAAAAACGAAGATTCGCCACTTTGTCATCAGAAATACTTGCGCAGATCCATACCCGAATACAGGCTGGCCACCTCGTCTGCATAGCCATTGAACAGCAAGGTATCTTCCTTGCCGCCAAAAACCCCCCTGCCCAGCACGCGGTGGCGCTTCTGGCTCCAGCGAGGATGAGGCACATCCGGATTTACGTTGGCATAGAAACCGTATTCATTTGCAGCAGTGGCTTGCCAGCTGTTCATCGGCTGTTTCTCGACAAAGCGGATGGAGACAATGGATTTGATGTTCTTGAAACCATATTTCCAGGGGATCACCAGACGCAGCGGAGCGCCGTTCTGTCCTGGCAGAACCTCGCCATACAGCCCGGTAGCCATGAACGCCAGGGGGTGCATGGCCTCATCGATGCGCAGGCCTTCACGATACGGCCAGTCCAGCACTGTGCGTTTCTGGCCGGGCAAACGCTGCGGATCATACAGCGTCTCAAACTCCACATATTTTGCCTTTGACGTAGGCTGGAAACGCTGCAAAAATTTCCCCAGGGGAAAGCCCACCCAGGGCACCACCATCGCCCAGGCCTCTACACAGCGAAAGCGATAGATACGCTCCTCCTGATCCAGCTTGAGGATGTCCTCCATGTCCATGAGTCCGGGCCTGGCGCATTCTCCCGACACCTTGACGCTCCAGGGCCGGGTTTTCAGCGCGGCAGCATTCTCTGCCGGCGCTTCTTTTCCATAGCCAAGTTCATAGAAATTGTTATAAGTGGTGATATGCTCGTATTCCGTAGGCGCGAGATCGCCGCCATAGGCGCTTTCCCCGGACAGGAGAATCTTCCTGTTCTTGCCCGGCCCCGTCATGGCAGCCCCTGCCTGACCGCCTATGCCGCCCAGCAATAATCCGGCCCCGGCCGCCATGCCCGCCGTGATCAGTTGTCTGCGTTTTCGCCAGACTTCCTGATCCGTGATTTCAGATGGCCGTATCCGGCCGTATCGAGAAAACCGCATTCTTT
>JAMOMB010000140.1 GCA_027068795.1 Sedimenticola sp. | reverse complement strand
TACCTGGGCGCGGTATCCAACGCCAACCAGCTGCAACTTCTTCTGGAAGCCCTGGGAAGCGCCGATGACCATATTGTTCAACAACGCACGCATGGTGCCGGCCATGGCCCAGCCTTGCTTGCTGTTGATATCCTTGGGTTGCACCCGCAGAACGCCTTCCTCGAGGCTGACTTCCACCAACGGATGGATTTCATATTCCTGGGTGGATTTTGGGCCCTTGACCGTAACCTTCTGCCCTTCCAGCTTCACTTCCAGGCCAGACGCGACGGCCACTGGCGCTTTTGCTATACGTGACATGCCAACCCCCCGCCTTAGGCCACGAAGGCAATGACTTCACCGCCATGACCCTGCTTGCGGGCCTCACGGTCTGTCATTACGCCACGGGAGGTGGAAACGATTGCGATACCCAGTCCGCCACGCACCTTGGGCAGTTCATCACGCCCCTTGTAGATACGCAGACCGGGACGGCTGACGCGCTTTACCATGTCGATAACAGGACGTCCCTGAAAATACTTCAGCGTGATTTCCATCACTGGCTTGCCATCGACATCAGAGGTGTTTACATCGCTGATGTATCCCTCGTCTTTCAATACACCGGCAATTGCCATCTTTTTCTTCGACGCAGGCAGCGCTACGCTGACTTTGCCAGCAGACTGGCCATTGCGGATGCGTGTAAGCATATCCGCAATCGGATCTGACATACTCATAGTTTAAAGGCTCCTCGGGTCAGGCAACTTCTGGTGCGAAGCTCGATACCCATTGACGAAATCGGCTCCCATTACAGGAAGCCGGCAACTTTAGCTAAATTCTCTACAAAAATCCAGAAATATTTTGCATACTCCGGATCTTCCCATCATCTGCAATGATGGGCAATCAATCCTACCAGCTGGCTTTTTTCAAGCCAGGCACATCGCCGCGCATGGCGGCTTCCCGCAACTTGTTGCGGCACAAGCCGAACTTGCGGTAAACGGCATGGGGTCGGCCGGTGATGCGGCAGCGCCGCTGCTTTCTTACCGGACTGGAATCCCGCGGCAGTTTCTGCAGCGCCAGGACGGCTTCGTCCACCTGTTCCAGACTGCTCTCGGGGTTCTTGATGACAGCCTTCAGCTCGGCGCGCTTTGCCGCGTACTTTGCCGCCAGACTGGCCCGCTTCTTTTCACGGGCGATCATGCTTTTCTTTGCCATAATATCCTGGACTCTCTGTTCAATTACTTGAAGGGAAAATTGAATCCCTCAAGCAGGGCTCGGCCTTCCTCATCACTAGCAGCACTGGTAGTGATCGTAATATCCATGCCGCGCAGGGCATCGATCTTATCGTATTCCACTTCCGGAAATATAATTTGCTCCTTGACGCCCATGCTGTAGTTGCCACGGCCGTCGAAAGATTTTGCGTTCAAGCCGCGGAAATCCCGGATTCTCGGGATGGCGATATTCACCAGGCGGTCAAGAAACTCGTACATGCGCTCGGCGCGCAAGGTCACCTTGCAGCCGATGGGCCAGCCTTCGCGGATCTTGAATCCGGCGACAGACTTCCGCGCCAGGGTGACCACAGGCTTCTGCCCGGCAATCTTGACCATATCCGCGGTAGCGTTCTGAAGGATTTTCTTGTCCCCGGTCGCCTCGCCCACCCCCATGTTCAGGGTGATTTTTTCAATACGGGGAACCTGCATGACGCTCTTGTAACCGAATTTCTCGATCAGCGCCGGAACAACCTGTTGTTTGTAATGATCCTGTAACCTAGCCATTGGAATAACCGCCTCAGACGTCCACGACTTCGCCGTTGGACTTAAATACACGCACCTTGCGACCATCGTCGAGGGTTTTGAAACCCACGCGGTCCGCCTTGTTGCTAACCGGGTTGAACAATGCGACGTTGGAAACATCCAGGGGCATTTCCTTTTCCACGATGCCGCCGGGCTCGCCCTTCATGGGGTTGGGCTTGGTGTGTTTCTTCGCCAGGTTGATGTTCTCAACCAGGACACGGTTGTCACCAACCAACTGGAGCACGGTGCCCCGCTTGCCCTTGTCCTTGCCGGCCAGGACGATAACGTCGTCGCCTTTACGAATCTTGCTTGCCATGACTATTCCTCAAAGCACCTCTGGGGCCAACGAAATGATTTTCATAAAACGTTCGCCACGCAATTCACGGGTCACCGGGCCGAAAATACGGGTGCCGATGGGTTGCAGTTGGGTGTTGAGCAGCACGGCAGCATTTCCGTCGAAACGAATAACGGAGCCGTCTGGACGGCGCACGCCTTTTTTGGTGCGCACAACCACCGCATTGTATACGTCGCCTTTCTTTACCTTGCCGCGGGGAATGGAGTCCTTTACGGAAACCTTGATGATATCCCCGACGCCGGCATATCGGCGATGTGAGCCGCCCAGCACTTTGATGCACTGAACACGTTTTGCGCCGCTGTTGTCGGCAACGTTCAGCATAGTTTGCATCTGGATCATGACACTACCCTTATGTTGTCAGTCTTTCTTTATCGAAAAAATCAGTTTGCGCGTTCGACCAGCTTGACGAAACGCCATTTCTTGGTCTTGGACAGCGGACGGCATTGCTCCACCACCACTACGTCTCCCGCACGGCATTCGTTGTTTTCATCGTGGGCGTGCACCTTGGTGGAACGGCGAATAAATTTCCCATAGATAGGATGTTTAACCCGACGCTCAATCTGCACGGTGATGGACTTGTCCATCTTGTCGCTGATGACCTTGCCTTGCAGGGTTCGGTTTGTCTGGCCTTGCTCGCTCATCACTAAACTGCCTTCCGCATTTCGTTCATTACTGTCTTGATGCGCGCGATATCACGGCGCACCTCTTTTACAACGTGGTGACGCGCCAGCTGGCCGGTGCCATGCTGCATGCGCAGGCTGAATTGCTCTTTGAGTTTGTCGTGCAATTCCTGCTTCAGCTCATCCAGGGACTTGTCCCGCAGTTCACTCGCCTTCATCACATTATCGTCCGCTTAACAAATGTTGTTCCCACAGGCAATTTGGCGGAGGCCAGTTTGAACGCCTCCCTTGCCAGCTCTTCGGATACGCCCTCGATTTCGTACAGCATGCGTCCAGGCTGTATCTGGGCCACCCAGTATTCCACGTTACCCTTACCTTTACCCATGCGCACTTCCAGGGGCTTTTTGGTAATGGGCTTGTCCGGGAAGATCCGGATATACAGTTTACCGCCCCGCTTTACCCGGCGGGTAATGGTACGGCGGGCCGCCTCGATCTGGCGGGCGGTAATACGCCCGCGCCCGGTGGCCTTGAGGCCGAACTCGCCAAAACTGACGCTGCTGCCGCGCTGCGCCAGGCCGCGGTTGCGCCCGGTGTGTTGTTTACGAAATTTTGTACGCTTTGGCTGTAACATGATTTAGCCTCTCCCGCCGGATTTCTTGCCTTTTTTGCCGGACTTGGACTCCAGCAGCGCCTCATCGCCGTAAATCTCGCCTTTGAAAATCCAGACCTTGATGCCGATGATTCCATAGGTTGTTTCGGCTTCCGCGGTTCCGTAATCAATATCTGCCCGAAGGGTGTGCAAAGGCACACGGCCTTCCCGGTACCATTCGTTACGGGCGATCTCGGCGCCGTTCAAACGGCCGGAAATGTTCACTTTGATGCCTTCCGCGCCAAGGCGCATGGAATTTTGCACGGCGCGTTTCATGGCGCGGCGGAACATGATGCGGCGCTCCAGTTGCTGGGCGATGCTTTCGGCAACCAGCTGGGCGTCCAGCTCCGGCTTGCGGATTTCCTCGATGCTGATATGCACGGGGCCGCCCATCATGCGGGAGACCTCGCGGCGCAAGGCGTCGATGTCTTCGCCCTTCTTGCCGATCACCAGGCCAGGGCGCGCGGTATGCACGGTAATATGCGCATTGTTCGCCATGCGGTCGATCTGGATGCGTGATACGGAGGCATGCGCCAGTTTCTTTTTCAGAAAATCGCGTACCGTTAGATCCTGGTTGAGCAGATCCGCATAGTTGCTGCCGTCTGCATACCACTTGGAGGTATGCTGCTTGACGATGCCTAAGCGGATACCGATTGGATTTACTTTTTGACCCATAACTCTGCCTGCTTACTCGTCGCCAACGGTGACGGTGATATGGCTGGTGCGCTTCAAAATCTTGCTCGCACGGCCCTTTGCTCTCGCCCGGATGCGCTTCATGGTGGGGCCTTCATCAACCATAATGGCCGTGACCCTGAGCTCATCGACATCGGCGCCTTCATTGTTTTCTGCATTTGCAATCGCGGAATCCAGAATCTTCTTGATCAGTGCAGCGCCTTTTTTCTTGCTGAACTGCAGCGTCTCCAAAGCACGCTCCACCGGCAAGCCGCGAATCTGATCGGCAACCAGACGCCCCTTCTGTGCAGACAGGCGTGCATGACGCAATTTTGCTACTGCTTGCATATCCTGCTCCTTAACGCTTGGATTTCTTGTCGGCGGCGTGACCACGATAGGTGCGGGTCAGCGCAAATTCACCGAGTTTGTGTCCAACCATGTTTTCCGAAACCAGCACGGGAACATGTTGACGACCATTATGTACTGCGATAGTCAGCCCTACCATATCCGGCAGAATCATGGAGCGACGAGACCAGGTCTTTATCGGACGGCGGCTGTTGGTCGCTACGGCATCTTCCACTTTCTTCATCAGATGATGATCGACGAAAGGACCTTTACGTATTGAACGTGGCATTATTCTCTTACCTCACCCGATTACTTACGGCGACGATCGCGCACGATGAACTTATCGGTACGCTTGTTACTGCGGGTCTTGTAACCCTTGGTAGGCACACCCCAGGGACTCACCGGATGACGCCCCCCGGAAGTACGGCCCTCGCCGCCACCATGGGGATGATCCACCGGATTCATCACCACACCGCGAACGGTGGGGCGAATACCACGCCACCGCGTGGCGCCTGCCTTGCCCAGCTTTCTCAGACTGTGCTCGGAATTGCCGACTTCGCCAAGGGTGGCGCGGCAATCCGCATGAATCTTGCGCATTTCGCCGGAGCGCAAACGCAAGGTGGCGTAATCACCTTCCCGGGCCACCAGTTGCGCAGAGGTGCCGGCGCTACGCGCGATCTGCGCGCCCTTGCCGACCTTCATCTCGATGCAATGAATGGTGCTGCCAACCGGGATGTTGCGCAAAGGCAGGGCGTTGCCTGTCTCGATGGGCGCTTCGATGCCGGACTGGATGCTGTCCCCGGCCTGCAGGCCCTTTGGCGCAATAATATAGCGCCGCTCGCCGTCGGCATATTTGATCAGACAAATATGCGCGCTGCGGTTGGGGTCATATTCCAGACGCTCCACCACACCCGGAATTCCATCCTTGTCACGCTTGAAATCGATGATCCGGTAACGCTGCTTGTGACCGCCACCACGATGACGGGTGGTGATGCGTCCCTGGTTGTTGCGCCCGCCCGTTTTGGACTTCTTGGCCAGCAACGGCTCATAGGGCGCTCCTTTGTGCAGCCCAGGCGTCTTTACCTGAACGACAAACCGGCGACCGGGTGATGTCGGTTTAGCTTTAACGATTGGCATCTTTCTGCTTCCGCTTTACGTAAACTTGTTGCGCCAACGCCCTCAGGCACCGGCTCCAAAATCGATATCCTGACCTTCCGCAAGACGCACGATGGCTTTCTTCCAGTCTTTGCGGCGGCCCGGTATCTGGCCGAAACGCTTGCGCTTTCCCTTGACGTTGATGGTCTGCACCTTTTCCACATTCACTTCAAAAAGCATTTCCACGGCGGCGGCGATTTCCGGCTTGGTCGCATCCGTGGTTACCTTGAAGGTAAACTGCCGTGCATTGTCGGCGGCATTGGCGGTTTTCTCGGAGGTCAACGGGCCAAGCAAGATCTTCAACAAACGCTCTTTACTACTCATGCCAGTTGCTCCTCGATCTTTTTCAGCGCCTCTGCTGTAATCAGCACTTTTTCATAACCAACCAGGGAAACGGGATCCAGTTGCTCGGTATCGCGCACATCCACATGGTAGAGATTGCGTGAAGCAAGCAGCATGTTCTCGTCCAGCTGCGCAGTGATGATCAGCACGTCATCCATGCCCAAGTCCTTGAGCTTGGCAACCAGTTCCTTGGTTTTTGGCACCTCCACGGCAAAGCTGTCAACCACGACCAGGCGTTCCTGGCGCAGCAATTCCGAAAGAATGGAACGCAGCGCGCCACGATACATCTTCTTGTTCACTTTCTGGGCATAGCTGCGCGGTTGCGCGGCAAAAGTCACCCCCCCCTTGCGCATGATGGGACTGCGGATGGTGCCCTGACGGGCGCGGCCCGTGCCTTTCTGCCGGAAAGGCTTGATGCCGCCACCGCGAACAGCGGAGCGATTCTTTTGCGCCTTGGTTCCGGAACGGGCGGCCGCCATATAAGCAGTAACCACCTGATGAACCAGCGCTTCTTTGAAGTCGGCGCCAAATACAGCGTCGGATACCTGCAGGGAAGCCCCGCCTGTTACATTCAAGTCCATGACTTAGCCCTTATTCTTCAATTTGATCGCGGGGGTAACGATAACGTCGCCACCGGGAGCGCCGGGTACGGCGCCTTTGATCAGCAACAGTCCACGCTCGGCATCTACCCGAACAATTTCCAGGGTTTGCACAGTAACCTTTTCGCTACCCATGTGTCCGGCCATCTTCTTGCCCTTGAACACGCGACCAGGGGTTTGACACTGGCCGATGGAACCGGGCGCACGGTGGGAAATGGAGTTGCCGTGAGTTGCATCCTGCATGCGGAAATTGTGGCGTTTTACGCCACCCTGGAACCCCTTACCCTTGGAGATTCCACTCACGTCCACTTTCTGTCCCTGCTCGAACAGATCGACTTTGATTTCACTGCCCAGCTCGGGAATATCGCCCTGATGGTCTTCCAGACGGAATTCCCACAAACCGCGCCCCGCTTCAACACCCGCCTTGGCGAAATGACCGGCCATGGGCTTGTTCACGCGGCTGGCTTTACGCTTGCCGACGGTTACTTGCACAGCCTGATAGCCATCGGTTTCCGGCGTACGCACCTGCGTAACCCGGTTGGGCTCTACCTGAACGACGGTCACAGGTACGGAAACACCATCGTCATTGAAGACCCGGGTCATACCTGCTTTGCGTCCGACTAATCCTAATGCCATGATCTAAAACCTCAGTTCAGTTTAATCTGAACATCTACCCCAGCCGCCAGATCCAGCTTCATCAATGCATCTACCGTCTTGTCGGTAGGATCGATGATGTCCATGAGGCGCTTGTGGGTGCGAATCTCGTACTGGTCACGCGCGTCCTTGTTGACGTGCGGTGAAATCAGTACCGTGTAGCGCTCTTTGCGCGTTGGAAGCGGAATTGGCCCCTTGACCCGGGCGCCGGTACGCTTCGCAGTGTCCACGATCTCCCGTGTAGATTGATCTATCAAACGGTGATCGAAAGACTTGAGTCTGATTCTGATACGCTGGTTAGCCATAATGCTTACTCAATAATCTTGGAAACAACACCGGCGCCAACCGTACGGCCACCTTCGCGAATGGCGAAGCGCAAGCCTTCTTCCATCGCAATCGGTGCAATCAGCTTCACCGTCATCTTTACATTGTCGCCCGGCATTACCATCTCCACCCCTTCCGGCAGTTCACAGGCGCCGGTAACATCCGTGGTGCGGAAGTAGAACTGCGGACGGTAGTTGTTGAAGAACGGCGTGTGACGGCCGCCTTCGTCCTTGCTCAGAATGTACACTTCGCACTCAAAGTGAGTGTGCGGGTTGATGGTGCCCGGGTGCGCCAGCACCTGGCCGCGCTCCACTTCGTCACGCTTGGTGCCACGTAGCAGTACGCCGACGTTGTCACCCGCGCGCCCTTCGTCGAGCAGCTTGCGGAACATCTCGACACCGGTCACGGTGGTCTTCTGCGTGTCGCGGATACCGACGATTTCCACTTCTTCGCCCACCTTCACGATGCCGCGCTCGACACGTCCGGTGACCACGGTGCCGCGACCGGAGATGGAGAACACGTCCTCGATGGGCATCAGGAAGGCGCCGTCAATGGCGCGCTCCGGCTCGGGAATGTAACTGTCCAGGGCTTCCACCAGCTTGGTGATGGAGGGAATGCCAATCTCGGATTCGTCTCCTTCCAGCGCCTTCAGGGCGGAACCGGTGATCACGGGCGTATCGTCGCCGGGGAATTCGTATTCGTCCAGCAGCTCCCGCACTTCCATTTCCACCAGCTCCAGCAGTTCTTCGTCGTCCACCATGTCGGCCTTGTTCAGGTACACGATGATGTAGGGCACCCCCACCTGACGGGACAGGAGAATGTGCTCGCGGGTCTGGGGCATGGGACCGTCCGCAGCGGATACCACCAGGATGGCGCCGTCCATCTGCGCCGCGCCGGTAATCATGTTCTTCACATAGTCCGCGTGACCCGGGCAGTCTACATGGGCGTAGTGACGGGTGTCAGATTCGTATTCCACGTGGGCCGTGGCAATGGTGATGCCGCGCTCGCGCTCTTCCGGGGCATTGTCGATCTGGTCGTAAGCCTTGGTCTCACCACCAAACTTCGCCGCCTGCACCGTCGTGATCGCCGCCGTCAGCGTGGTTTTACCGTGGTCTACGTGACCAATGGTGCCCACGTTTACATGGGGTTTGGTTCTTTCAAATTTTTC
>JAMOMB010000139.1 GCA_027068795.1 Sedimenticola sp. | reverse complement strand
TATTCCATGAAGGGATTGCCGCCGGACTTGCGCATGGCATCCAGGCGCGCCTTGAGCACCGGGTCGCCGGGTGACGCAAAGGGCAGCTTGTCGATGATCACCAGGGACAAGGCTCCACCCCGCACATCCACGCCTTCCCAGAAGCTGGAGGTGCCCAGCAATACGGCATTGCCTCTTTCAACAAACTGCTTCAGCAGCTCCGCCTTGGGCGCACTTCCCTGCACCAGCAGGGGAAACTCCAGCTTATCCTGCAACCAATCCGCTGCACGATGCAGGGCGCGGTAGCTGGTAAACAGCAGGAACGCCCGTCCCTTGCTGGCCTGCAGCATGGGCAAGGCCAGCTCCATCACCTTGTCGGTATAATTTGGCGCACTCGGATCCGGCAGGCCTTTGGGCACGAACCACAGGGCTTGCTCGGCATAGTCGAAAGGACTGTCCCAGCAGGCGGTATCCGCCTTCAACAGACCCAACTGCTGTTGGAAATGGGCGAAACTTTCGCCTACCGCCAAGGTTGCAGAGGTGAAGATCCAGGCCGCTGGATGGCAGGCCATCTGCCCCTGAAACAGCCCTGCCACGTCCAAAGGCGTACTGTTCAGACGGACACTGTGACTGTGTACCTCGAACCAGCATACCTGCTCTTCCACGTTCTCCGGGCTGATGATTTGCCCCAGATCCGCCGCCAAACCCTGGGCGCGGTTCAGGCAGCCATCCAGCCCCTTGCCCCGGCCTTCAATGCTCTTGAGCATCCCGCGCAAGCCCTCCAGTTCCTTTTGCAGATACACCAGCCCGTTTTGCACATCTTTGTCGCCGGCCACCTCGTCCCAGGCGCCGCGCTGGCCGTCCTGCCCAAAAGCCAGGCGAAAATCCCGCGCCGCCTTTTCCAGATGATCGATCTGCTCCAGGATCTTGGGCAGATCTCCGGCTTCACGCACATACTCGGCGCGGCTATCCCGGCACAAATCCAGAAACTGGCGGGTGCCGACGGAAACACCGAAAAAGCTGCTGGCCACATCCGGAAGCTGGTGGGCTTCGTCGATGATATAGGCATCGGCGGCGGGCAGCAGCTCGCCAAAGCCTTCATCCTTGATGGAAAAATCCGCACACAGCAAATGATGATTGATAATCACCACGTCTGCTTCCTGGGCGCGTTTGCGCGCCTCCAGCAGATGGCATTTGCCGAAAGAAGGACAATCCGATCCCAGGCAGTTGTCGCCAGTGGAGGTAATCAGGGGCCACACCGCCGAATCCTCGGGCAGACTGGTCATTTCCGCAATATCACCACTGCGGGTGGATACAGACCAGCCCTGCACCTGCCGCAACTGCCGGGCGATTTCCCGGCGTTGCCCCCGGGGATCCAGCAGGGCGTTTTCCAGACGATGTACGCACAGATAATTCCCCCTTCCCTTGAGCAGGGCCACGCTGGCCGGGCTGGCCATGGCATCGCGCAACAATGGCAGATCCTTGATGAACAACTGATCTTGCAGATTTTTCGTGCCGGTGGAAATAATCACCTTGGCCCCGGACAGGAGCGCCGGCACCAGATAGGCAAAGGTCTTGCCCGTGCCGGTGCCCGCCTCGGCAATAAGCCGTCCGCCAAGCTCGATGCAACTTGCCACGGCTTCGGCCATTTCCTGCTGCTGTGCGCGCCAGGAAAATCCCGGCAGCGCATCAGAAAGCAGGCCCCGGGGGCCGAGCACCGATTCAATATCGATCATCAATATCGGGCGCGGCCGATAAGCGCATCATTGTCGGCGCGTAAAGCCGGATCCTGCCCGGCAAAACTGTTGGACTTTGCCGCCAGGCTGGCAGCAAGAGAATACTGTTTCTGCTTGTAGCGCACATGGGCAAGACGGTTCCACAGTTCCGGGTTCTTCGGCTCGATGCGCAGCGCCCTTTCCAGGCTCCCCGCTGCAGCCACCAGCTCCCCGGCCTGCTCCTGCTGCGCGGCCCGCGCCATGAGCGCCCGCACCGCCCGCCCGGGTGCAGGCCGGGCATGGCTGGGTGTGACCGGTTCACGATAGGCAATGATCTCCGGCGGCTGATAACGCCCGCTTGACGGCATCGGCGGCTCCACCCTGCTCTGGGGCGGCACCCGGCTGCCCCTGTCCGGCAACGGCGCAGTTGCACAACCGGCAAGAAACAGGGAAACAACAGCAAAAACAAACAGTTTCTTCAACATGGGTTCAACGCATGCAAACATGCTGGTATCGCAGGCAAATCATCGCTAAAGAATACCTGAATCTTCCCCGGGATGCAGTGGTTCAGATTCGGCCCTCTTGCGCCGGCAAAGAGGCATCATCTTCCTGGCTCAATCGAACCAATGTTCAAGGAAGCTCCCCGGCGGGCGTTCCTCACCCAGGCAATCAGAACGCAACCGCGGTTCGTAACCGCGAATGAACGGCATGGCAATGGCCCCTTCGCAGTGCTCGGCGCTGAGATAGCCGGTTTGCGGATCGACCCAGATATAGACGATATCCTCGGGCGGCAGCAAACCCAGGGGCTGGGGCTTGAGCGCTTTCATCACCCTGCCCCACAGCACCAGCGCACCGGAGGAACCGGTCAGGCCGGCGGGCTTGTTGTCGTCCCTGCCCACCCAGGCCACCGCCAGCCAGTCACCACTGAAACCGGCGAACCAGCTATCGCGCAGCTCATCCGTGGTGCCGGTCTTGCCCGCCACTTCCAGGGATTCGGGCAGATAGTTGCGTATGCCCCGGCCAGTGCCAACACGCGTCACTTCCACCAGGTTGCGGTTGAGCAGATACACCGGGCCAGGCTCCGCCACCTGGGTGATCTCCAGGGGATAGCGCTGCAGCGGTCGGCCCTGGCTGTCCACGATTTCCCGGATGGCCCGCAGGGGCGAGCGGAAACCGCCGGACGCGAGCACCTGGTAGAACTGCGCCACCTCCAGGGGCGACAGGGAAACCGCCCCCAGCAGCAGGGACGGCAGAGGACGCAGCGGCCGCCGCACCCCCATTTTGCGCAACAGGGAAACAACATTCTCAATTCCCAGTGAAAGCCCAAGGTGCACAGTGGCCAGATTGTAGGATTTGGCCAGCGCCGTATGCAGGGGCACCAGCCCATGCGCTTTCCGGTCATAGTTCTTTGGCGCCCAAATCCTGCCTTTGGCATCCTCGAGACGTACCGGCTCATCTTCGAGCAAGGTAACCAGGGAGTATTCATCGGGCCGGGACAGGGCCAACAGGTAGATCACCGGCTTGATCAGGGAACCGATGGGGCGTACCGCATCCAGCGCGCGATTGAAACCGGCAAAACCTGCTTCCCTTCCGCCGCTGAGGGCCCGGATCTCGCCACCCTGGGGAGATACCAGCACCATGGCGGCCTGAAGGCTGCCCGCCGGCAGCTTTCGGCGCTTTTCCAGGCTCGCCAGTCCACTGGCGATCTGTTTGTCCAGCAACTGTTGCGCCCAGGGATCCAGGGTGGTGAATATACGCAGCCCCTCTGAAGTAAGATCTTCTTCTTGATAGTCACGCTGCAACTGGCGGCGCACCAGATCGATGAAGGCCGGGTGCCTGGCGCTGGACAGGCGGCCTTTCTCGCCAATGCCCAGGGGCTGTCTCATGGCGGTACGCGCCAGTTCCTCATCAATGAACCCCTGGTCAGCCATCAACTGCAGCACCAGATTGCGGCGCTTCAGCGCCCGCTGGGGATGGGCGCGGGGATTGTAGTAGGACGCGCCCTTGAGCAGCCCCACCAGCAAGGCCGTCTCACTGAGATTCAACTCTTGCAGGGGGCGGTTGAAATAGTAATAGGCCGCCAGGCCAAAACCATGAATGGCGCGATCCCCGTCCTGTCCCAGGAACACTTCGTTGGCATAGGCTTCCAGAATCTCATCCTTGTCATAGCGCGCATCCAGAATGATCGCCATGAGTGCTTCATTGGCCTTGCGCCACAAACTGCGCTCCGGGGTGAGGAAAAAGTTCTTCACCAGCTGCTGGGTAAGGGTGCTGCCGCCCTGCACGGTGCGTCCGGCCTTGACATTGGCGACCAGGGCCCTGGCGATGCTGTAGATATTGATGCCGTGGTGGTGGAAATACGCCCGGTCTTCCGCGGCCAGCAATGCCGCAACCAGGTGATCCGGAATCTCATCCCGGCGCACCAGCACCCGGTCTTCCTTATGGGAAGGATAGATGCTGCCGATTTCCGGAGGTTCCAGGCGCAACACATCCAGGGGCTTCCCGCTGACGCCATCTTTCAGCGCGGACACGGTATTGCCGCTGATGCGCAGATCGACCTTGTGCGCAGGCTCCACGCCATCCCAGAACAGGAACTCGCGGGTGTGGAAAACAAAGCGGGAACCGGATTGACTCCACTGGGCGACGCCTTTCACCTGTTTGACCTTGCGATAGCCCAGGGCCTGCAATTCCGCCTGTAAACGGGCCGGGGTGAGGTTCGCTCCCGTGTACAACTCCAAGGGCCGGGCATACACCCGCGCCGGAACAGCCCAGCGCTTGCCTTCGAATTTTATCCGGACGACCTGGGACAAATACAGGGAGTAACCGCCCACGACCAACATGGCCAGGAGCACCAGCCCCACGAACCATTTCAGCCAGGGAAAACCACGCCTTGCCCGCTTCTTTTTCGCCGCGCCGCGTTTGCGCCCGACCGTTTTCTTGCGCGCCACGGCCTTTTTCTTGCGGACGGTTTTCTTTTTTGCGGGAGGCATTCAGTCAGAGATTCCATCCTGGTGACAGCGGCGCGAATCAGGCCTGATTCGCGCCGGCGTTCATCAGTCAAAGGGGTGCTGCAACACCAGGGTTTCTTCCCGGTCGGGACCGGTGGAAATAATATGGATCGGCGTCTCGCACAGTTCCTCGATTTTTTTCAGATAGGCCTGGGCGTTCTGTGGCAGCTCCTCAAAGCTGTTGGCGCCTCTGGTGCTGCCCTGCCAACCCGGCATTTCGATATACACGGGTTTGCATTGTTCAAACTTGTCGGCGCCGGCAGGGGGGACTTCCACACGCTCGCCATCAAATTCATAGGCGACGCAGATCTTCAGGGTTTCCAGGCCATCGAGCACATCCAGTTTGGTGATGCACATGCCTGTCACGCTGTTGATGGCCAGGGAGCGGCGCAAGGCTACGGTGTCCAGCCAACCGCAGCGGCGCTTGCGCCCGGTGGTGGCGCCAAACTCATGGCCCTTGACGCCCATGTAGTTGCCCGGGCCGTCCTCATCAAACAATTCCGTGGGAAAGGGGCCTGCGCCCACGCGGGTGGTATAGGCCTTGACGATGCCCACGATGTAGTCCAGCTCCCGGGGGCCGGTGCCGGTGCCCGCCGCGGCGCCTCCAGCCGTGGTGTTGGAAGAGGTCACATAGGGATAGGTGCCATGATCAATGTCCAGCAAGGCGCCCTGGGCGCCTTCGTACATGATGCTCTTGCCTTCCCTGCGCATGCGGTGCAAGGTGCCTGGCACATCTTCCACAAGATCGCGTAGCGCTTCCGCCTGGGCTAATCCTTGTTCCAGCACCTGGTTGTAATCCACCACGGGTTGCTTGAAATAATGCTCCAGGGCGAAATTGTGATAATCCATGACTTCCCTGAGTCGCTCCCGGAAGTGCGCTTCATCCATCATTTCTCCCAGACGAATGCCGCGCCGGGACACCTTGTCTTCATAGGCGGGGCCGATGCCGCGCCCGGTGGTGCCAATGGCTTTCTTGCCACGGGCGATCTCCCGGGCCTGATCCAGTGCGATATGGTAGGGAAGAATCAGGGTGCAGGATTCGCTGATGCCCATGCGGGAACGGGCATCCACGCCGGTTTCCGCCAGTTCGTCCAGCTCCTTGAGCAAGGCTTCGGGAGACAGCACCACGCCATTACCGATAAGGCAGCGCACGCCATCACGCAGGATGCCGGAAGGGATCAGGTGCAAAATGGTTTCCTTGCCGTCGATCACCAGGGTATGGCCCGCATTGTGCCCGCCCTGGAAACGCACCACCGCTTCCGCCTTCTCCGTCAGCAGATCCACGATCTTGCCCTTGCCTTCATCACCCCATTGGGTGCCAATGACTACTACATTCTTGCCCATCTGATTCTTCTCGCTCTGTTTGTTCGCACCGGCGCATACAGCCCGGCATTGATGTTCCAGATTTAATGATCCGCCAACAGCTGTACCTTCCAGCTCCCGCCCTCACGCACCAGCACATGGCTGCAACCCATGCTGTGTGCATCACCCGCCTGTCCCGGCAGTTGCTGCAATACGGTCTTTCCCTGATTACGCAATTCCCGGATGGCTTGATCTAGCCCGGCATCTGGTTGCCAGGGCGCGTAGATTCTTTCTGCAGCGGCGGGCCGGGACATTTTCCCAAACCGCATCAGGGTCTTGAGGTCGGCGCTGAAGCCGGTGGCGGGCCTGGCGCGGCCGAATTTTTCACCAATATGATCGTAGCGTCCCCCCCGGGCGATTTCCTTGCCCGAGCCGGGAACGAAAGCCGCGAACACCAGGCCGGTTTGATACTGGTAGGCGCGCAATTCCGCCAGGTCATAGTGCACCGGCAAGTCAGGCAGGCGGCTTTGCAACAACCGCCCCGCCTGCTCCAGCGCATCCATGGCGGATTGTACTTCGCCACTGGCGGCGGCCAGCTGCGCCCTGGCCCGCGCCAGTACATCCGCCTTGCCATTCAGCTCCGCCAAGCAGACGAACATTTGCGCCAGTTGCGGCGCAAGGGAAAACGCTGCAACCAGGGAGCGGATTTCCGGTATCGCCTTGCGTTGCAAGGCGGCAAACAGGGCATTCTCCTGGCCCGGCTTCAGCTCCGCCTGACGGGAAAGGCCGCGGAAAACCCCCACATGCCCCAAATCCAGAAAAACATTTTCCACGCCGGCGCTCTTCAGGGTTTCCATCATCAGGCAGAGGACTTCGACATCGCTTTCCACCCCGGCATGGCCATACAATTCCGCACCGATTTGCAGCGGGCTGCGGCTGGCGGAAAAACCATCCCCGCGCGTACGGAATACGCTGCCGATATAACACAGGCGGCTGGGCTCATCACAACGCAGCTGGTGCGCATCGATACGCGCTGCCTGGGGGGTAATGTCCGCACGAATGCCCAGCAAGCGACCGCTGATCTGGTCCGTCATCTTGAAGGTCTGGCGCTCCAGATCCTTGCCCGCACCGGTGAGCAGGGAATCCAGGTATTCGATGAAAGGGGTGATCACCAGTTCATAGCCCCAGGCGGAGAACTGATCCAGCAAACGCCGCCGCAAGACCTCCAGCTGTTTTGCTTGCGCAGGCAACAGCTCATCTATGCCTTCCGGCAACAGCCAGTGTTTGTGTGAATTCATTTTTCTGCCTTAATTCTTGGTGGATCGCGGCGGGACGGGGTCATCTCACCAGGTACAACAGCCCCAGGCCGACCAGCATGCTCGCCAGACCGATACGGCGCACCATGGCATCGTCCATTTCGTCCAGCATGCGCAACATGTTGCGAAAGCGCTGCGGATTGAGAAATGGCAATATGCCTTCCAGAACCAGCATCAATGCGAAGGCTGCCCACAAATCCTGCCATGCCATCAGCGACTCCAGATACCTGAAAAAGCCGGGACTGGCCCGGCTGAATGTATGATCGACCCGGCGGCCTGGTATGCCGGGTCAAAATTTTCCCAAAGTTAGGCTTTATTCGCCAGCCCCGTCACGAAAATACCGGAAGAAGGGCGAATCCGGATCCAGCACCATCATGCTGGAGCCCTTGGAAAAGACATTACGATAGGCTTTCAGGCTGCGCCAGAAGGCGTAAAACTCGGAATCCTGGGAAAAGGCTGCGGCATAGATCCCGGCAGCTTCGGCATCCCCCTTACCGCGTATCTCTTCCGATTCACGATAGGCATTGGCGATAATTTCGGTTTTCTGGCGATCCGCATCGGCGCGAATCCGCTCCGCGGCTTCCGCGCCCTGGGCGCGCAGCTCCCGCGCCACGCGCTCCCGTTCGGTGCGCATGCGCTCGTACACCCGATTACTGATCTCCGGCGGGAAATCGATCTGCTTGATGCGCACATCGATGATCTCCACCCCGAGGTCGCTGGAGCTCTCATCCGCACGGCGGGTGAGTTCATCCATGATCTGGGCGCGTTCTCCGGAAATCACCTCGGCAATGGTGCGTTTACCAAATTCGTCCCGCAGCGCGGCGTTGATCCGCTCCCCCAGCAGGCGCGAGGTGGTCATCATGTTGCCCTTGGTGGAACGATAGTATTGCGCGGTATCGTCGATACGCCATTTGATGTACGAATCCACCACCACGAATTTCTTTTCGCTGGTGAGGAAATGTTCCGGCTTGGCATCCAGGGTCTGCAAGCGCTTGTCAAAACGCTGCACGGTCTGGATCACCGGCATCTTGACATGAAGACCGGGCTTGAAATCCGAGTCAACGATTTTACCCAGACGCAGCAGCAGGGCGGTCTCGTTTTCCTGCACCAGAAACAACGAGGTGGAACCCAGCAGCAACAGCACCGCAGCCACCGCAGCGGCAATCATCATCTTTGGCGAGTTCATCAGCGGTTCCTCCTGGCGCGATCCCGGTCACGCTGTACTTCATCGCGACGGCGCTGGGCGTCTTCCAGCTTGCGGGTTTTGGATTCAGCTTCCAGGCTTTCATAGCCTGGCAGCTGTACAGCGCCGGCAGGCGCCAGCCGTGGTTGGTTCATGATTCGATCCAGGGGCAGATAGGTCAGCGTATTGCTGCCTTCTTTCACATCCAGCATGACTTTTCCGGTTTCACTCAGCACTTCCTGCATGGTATCCAGGTACAAGCGCTGGCGGGTTACTTCCGGTGCTTTTCGGTATTCCTCCAGCAGGGCCAGGAAACGCTTGGTCTCACCTTTCGCTTCGGATACGACCTTGAAGGCATCGGCCTTGGCGTCTTCGACCTGTCTGGCCGCCGCACCCCGGGCGCGGGGAACGATATCGTTCGCATAGGCATCCGCCTGGTTCTGCACCCGTTCCTTGTCCGCCATGGCGCGGGTCGCATCGTCAAACGCTTCTTTGACCTCTTCCGGCGGATTGGCGTCCTGGATGTTGACATTGGTCACCACCAGGCCGGTTTTATAGGTATTGAGCAGTTTCTGGGTATTCTGTTTGACCATGGCGGCTACGGCGCTACGGTTTTCGGTAATGATCTCGTCCAGGGTGCTCTTGCCGGTGACCTCACGCAATGCCGACTCCACAGCGCTGTAGATGGTCTTTACCGGATCCGCATCCTGAAACAGGAAATCGGCCGCATCCTGCACCCGGTATTGAACGGTGAGGGTGACATCGACGATATTCTCGTCCTTGGTCAACATCTGGGCGCGGTGCCCAAACTTGTTTACCTGATCGACATTGATAATGGTTTTCTTATCGATGAAAGGAATCAGGAAATGAGGTCCAGGAGTGGTCACGGAATGGTAGGCGCCCAAGCGCTGCACCACGGCCCGCTCCGCAGGCTGTACGATATAGAAGCTCTGAATCGCCGCCAGCACCGCCACCACGACAATGACGAGGGCGATGACCAGCTTGCCGCTCCCCTTGCCGCCTCCACCGAAGGGGGAGGCGCCTCCGCCGCCTTTCTTGCCGCCGAACAATCCTCCCATCTTGTCCTGCAGTTTTTTTACGACTTCATCCAGATCTGGTGGCCCTTGATCTTTCCCCTTTCCGCTCCAGGGGTCCTTATCATTGCCACCCGGTTCATTCCAGGCCATGTATTGCTCCAAAATTGGTTTGGGCCGTTCAGCATAGCGCTGCGGCCGAAAGGTTGATTGTACCAAGTTCAAGAAAAAGTGCTATTGCCCCGACGTCCCGGAACGGCAAATATATCCCTCAACATTCCAGGAGTTTTTCCGCCAGATCAGGCTCTTTCTTCAACAAGCGCTGAAACCCCGCCACCGTCGCCTCAATTTCCATCTCGCAATCGCCGTTTTCCAGATCCTGGGTTTGCAATACCCGGGTTCTTTCATGCAGCAAGGCGCGCAGACGCCCGTCCGCCGGCCGCAAACGCAGGTGCTTACGCACATGGGCCTGGTGAAAACGCGCCTGCAGGGCGTCCACCAGCAAATCCATGCCTGCGCCCGTCTGCGCTGAGCACCATACCCGCGTAACCAGCCCTTGTTCGTCCCGTTCGATACGGGGTTGCGCATTCTCCAGCAAATCGATTTTGTTGTACACCTCCAGCCGCGGCACCTTGTCCGCGCCAATCTGCTGTAACACGTCTTCCACTTCTCCCATGTTTTCGCTGCGGCGGTGGCTGGCGACATCGATGACATGCAGCAGCAGGGAGGCCTCCACAGTCTCCTGCAGGGTGGATTTGAACGCCGCCACCAGCTCATGGGGAAGGCGGGAGATGAACCCCACCGTATCCGCCAGCACGACATTCTCGCCTTCCGGCAGAACGAGCCGGCGCAAGGTGGGATCCAGGGTGGCGAACAGCTGATCCCGGACATACACATGGGCATGCGTCAGACGATTGAACAAGGTGGACTTGCCGGCGTTGGTGTAGCCAACCAGGGACACCGTGGGCACGTCTGCGCGCCGCCTGGCCTTGCGTCCCTGATCCCGCTGGCTGTCCACCTTTTTCAGGCGCCGGCGAATCTGGTCGATGCGCTGATTCAACAGGCGGCGGTCGGTCTCCAGCTGGGTTTCCCCCGGCCCGCGCAGGCCGATGCCGCCTTTTTGCCGCTCCAAATGCGTCCATCCCCGCACCAGCCGGGTGGAAAGATGCCGCAGTTGCGCCAGCTCCACCTGTAGTTTGCCTTCGAAAGAACGGGCGCGCTGGGCAAAAATATCCAGAATCAGCCCGGATCTGTCCAACACCCGGCACTGGAACAGGGCTTCCAGGTTGCGCTCCTGGCTGGGGGAAAGGGCGTGATCGAAAATCACCAGCTCCGCCTGCGCGGCCTCTGCCGATTCCCGAATCTCCTCCGCCTTGCCCTTGCCCACGAAATAGCGGGGATCCGGGGTGTAGCGCACCCCGGTCAACAGTCCGGCCACCCGTGCGCCGGCGGATGTGGCCAACTCACGAAATTCCTGCAATTCATCAGGATCGGCCGCCCCCTGCCGGGAAACATGCACGAGAATGGCCGTTTCGCCGGCCTGGGGGCGTTCAAACATTGTGCAGGGAAGCGCACAGCCCCCTCTTGGGGGGCCATGATTTGTTAGAGATTGCCGGAATCGGAGGGCTCCGCATCTTGGGAAGGGGTGAGACGGACATTGCGCGTTGGCACCACCGTGGAGATGGCGTGTTTGTACACCATCTGGCTGACCGTATTTTTCAGCAATACCACGAATTGGTCGAAGGAATCGATGGTTCCCTGCAATTTGATGCCGTTGACCAGAAAAATGGATACGGGAATACGTTCCTTGCGCAACGCATTGAGGAAAGGGTCTTGGAGAGACTGCCCTTTTGACATAGTTTTGCTCCTTCTGTACTTATTATAATAAATGTTGTGTGGTAATAATCAGCACCACAGCAAATAGGTGCTTTTTAATATAACACAAGGTCATCACTTCGCAATTATTTTATGTGTTTATAAAAAATCTTTTAAATCAATCAATTTCGACACCTGCTCCCAGGTTTTTTCCGGCGCTTCCTGCAACCAGTTGGCGTCGTTTTCCCGGCGCAGCCAGGTAAACTGCCGCTTCGCCAGCTGGCGGGTGGCAATGACGCCTTTTTCCCGCATTTCTTCCCTGCCGCACATCCCCTGCAGATATTCGATCATCTGCCGGTAACCCACGGCGCGCATGGATGGCAATTGCGGTGAAAAACCAGGGCGGGCCATCAGACCTTGCACCTCTTCTTCGAAACCCTGCTGCAACATGGCATCGAAACGCCGGGCGATGCGTTCATGGAGCACGCTGCGATCCCGGGGGGCCTTTATCAACTTCAGGACATCATAGGGCAGTTTTTCTCCCTGCTGTTCCTGCAACCGGGACAGGGGCTGTCCGGTGATTTCCATGACCTCCAGGGCGCGCAGGATACGTTGCGGATCATTGGCATGGATGCGTTTTGCCGATTCCGGATCCTGCTTTTGCAGTTCCCTGTGCAAAACCACGGAGCCCTGGCGCTGAAGCCGCTGCTGCAATACGCCGCGGATCTTTGGATCGGATTCCGGTAAATCCGACAGCCCTTGCTCCAGGGCGCGAAAATACAGCATGGTGCCGCCGACAAGCAAGGGAATTTTACCGGCGTCGCTGCTTTCCCGCATTCTTTCCAGGGCATCCGTGCGAAACCGGGCGGCGGAATAGGCGTCCTCCGGTTCGCAGATGTCCACCAGGGCATGGGGAACCTCCTGCAGCAATTCCGGGCCGGGCTTGGCGGTGCCGATATCCATGCCCCGGTACACCAGCGCGGAATCCACACTGATCACATCCACGGGCAGCCGGCGGGCCAGCTCCACCGCAAGCGCTGTCTTCCCGGCCGCCGTGGGGCCCATGAGGAAAATCGCCGCAGGCAGTTTCCTTTCCGTCATCAACGCCCACGCAGGAACAATTTGTCCAGCTCGGCCATGGAGAGCTGTGTCCAGGTAGGACGCCCGTGATTGCATTGACCACTGCGTTCAGTGGTCTCGATGTCCCGCAGCAGGGCGTTCATTTCCTCCAGGGCCAGCCGCCGGTTGGCGCGCACCGAGCCATGACAGGCCATGGTGGACAGCACCTCATTGATCGCGGCTCTGATGCGCCCGCTGCCGCCATGGGTCGCCAGATCGGACAGCAGGTCACGCACCAAGCCTTCGGCATCCGCATCTTCCAGCAAGGCGGGCAGCGCCCTGACCACCAGGGTATCCGCATCCAGCGGGTCGATCTCCAGCCCCAGCTCTTCGAGCACCGGGCGGTTCTCCACGGCGAGCTGCACTTCCCCGGGGCTGACCTTGACAGACAGGGGCACCAGCAACGGCTGGCTGCGTATCCCCTGCCCATCCAGGGATTGCTTCAGGCGCTCATAGGTGATGCGCTCATGGGCTGCATGCATATCCACAATGAGCAAACCCTCGGTGTTCTGCGCCAGAATATACACGCCATGCAGCTGCGCCAGGGCATAACCCAGGACTGGCGTTTCCCCATTGTCCGGCATGCGCGCTGACGGCGGTTGTGAAGCCGCCGCCCCGCCAGGCATTTGCCAGTGAAACGCCGACTGGTAGGATTGGGGCGTCTCCCTGACCGATGCCTGACCAGCCATCGCCGCCGGCGGAGCCGTTGGCGCAGCTCCGGCCAGAACCTCCCCGGCGGTTTCCGGTGGCGCATACGAATCACCGGGCCGCGCATCCGCAAGCACTTTATGCAGGGTGCGAAACAGATAGTCATGCACCAGGCGGCCTTCACGGAACCGCACTTCATGCTTGGTCGGGTGCACATTCACATCCACCAGCTGCGGCGCAAGCTCCAGATACAGCACATAGGCGGGGTGGCGGCCATGATAGAGCACGTCCTGGTAGGCCTGGCGAATGGCATGGCTCACCAGCTTGTCTCTAACCATGCGGCCATTGACGAAAAAATGCTGCATATCCGCCTGGCAGCGGGAAAAGGCGGGCAAGCCGATCCAGCCAGACAGGCGCAAGCCCGCCGCTTCCTGCTCGAATCGCAGACTGTTGTCGATGAAGCACTGTCCCAGCAAATCCGCGATCCGGGCTTCGCGCTCCCGCACATGACCCGCCTGCCGTGCGGAAAAAACCAGCTTGCCATTGTGTTCCAGTGTGAACGCCACATCGAAGCGCGCCAGGGCCAGGCGCCGCAGCACCTGTTCAAGATGGCGAAACTCGGTCTTGTCCGTTTTCAGGAATTTGCGGCGCGCCGGCGTGTTGTAGAAAAGATCCCGTACATCCACAGTGGTGCCTTGTGGGTGTGCGGTAGGCGACGGCTCTCCACCCCCCCCATCCAGCTTCCAGGCCTGATCGGCGCCCTGTTCCCGGGACATGAGGGTCAGCCGGGAAACCGAAGCAATGCTGGGCAAGGCCTCGCCGCGAAAGCCCATGCTCCTGATGCCTTCCAGGTCTTCCAGGCAGGCAACCTTGCTGGTGGCATGACGGGAAAGCGCCAGGGGCAGATCTTCCCGGGAGATGCCCAGGCCATCGTCCCGCACCCGCATGCGCTTGACGCCTCCCTGCACCACGTCCACATCGATTCGTGTCGCGCCCGCATCCAGGCTGTTCTCCACCAACTCCTTGATCACGGAGGCGGGACGCTCCACCACCTCGCCGGCGGCGATCTGGTTGATCAGCTGGGAGGGCAGCGCATGGATACGATGGCTCATGGCGGCATTCTGCCACATCTGGGGAGGATTCGCTGTCCGCACGTCTCATCCACCTCCAGCCCCCCCAAAAAAAAACGCTGCCGAAGCAGCGTTTATCCGCCGGCGACACCGGCAAGAAGGTTCAGGTATCAGCCGAACACATCGGCAGTGATATTCTTGAACCAGGAATGGGCGTACTGCACTTCCCTGGCACGCATTTCCGGGTCAAACTCCGAAGGCGTAAGTCCGCCGGAACCTTTGACCTTGATAATCTTGCCATCTTTGTAGGCATATACCATGGCAACAGAAATGCCGTCACCCGGAGCAATGATGCTGTAGCAGGTATTGACATAGGAAGGCTGAGGCGCCTTGCCGTCATTGAGCAGGGAAACAATTGCCGCGGCGCAAACCTTGGCCTCGGAATTGGCGGCATAGCCCGATTTGGGCAGTGGCGAGGCAATGGCCGAATCACCAATCACATGAATATTCTTGTGAACAGTGGACTCGAAGGTCTTGCCATCGACAGGGCACCAGCCCTTGTCATTGGTCAGCCCGGCGGCAAAGGCGATCTTGCCGGCTTTTTGCGCGGGGATAATATTGATGACATCCGCCTTGAACTCTTCCACAGCGGCCTGCACGGTCATGGTTTTGGCGTCCACGGCTTCCACGGCGCCGCCATCGGCGCCATTCACCCAGGTAATGAGACTGTTGTCGGTGCCATAGCCGTAGTGGCGCTTCCAGCCATCTGTAAACAGGCCGAATTTGGAGAATTTGTCCTTGGGATCCAGAATGATGATCTTGGACTTGGGCTTGTTGTTCTTCAAATAATGCGCAATCTGGGAAGCCCGCTCATACGGCCCGGGAGGGCAGCGGAAAGGATTGGGAGGCGGCGCAATCAGCACCGTGCCGCCGTCACGCATGGCTTCCAGCTGCTTGCGCAAGGTCATGGTTTGCGAGCCCGCCTTCCAGGCATGGGGGATTTTTTCCGCCACCTGGGCGTCATAGCCTTCAATGGCGTCCCATTTGAAATCCACGCCAGGCGAAACGATGCAGCGGTCGTAGGGAAAGCTTTTTCCACCCTTGGTGGTGACCACGCGCTTGCCCGCATCAATACCACTCACCCAGTCATGCACGACTTTCACGCCATGCGCAGCCAGGCCGGTATAGCCAAAGCGGATGGAATCAATGGAGCGGTCACCCGCCAGCACCTCATTGCTCATGAAGCAGGTATAGTAGTCCTTGTTGGCTTCAATCAGGGTGACTTCGATGGAGCTGTCCATCATGCGCATGTACTTGGCGGCTGTTGCTCCGCCAATACCGCCACCGACGATGACCACTTTTTTCTTTGCGCCGCCAATGGCGAAAGAGCTGAATGTAAGGGCCGATGAAGCGGCTGCCGCCGCTCCGGTAACTTTCAGAAATTTTCTGCGTGTAAAATTACTCATGTCTGACTCTCCCCTCACTGCTTGCTGGCGTAGTAGTGAAGCAACTGTTCAATACCGGCGTCACCCGCCTTCTTGTGCAATTTCTTCAGTTTCTTCTTCATCTTCTTCGACATATGGCTTTTGCCCGCCATCATGTCCGCGAGGGTGTATTTCAAATAGGGCGTCCATTGGCCGGCCAGGATTCCGGTATCGTCCTCGGATGAGGCACCACCATCTTCATGGCATTTTTCACAGTATTTGTCATGCAGCTTCGCACCCTTCTTGGCCAGCTTGGGATCAAACTTCTGTCCTTTTGCCGGTACGAATTTCTGCTTGGAAAAGAAATCCGCCATCGCCTCGATCTCTTCTTTCGTATATCCCTTTGCAATACGGCCCATAATGGTCGAAGCGCGCTCACCGGAGGCATAATACTCCATTATCTCGACGATATAGTCCTTGGATGCGCCCGCCAGGGAAGGCGTGGCCGGGCCATGGCTGTTGCCGTTGGTACCATGACAACCCGCGCAAGTATAGGCAAGCATGGCCGCGCTGGGTGTCTCCGCCACGGCAGATGTGCTGAACGCAAATCCACTGACGATCAACACAGCACTGAGAGCTAGTTTTCTCTTCATAAATCCTCCTTCAGGATATTCGCTGGTTAAGAGCTACATCCGACAACCGAATGCCCGGCAACTTATATGTCATACGAAAATACCGACACAGCGTCGCCAGCACGCTCTAATTGAGTGGACGTGCCCAGTGTCCGGTTTCTCTGCGCATAACACCGCGCCTGAGAGGGCAATCAACCAGCTTTACTGCAGAATCCAGCAAGAGATAATGCTGTAATGTTCAAGTAGGACCCCATTGGATTTAAGCATTGTTTGACTACAAATGTTTGGAGGTCGATCCATCGGGACCTATAACAAATCCCTATAAACAAACCTGATGCGCCCCCAATTATCTTTTAACACAATGCAGCCACACCCCCTGGATTCCTGTTAAAGCTGATCAACAAAAGCTAATATGTTGTTATTGTTCGTTATTTGTTTTGTGTGATTTTATACCACGCCCATCCACAATTAACAAAACATTTTTGTGCTCTCGATATCACAAATCACGCACCCGGCAACCATTTGGCTAGGTACAGGATACCAGATGCAAGCCGGGTCGCGAGCGCGTTCGTGGACATCGTTGCCGCACCTTGACAGGGAATCACCCTGCCGGCGGCATGACGCCTTGCCGCGAACACGCTCGTGGCGGCTGAACATAAACGGAATGGTTGCCGGGCAAATACAAATATCAGGTGCTGGGAATGCGCAATACCTGACCAACGCGAATACGGTCGCTGGTAATGCGATTTACGCTGCGCAAGGCGGCGATGCTGACCTTGTGGCGACTGGCGATGGTGGACAAGGTGTCTCCACGACGAATGACATAGCGCGCCGCAGACGGTTTCTGGTTTTTCTGTTGTTTCAGCATGGCCAGGCGAGTGCCCAAGGGAGGCTCGCTGTGGAAATACTCGCGAATCCCCCTGAAAACGGCTTTCGCCACTTTCTTCTGGTAGGAGGCGCTGGCCAGCTTGCGCTCTTCCGAAGGGTTGGAGATGAATCCGGTTTCCACCAGCATGGAAGGAATATCCGGGGATTTGAGCACCATGAAACCGGCGTTTTGCACCTTGTTGCCATGAAGAGTGCCGATCCGCCCCATTTCCCTGTGCACCGTGCGCGCCGCGCGCATGCTCGCCGCCAGGGTGCCGGTTTGCGCCAGGTCGAGAAGCACGGACGCCAGCACATCATCCTTGCCGTCCAGGCTCACACCCCCGACCAGATCCGCCGCGTTTTCCTTTGCCGCCAGCCAGCGGGCCGCCTCGCTGGAAGCGCCGCGGTTGGAAAGCACGAACACCGAGGCCCCTTTCGCCTTCTTGTTACGGAACGCGTCCGCATGAATGGAGACAAAGAAATCAGCATGTTCGCGGCGGGCGATTTTCATGCGCTTGCGCAGGCCGACGTAATAGTCACCCGTGCGCGTAAGCACCGCACGCATGCCGGGTTCTGCATCAATGAGTTTTTTCAACTTGCGCGCTATGGCCAGGGTGATTACTTTTTCCTTTGTTTTCAGCACGCTGCCCAAAGCACCCGGATCTTCACCACCATGGCCGGCATCAATGGCGATCACAACATCCCTGCCCCCGCGCGGGTTGGTGTTTTTCTTCACCTTCTGCACTGCAGCAGCGGCGTCTTTTTTGTCGTAGAGGTCGATCACCAGGCGATGCCCGTATTGCCCGCTGGGCCTGAGCATGAAGCTGCGGGGACGCACCGCTTGGGTCAGATCGAGAACAACCCGCAACTTGCCATCCGGCTGCGAGGCGTAGCGCAAGGTGGAAACATGTCTGCTCTTGAAGCGGTCGGCCTTCAGTTGGGTCTTGAGGGCGGTTTGCTCGAAATCGATCACCAGCCGGTGGGGGCCTTGCAGGGAAAAGAGGCGGTGCTGAACCTGCTTGCTGACGTCAAACACCAGGCGGGTATGATCCGGAGCATTCCACATACGCACCCCGTGAATGCTGGTATTCGCCATTGCCAAGCCAGGCAATATCAGGCAGAACAGAGACAGCAAAAAAATGATTTTTTTCACGCGATGTATGTTCATGACCCCACAAAAATCACTAGCAGAAAATACCCCTTTTTTAAAAAATAGCACAGGAAGAATATTTTTTCTAGCGTTTTCGGGTAGATAAGGGCCTTATCTAAGACTCCGCTTCAGATAGCAGCGCAGCGCACCGGGCCACCTGCCGCATGCAATCCACCGTTTTGCAGCGCAATTCCAGGCGGCGCCCGTGCCCGCGGTGATGCAGGATCAGATGGAGATCCGGCTCCGGCAACCAGCCACGGCCTTTTTCCGGCCACTCCACCAACACCTGATGATTGCCGCTGAAAATTTCTCTGCCACCAAGAAATTCCAGCTCTTCGGGATCGGAAAGGCGATACAGATCCAGGTGGTATACAGTCAGATCCCCCAAGGGGTATGGCTCCACCAGGGTATAGGTGGGGCTGCGCACGGCGCCCTCATAGCCCAGTCCACGCAAGTAGCCTCTCACCAGAGTGGTTTTGCCCGCACCCAGATCCCCATGCAGAAAGATCAGCAGTGGCCTGCCGGCAAAGGCCTGCGCCAGGCAGCCGCCCAGCAGCATCTGCTGCTGTTCGGAAGAACAGTAGACGGTCTGCTCATTCATTGCCGGGGTTCGCCAAACGCCTGATCTGCGACATGAGATCACCAGCCAGCAGGCCCCGCTCGCCAGCCCGCGCCGCCTTGTCCGCCGCGGCCCCATGCAGGCATACGCCAAGCCTGGCGGCACTGGGCAGATCCCAACCCTGGGCAATGAAGCCCGCGATCACGCCGGTTAACACATCCCCCATACCGCCGCTGGCCATGCCGGGGTTACCCTCGGAACAGATTGCCGGCCTGCCGTTGCTACTTTGAATGAGGGTTCCGGCGCCCTTCAGCACGGCAACGCCGCCATAACGCTGTTGCAATTGTTCGACAGCGGCAAAGCGGTCTGCATGGACGGCTTCGGTGCTGCAACCCAGCAACCTGGCGGCTTCCCCCGGATGAGGTGTGAGCACCCAGTTGTCGCCGCGCCCGGCGGATCGGGCGAGCAGATTCAGGGCATCTGCATCCAGCACCAGAGGCAGCTCGGCATCCCTCAGTTGCCGCCACAGGGATCTTCCCCAGCCGGATGTTCCCAACCCAGGCCCCAGAGCCACCACTGTCGCTTTGTCCAGCAAAGCCTGCAACTGCGAAGACTCCCCCACGCCATGCGCCATGATCTCCGGTCGCGCCGCCAGCACCGCAGGCACATGCTCGGCCCGCGTGGCCAGGCTGACCAGCCCGGCGCCAGTGCGCAATGCCGCCTCTGCACACAGGCGGGCTGCCCCGCCAAAACCCAGATCACCCCCAACCACCAGCACATGTCCGTACATACCCTTGTGGGCGGTGGGCGGGCGCGGCTGCAGAAGCCGCCGTTGCCGCAACCAATCCAGCCGCCTGGCGGAAGGAGTCAGGCGGGAATACAGTTGCTCCGGCATCCCCAGGGCATCAAACTGTATGTCGCCGCAACATGCCGGCCCATCCGCTGTGAACATGCCCCTTTTGAGGCCAATGAAACTGATACATGCCTCCGCCTGCACCGCCACCCCCAGGATCTTGCCCGTATCCGCATGCAGACCGGAAGGAATATCCAGAGCCAGCACCGGTCTGGGCGAGGCGTTCACCGCCATGATTGCCTGGGCCCATTGGCCTTCCACCTCGCGCTCCAGACCGGTGCCGAACACGGCATCCACGATCAGATCCACATCCGGGGGCAACTCACCGGCAAAGGTTCGCCATTCGCCGGAAAGGGCGTCATAGCGTTGCGCATTGAGCAGCGCATCCCCGGCAATCCGCTGCCGCTCACCCAGCTGCAGCACCTGAACCTGCAGCCCTGCCCGCAGCGCCAGCCGCGCCACCACAAAACCGTCACCGCCGTTGTTTCCCGTCCCGGCGAGCACAAGGATTTTTCTCGCTCGAGGCCAGCGATGGCGCAGCAGTGCAAAAGCCGCCTGCCCCGCCCGCTGCATCAGCTCATCACCGGGAATGCCATGGACTTCGATAGCGAGACGATCCATCTCGCGCAGCTGCTGCGCCAGGTACAGGGCGGTTGGCAGATGCGGCTTGCCGGCGATGGAGCGACGGTGGTTCATAGGTGGAGACGGAGCAATGGTTTTGTTCTATTCTACCGCCATGTCTCATCTGGATGCCAAAGAACTTGCCGCCCTCGCCGCCAGAATCAAGACCTGGTCCGCTGCTCTTGGTTTCCAGCAAACCGGCATTACCGATACCGACCTGCGCCTGGCCGCCAAGCGCCTGGAGCAGTCCGTGGCGCAAGGAAGGCTTGCCGATATGGAGTATATGTGGAAGCACGGCAGCAAGCGCTTCCGCCCCGGAGAGTTGGTGCCCGGCACCCTCCGGGTGATCTCCGTGCGCATGGATTATCTGCCGCCGGAGGACGATGCCGAAGCCGTACAGCAGGATCCTGCCGCCGCCTTCATCTCGCGCTACGCCCTGGGGCGGGATTACCACAAGCTCATGCGCAAACGCCTGCAAAAGCTGGCGCTGCGCATCCGTGAAGACATTGGCGAGTTCGGTTACCGGGTGTTTGTCGATTCCGCCCCCGTACTGGAAAAGCCCCTGGCGGTGAAAGCCGGTCTGGGCTGGATGGGCAAGCACACCAACATCATCCATCGCCGCGCAGGCTCCTGGTTCTTTCTCGGAGAGCTGTATACCGATTTGCCCCTGCCTGTAGACAAGCCGGTACAGGAACACTGCGGCAGTTGCACCGCCTGCATCGACATCTGCCCGACCCGGGCCATTGTCGCACCCTATCAGCTCGACGCCAGGCGCTGCATTTCCTATCTGACAATCGAACGGTTCGGGCCGATTCCCGAACCGCTGCGCCCGCTCATGGGCAACCACATCTACGGCTGTGACGACTGCATGATGGTCTGTCCCTGGAATCGCTTCGCCACGCCTACCCCGGAAGCGGATTTCCTGCCCCGCCAGGGGCTGGATCAGGCCAGCCTGCTGGAGCTGTTCTCCTGGGATGAAAGTCTCTTCCTCAAGCGCACGGAAGGCTCTGCCATACGCCGCATCGGCCATGAGCGCTGGCAGCGCAATATCGCCGTGGCCCTGGGCAACGGCCATCCGCGGCCCGAGGTCATTTCGGCATTACACCGCACCCGTACCCAGGCCAGCGCCCTGGTGCGAGAACACATCGATTGGGCGCTGAATCAGCTGGGTGAAAAAGAGACGCGCGGCTGAAGCGCAAACCAGCCATCCCCGCCATCCTGGTGAAGCAGGGAAATGCGCCCGGACAATGTCTGGCACACCGCCTCCAGAGATTGTCTCACCAGATCCGGGCAGTTGTTTTTTTCACTCAGATGCCCGGCCAGCAGATGCTGCAGCTTGCCATGATCGATCTGCGAGAGCAGTTGCGCCGCCTGGCCATTGCTCAAATGTCCGTAGTTTCCACCCACCCGCTGCTGCAGGCGCGGCGGATAGGGGCCATCACGCAGCATTTGCAGGTCATGATTGCATTCCAGCAGCAGGGCGTCCACATCGCAAATCGCCGCGACCACATGGGGCGTAAAGCTGCCGGCGTCGGTAAGAACCCCGAACTTCAGGCGTTGATGGGAAAAAACGAACTGGGATGGCTCGCGGGCGTCATGGGGCACGGCAAAGGGCGCCACCTCAATATCGCCAATAGTAAAGGCCGGGGTATGGGTGCCGAACAGCCGCAGTTCCGGCACTTCGCCACAAGGGGCGTTGCGCCAGGTTCCGTGGGTCATCCACACGGGCATCCGGTACTTGCGCGCCAGGGGACCCACACCCTTGATATGATCGCCATGTTCATGGGTCACCAGCACTGCATTGATTTCTTCCGCATGAAGATCCAGGCGCGCCAGGCGCGATTCCAGTTCACGCAGAGAAAAGCCGTTGTCCAGCAGCAAGCAGGTGTCGCCGGCCTGGATCAGGGTGGCGTTGCCCCGGCTGCCGCTACCCAGGGAAGCAAACTTCAACACGGAAACAATGGTGGCTACTTCAGCTGTTCCTGGATCAAGGTCAGGATGCGCTGCGCCGTATCGCCATCCAGCAACTTGCCCTGTTCATCCGCCACGCGCAGCCGCGTGCCATCATCCGTGGACGCCAGTTGCACCTGGTACAGGGCCGCCTCATCCACCTTGTCATCATTGCGCCAGAATGCCAGTCTGGACAGCCATCCGCCCTTGCTTTCCCCGGCCATGGGGTCGTTGTAGCGAACATAGTAGATGCCACGGGAGCGATTGCGGTCTTCCACCATGAAACCCACACGATCCAGCGCCAGACCCGCCAGCCGCCAGGCACGGGAGAAAGGCTCGGAGATGCGCAGCTCCACCCCGTCACGCCCCTTGACCATGCGCGACTTTACGCCATCCAGCTCTTTTGCGGCGGCCAGCGCCGCCTTGGCCTCGGCTTCCGCCAGTCCCAGATAAACCATCAGCTTGTTCAGCATGATCGCCTCCAGGCCCGGATCACGGGGGCGGATCTTCCAGTAGATCTGGTCATCTTCATTGTTGGCGGCAGTAACAAAATCCTGCTCCATGCCGAAGTGCACCAGATACAGTTCCGTGGTTCCCGGCTCCTCGCCGCGTTCCAGGCGAATCCGGAAGCGGTCCCGGATCCCCGCATCATAGGCGCCTTCGAAGAAACCCTGAATGAAATCCGTGATAAAGCCGCTACTTACATTGGCCTTGTTCTCCAGCCAACTGGTTTCCATGACGCCAATACTGGGATCCTGCTGATCGAGAAGAATGCCGTTTTCCTGCCAGAAATCCAGCACCTTGTCCCAAACTGCATCCGCCGGCGCCTTGATCACCAACCAGCGATCCTTGCCTTCGCGCATGACCTTGATCGCCGGATTTTCCGGCAACACGTTCTTGTTGGTGGCCCGCAGGCCCGCACCCGCCACCTCTTGACGCACGCCTTTGTATTCGGAATAAGTCGTGGTTCCGCCTTCCAGTCCGGGGATTCTGTTTTCGATGCGGCTGGAGGTGAGATCGGGAGGAACTTCAAGATGCCTGTCAGCAATGACTTCCTTTTTATACTCGACTTTCTTGTCTGGCAAGACCTTGTCCAACCCGGTAGAACCACAGCCCCCAAGTACGAACAGAGATACGGGCGCCACCAGAATGAGAAAGCGTTTGGTACTGACATTCATAAACTTGTTTATCCCGGCCATCCATGGATGGCTATTGTTGTCACTCAGATGAGCCCCGCCTGACTCATGGCCTGGCGCAAGGGCTGGTGGTATTCCGCCGACAACCAGGTAAGCGGCAGACGGATGCCCTTCTGGATCATGCCCATTTCCGCCAGCGCCCACTTCACCGGAATCGGGTTGGCCTCCAGGAACAGTTTCTCATGCAGCGCCGCCAGTTTGGCGTCAATGGCCTCTGCTGCGGCGCGATCCCCCTCCAGCGCAGCCTTGCACAACTGCGCCATGAGCGCCGGCGCAACATTGGCGGTCACTGAAATCACGCCATTTCCGCCCGCAAGCATGGCAGCGCAGCCCGTGGCGTCATCGCCACTGTAGATGGCAAAGTCCTCTCCCGCCAGCGCACGAATGGCGCCGATACGGCGCAGATCGCCCGTGGCCTCCTTCACGCCAACGATATTGGGGATTCCCGACAAGCGGCCCACGGTCTCAGGAAGCATGTCGCAAGCGGTTCGGCCCGGCACATTGTACAGGATCTGGGGAATGTCCACGGCTTCGGCAATGGCTTTGTGGTGCAGGTACAGGCCTTCCTGGGTTGGCTTGTTGTAATAGGGCGTCACCAGCAAGCAGGCGTCGGCGCCCGCTTGGGAAGCACAGCGCGTAAGGCTGATGGCTTCCGTGGTGGAATTGGCTCCCGTACCCGCCACTACAGGAATGCGTCCAGCGACATGCGCCACCACGAGCCGGATCATCTCGCAATGCTCCTTCTCATCCAGGGTAGCGGATTCCCCGGTGGTGCCCATGGCGACAATTGCGTCCGTGCCCTGCTCCACATGCCAATCCAGCAGTTTGTACAGCGCCACCTGATCGACAGCTCCATCCGCCATCATCGGCGTAACCAGCGCCACCATACTACCCTGAATCATCGCTTACTCCACGCTTCACCCGGAACACCGGTATCGATATTCCTCACAAGAGCGGTATTCTATCCTGCGGTAATTTTCGCTGACAAGAAAAAACCGAGAGAACCTCAAGACTTTCTGTTGCTGCACCAAGCAATGTTATTCCCCCGGCGACGCGCCATATCGTCCTCAGCCACCCCGCGCGCATCCGTGACAAGGCGCCACACCGCCGGCTGGGCATTCCCTGTCAAGGTGCGGCGACACGATCCATGGCTGCGCTCGAGGTGGCCGAACATCCCATTTTTCAACAAGCTCGGGGCATCGGACACAAACCATGCCTCTGTTGCCAATGGAACGAGCATTGCCTGTGCAGCGCGTCGTGGCCCGGTCGCATCCAACGTCCTGAGGATGACATGGTTGGAGTGAGTTGGCGGGTTAATAACCCGTATCCGGAGTGAATAATATTCTGGAATACGCTGTGTAATAGGATAAACTCTGACCCTATGAACAAACCACACAATCAACTTGTGCTCTCAGCGCTGGGCAAGGACCGGCCAGGCATTGTTGATGAGCTGTCCAAGGCTGTTTTTCTCCTGGATTGCAACATCTGCGACAGCCGCATGACCGTACTTGGGGGTGAGTTCGCCATATTGCTGCTGGTGGAAGGCCCATGGAACCAGCTGGCGCGCCTGGAAAGCCAGCTTCCCGAGCTGGAAAAGAAACTCGGCCTGACCATCATCGCCCGCCAGACCACGGGAGCCAGCAACCACGCCGAGGCCATGCCCTACCTGGTGGAGGTGGTGGCCCTGGACAACCCCGGCATCGTCCACAAACTGGCGAATTTCTTTTCCCAGCGAAACATCAACATCGTGGATCTCGCCACCAGCAGTTACGCCGCCCCCCACACCGGCACGGCCATGTTCGCCGTGCAAATGAACATCGGCATACCGGTTGGCACTGCAATCGGCGAGCTGCGGGATGAATTCCTGGAGTTCTGCGACAGCATCAATCTGGATGCGGTGCTGGAGCCCTATAAGAAACAGCTTTACTGACCCGGAACCTGTTATTAACCTGGCATCAATAGATTCCTGCTAACAGCGCCTAAGAAAAAGCTGAAAGAAAACCATTTCCCGGCCGATACTGTTGTTCCAATGGCCAAAATAACGGAGGGAATACGCATGGTCGAGACCGGCAAGAAAGTGCCTGATATCGAATTGTTGCTTACCGGAGACAAAACCGCCAGATTGGCGGACTATCGCGGCAAATGGCTGGTTTTGTATTTCTACCCCAAAGCCGGTACGCCAGGATGCACCCAGGAAGGCCTGGATTTCAAGGAAGCAATTTACAAATTCCGCCGCCAGTCCACCGCCATACTCGGCGCTTCCAGGGATAGCCTCAAGGCCCAGGAGAACTTCCGGGCAAAGCAGGGCTTTCCTTTTGACCTGGTCGCGGACAAGGAAGAACACCTGTGCGCGGCTTTCGACGTAATCAAGAGGAAAAACATGTACGGCAAAAAGGTTCGCGGCATTGAACGCAGCACTTTCCTCATCGATGACAACGGTATATTGCGCCAGGAATGGCGGGGAGTGAAGGTCAAAGGTCATGTGGCACAAGTGCTGGAAACCCTGAAATCTCTAAAAAAGTCCTGAGAAAAACAGCAACCATGGCGGAATCTTCCGAAAAAAAGAGACTGTTCGTACTGGATACCAACGTGCTCATGCACGACCCCACGGCATTGTTCCGCTTCAAGGAACACGATATTTTCCTGCCTATGGTCGTGCTGGAGGAACTGGACAAAGGCAAGAAAGGCATGTCGGAAGTCGCACGCAATGTGCGCCAGGCCAGCCGCTTTCTCGACGACATCGTTGCCCACAGCAGCAAGGCGGAAATCGATCACGGTCTGCCGATACCCAACTTCGGCGGCAACGAACAGCAAAACAAGCCTGGAAGACTGTTTTTCCAAACCAAGAGCTTGATCAACCATCTGCCGGACACCCTGCCCGGCAACACCCCTGATAATTCCATACTGGCTGCGGCGCTGGCGCTTCAGGAAAAAGTGCCGGATCGCCATGTCATGCTCATCTCCAAAGACATCAACCTGCGCATCAAGGCCGCCATCGTCGGCGTTCCCACAGAGGACTACAGCAATGATCAGGTGCTGGATGACGTCAGCCTGCTGTACAGCGGCACCCGGGAGCTGCCGGAGGATTTCTGGGACAAACACAGCAAGGACATGGAATCCTGGCAGGAATCCGGCCACACCTTTTATCGCATCAGCGGGCCGGACACCCGGGAATGGTATCCCAACCAGTGTCTGTACATGGAGGGAGACCAGCCCTTCGAAGCCATTGTGCGAAAAAAGGAAGATGACGATACAGCCCTGATCGAACTGGCGGAGGACTTCACCGCCCCCAAGCATTCCGTATGGGGCATACAGGCGCGCAACCGGGAGCAAAACTTCGCCCTCAACATGCTGCTGGATGCAAATATCGATTTCGTCACCCTGCTGGGCAGCGCCGGCACCGGAAAAACCCTGCTGACCCTGGCGGCAGGCCTGGCCCAGGTACTGGACAAGAACCTGTACAAGGAAATCATCATGACCCGGGTCACGGTTCCCGTGGGGGAAGATATCGGCTTCCTGCCGGGCACGGAAGAAGAGAAGATGACGCCCTGGATGGGCGCGCTCATGGACAACCTGGAAGTGCTGACCCAAACCGGCGGCGGCGACTGGGGGCGGGCCGCTGCCGATGACCTGCTGCGCTCGCGCATCCGTATCCACTCCCTGAATTTCATGCGCGGGCGCACCTTTTTGAACAAATACATCATTCTCGACGAAGCGCAAAACCTCACTGCAAAACAAATGAAAACCCTGATCACCCGGGCCGGGCCGGGCACCAAGGTCGTCTGCCTGGGAAATGTCGCCCAGATCGACACCCCCTATCTCACCGAGACGACTTCCGGCCTGACCTATGTGGTGGATCGATTCAAACAATGGCCGCACAGCGGACACATCACCCTGCTGCGCGGCGAACGATCCCGGCTGGCCGATTTTGCCTCGGATATTCTTTGACGGACAACCATGACTCACAGCGCTCCCGAACACAACATCAAACTGATGCGCCTGATGAAACAGGCCATTGACGACGATCTGCTGGCGCCGGATTTCCATCCGGTATTGCAAACCCGCTTCCCGGACCGAAAAACCTATTTGCTGCACTGCCACCTGAAAACCCCCACCGGACAGCGGATACCCTACAAGAGCCTGCGCAAACTGGCGGGTATGAGCAACATGGCCTCCGCACTGGATCGCTGGATGATCAAGACCGGCCTGCAGACGCTAAAGCGCATGCACCTGGAACAGCCGGAGGCAAACATCATCATCCCCCAATCCATCGCCTCCCTGCACAATCCCGAATACCCCCACTGGCTGGATCGCCAGAGCAGCCGCGAAGACGTATCCACCCGCGGGCTGGTCATTTCCTTTCGCCTTTCCCAGATCGCCAAGAATCTCAAGGCTTCCCGCAACTGCATCGCCGCATTGCACCAGCTGGATATCAGCACCATGATCGACAGCTTCTCTGAGCATCCCGCCGCCATCAAGATCCTGAAGGCCATGAGCAGCCGCTACATGAGCGTATCTCCGGGCCTTCTTGGCACGGATGATGATGTCATCAAGCGCATCATCAATGTCTGCCACCGGCGCAGCGTCCTGATCCTTCTTCCCGACATCAACCGCGCAGAAGACGTCAATCTGTGCTGGTCCCATGGTGCCGACCTCCTCGAAGGCAGCTACATACACCCGGCCACCAAAGATACCGACTTCGCTTTTTCACCGGTTGTCGTCTGAGTATTTTCCGCTATGGGAACGCTACAGCAAGAATTTGCACGCCTGTTCCCTGACCTGGGCGCAGATGAGGGTTTTCTCCAATCCCTGCTGGGAATGGGACAGCAGGTTGCTCTTCCCGCCGGACAGCATATCTGCCTCGAAGGCAGCAACTGCAGTCACCTGGCTTTCGTGCTTGCCGGCACCGGCAGGGTCTACAAACTCTCGGAATCCGGGCGGGAAATCACCCTGTACCGGGTGGAGGCGGGGGAATGCTGTATATTGACCCTGTCATGCATCGTCAGTGAGAAACGTTTTCCCGCCTTTGCCGTGAGCGAAACCGAGCTGCAAGCCATTGTGGTACCCGCCGCTGTTATCCAGGAATGGATGGACAACAACCGCAGCTGGCGGCGCTATGCCTGGAACCTGATTGCCGCCCGTTTGGGTGACGTGATCAGTTTGATCGAAGAAGTCACTTTCCGGCGCATGGACGAGCGCCTGGGGTTTTACCTGAACCAGGAAAAATTGTTTCCCCTGAACCAGAAAACGCCCATCACCCATCAGCAGATCGCCGCCGAACTCGGCACCTCCCGCGAGGTGATCAGCCGCCTGCTCAAGGACCTGGAGCAACAGAAAATCGTCGATCTTGGTCGTGGCTGGGTAAGACGCCTGCAATCCCCAATGTGACTTTGTCACAGACAGCCTTGATAAATTCCTCTATCTTTAACCTAACGTGGTTATTTTTCCGGAAACATCCGGGCATTGAGGAGAAAGAACATGAAAGCAAATGTTGGTGGTATCGATAAAATCCTGCGCATTGTCATTGGCCTTGCGGTCATCGGCTGGGGTATTTATGCACAGAACTGGTGGGGCGCGCTGGGCGCCATCCCCTTGTTCACGGGATTGATGGGCTGGTGCCCTTTCTATCCCCTGCTGGGCATGAACAGCTGCAAGCGATAACAAAAAAGCCGGCGTTCCGCCGGCTTTTTCATGAACTACTCAAGTTTTCTTCAACGATTCCTGATAGCGTTTGTCCACTCTTTCCCGCAGCTCACGCCCCGGCTTGAAGTGGGGAACATATTTTCCCGCCAGTGCCACAGGCTCCCCGGTCTTCGGATTGCGCCCCATGCGCGGCGGACGGTAATGCAGTGAAAAACTGCCAAAGCCCCGCACTTCGATGCGCTCCCCACCAGCCAGAGACTGACTCATCTGTTCCAGTATGCATTTTACGGCCAGCTCCACATCCCGGTGCGCAAGATGGGTTTGCTGGCGCGCAATCGCCTCGATCAGTTCAGACTTTGTCATCAGTTACCTCGTTGCTAGCGGGTGGCCGAAGCCACCCTGTTTGTGTAGATTTACTCGCTGCTTTCCTTGCTGGCGGACAACTGGTCTTTCAGCAGATCGCCCAGTGAAGCAGATCCGGCGGAAGCGCCACCTGACTTGTAGCTCTCGATGGTCGCCTTTTCCTCATCAAAATCCTTGCCTTTGATAGACAGCATCAAGACGCGGTTCTTGCGGTCGACGCCGGTGAATTTGGCTTCCACTTCTTCACCTTCCTTGAGCACGGAGCGGGCATCTTCCACCCGGTCGCGAGAAATCTCGGAAGCGCGAATATAACCATCCACGCCCTCGGCCAGTTCTACGGTAGCGCCCTTGACATCCACGTCCTTGATGGTGCCGGTTACGATACTGCCCTTCTCATGGGTGGCCAGATAGGTGGAGAACGGGTCCTGATCCAGCTGCTTGATGCCAAGAGAGATACGCTCGCGCTCGGGATCCACCGACAGCACCACGGTTTCCAGTTCCTGGCCTTTCTTGTAGTCGCGGATCAGATCTTCGCCAGGCTCGTCCCAGGTGATGTCGGACAAGTGAACCAGACCGTCGATGCCGCCGTCCAGGCCGATAAAGATGCCGAAATCCGTGATGGACTTGATCTTGCCGGTGACATGGTCGCCCTTGTTGTGATTGTCCGCAAATTCGTCCCAGGGATTGGGTTTGCACTGCTTCATGCCCAGGGAGATGCGGCGGCGCTCTTCATCAATATCCAGCACCATGACTTCCATCTCGTCCCCCAGCTGCACCACCTTGCTGGGGTGGATGTTCTTGTTGGTCCAGTCCATTTCGGAAACATGCACCAGGCCTTCCACGCCTTCCTCGATTTCCACGAAGGCGCCGTAGTCGGCCAGATTGGTGACCTTGCCGAACAAACGGGTGCCCACGGGATAGCGGCGCATGATGTTGTCCCAGGGATCTTCGCCCAACTGCTTCAGCCCCAGGGAAACGCGCATCTTCTCCTTGTCGAACTTGAGTACGCGAACGTCGATTTCGTCACCGATTTCAACCACTTCTGAAGGATGCTTGACCCGCTTCCACGCCATGTCGGTAATATGCAGCAATCCGTCCACACCGCCCAGATCCACAAACGCGCCATAGTCGGTAAGGTTCTTGACGATGCCCTTGACCACCGCGCCTTCTTCCAGGTTCTCCAGTACCTTTTCACGCTCTTCGCTGTATTCCTGCTCCACCACCGCACGGCGCGAGACCACCACGTTGTTGCGCTTCTGATCCAGCTTGATGACCTTGAATTCCAGATCCTTGCCTTCCAGATAGGCGGTGTCGCGCACCGGGCGGACATCGACCAGGGAACCGGGCAGGAATGCGCGCAGATCCTGAAGATCCACGGTGAAACCACCTTTCACCTTGCCGGTAATGCGACCGGTAACGATTTCCTCGTTATCGAAAGCTTTCTCCAGCTTGGCCCAGGCGTGATGGCGCTTGGCCTTCTCACGCGACAGGCGGGTCATGCCGGAACCGTCTTCCACGGCTTCCAGGGCGACTTCCACCTGATCACCGACGGAAACCTCGAGTTCTCCATCGTGATTCATGAACTGGTTTTTGGGAATAACGCCTTCGGACTTGAGTCCGGCGTTGACGATAACGCTTTCATTGTCGATGCCGACAACGGTGCCGATTACAATAGCGCCAGGTTTGAGGTTGGTGTTGGTAAAGCTCTCTTCCAAGAGCGCCGCGAAACTTTCAGTCATTGGTTAAAATACTCCGACCTGTCGAGCAGGCCACCCATGTAGAGTCCGGAAGTGAAGACTCGGTTGGTTCTAAGTTAAAATGCATGGCCCCATGCTGGGCATGAAACCGGTTAAATGTCGCTTTTCGACCCTGTCTCAGGGTAGGCCTCGTATACCGCCTGCAACACGCGATCAACCACAGTATCCACATCCAGCCGTGTGGAATCAATGACCTGCGCATCTTCCGCCGGCACCAAAGGCGCCACACTGCGGTTCCGGTCGCGGTGATCCCGCTCTTCGATTTCCGCAATGAGACCGGAAAGGTTAACATCAATACCCTTATCCTTCAACTGCTTATACCGCCTTCGGGCGCGCTCGTCGGCACTGGCGTCCAGAAAGATTTTTGCCCGCGCATGGGGAAACACCACAGTGCCCATATCCCGGCCATCCGCCACCAGCCCTGGCGGGCGGGCGTACTCCCGCTGCCAATCCAGCAGCGCCGCCCGCACCTCGGGGATTGCGGCCACCTTTGACGCATTGTTTCCTGCGGTTTCCGTGCGAATGGCCAGGCTCACATCCTCGCCATCGAGAAAGACTTTTCGATCCACGAATTTTACTGGCAAGGTACGCGCCATTTCCGCTACCGCGGCGCTATCGGACAGATCCACGCCCGCCTTCCGCGCCGCCAGCCCCACCAGGCGGTACAGGGCCCCGGAATCCAGAATATGCCAGCCCAGCGCCTGGGCCACCTTGGCGGCAACCGTACCCTTGCCCGAGCCACTGGGGCCGTCGATGGTCAGTACGGGAGCCTCAGCCATTTTCGGTCACAATATGCAATCCCGCCTCACCGGCAAGCCGGCCAAAATCCGGGAAGGATGTATTTACATTGGC
>JAMOMB010000138.1 GCA_027068795.1 Sedimenticola sp. | reverse complement strand
GCACTCCAGGGCAATGCCATAGGCGAGCAAGGGCAGGCCGTGGCGCCAGCCGAATGCGCGCCGTGGCCAGGCGGCATGGCTGAGAAAAGACAGCAGGGCGAACACCAGGCCATGCCCCAGCTTGTCGTTTACAGACTGCTGTAGCAGGTCGGGAAGAGGCGTCAGGGCCATGTAGGTGATGAGCAGTAAGGCCAGGCCCAAGGCAAGCCGTGCGCCCATTTGGCGATGGCGACTGGCGGACAGTAAGCATTTGCATTTGCCCGGCCTGGTGGACTCTGGGGGCAATTCTAGACCTTTTGCTCCCGGGCGACGGCGCGATAGGCGATGTCCTTGCGATACTGCATGTTGTTCCAGTGAATCTGCTCCACCAGGGCATAGGCCTTCGCCTGTGCTGTGGTGACGGTATCGCCAAGGGCCGTGACGCACAGCACGCGCCCGCCCGCGGTGACGAGTTTTCCGTCTTTTTCCGCCGTGCCGGCATGGAATATCTTGGTGTCGCCAGACGCTTCTTCCGGCAGGCCTTCGATGATGTCGCCGGTTTCATAGTCGCCGGGATAACCCCCGGCGGCAAGCACCACGCCGACTGCAGCCCGGTCGTCCCATTCGACGGTTTCTTCCCCGAGCTTGCCTTCCAGTGCGGCCAGGCAGTGGGCGACCAGGTCGGATTGCATGCGCATCATGATGGGCTGGGCTTCGGGGTCGCCGAAGCGGCAGTTGAATTCAATGACCCTGGGGTTGCCTTGCGCATCGATCATCAGCCCGGCGTAGAGAAAGCCGGTGTAGGGGGTGCCTTCCGCGGCCATGCCCGCAATGGTGGGCCGGATCACCTGCGCCATGATTTTCTCATGGACTTCCTCCGTAACCACGGGGGCCGGGGAATAGGCGCCCATGCCGCCGGTGTTGGGGCCGGTGTCGCCGTCATATGCGGCCTTGTGATCCTGGGAGCTGGCCATGGGCAAAACCTGCTTGCCGTCGGCCATGACGATGAAGCTGGCCTCCTCGCCGTTGAGGAACTCCTCGATGACCACGGTATGTCCGGCTTCGCCGAACTGGTTGCCGGAGAGCATGTCTGTTACGGTTTCTTCCGCGGTTTTCATGTCATGGGCGAGGATCACGCCCTTGCCGGCGGCCAGGCCATCCGCCTTGATGACGATGGGTGCGCCCATTTTATAGAGATACTCCAGGGCGGCGTCCAGCTCGGAAAAGGTGCCGAAGGCGGCCGTGGGTATTTCGTGGCGGGCCAGGAAATCCTTGGCGAAGGCCTTGGATCCTTCCAGTCTGGCGACCCGCTTGGCGGGGCCGAAGCACTTCAGCCCGGCGGCGGTGAATACATCCACCACCCCCGCCACCAGGGGCTGCTCCGGGCCGACGATGGTCAGGCCGATGTCTTTTTGCAGGGCGAAATCGCGCAATGCCTTGGTGTCGTCCGCGGGGATATCCACGTTTTCCATGCCTTCTTCCGCAGCGGTGCCGGCGTTGCCCGGAGCGACATAGACCTTGTCCGCCAGGGGCGATTGCAGGGCTTTCCAGGCCAGGGCGTGTTCCCGTCCGCCGCCGCCAATGATCAGAATGTTCATGAAAAGAGCCTCCTCAATGCCTGAAGTGACGCATGCCGGTAAACACCATGGCCATGCCGTGTTCATCGGCGGCAGCGATGACCTCTTCGTCGCGCATGGAGCCGCCGGGCTGTATTACGGCGACAATACCTGCTTCCGCGGCGCTGTCAATGCCATCCCGGAAGGGGAAGAAGGCGTCCGACGCCATGACGGAGCCTTGTACTTCCAGTCCCGCATGTTCCGCCTTGATCCCGGCGATGCGTGCAGAGTTGATGCGGCTCATTTGCCCCGCGCCCACGCCAATGGTCATGTTGTCCTTGCCGTAGACGATGGCATTGGATTTGACGAACTTGGCAACGCGCCAGGTGAACAACAGATCCGCCATTTCCTGTTCGGTAGGCTGGCGCTTGCTGACCACGGTCAATTCGTTATACAGGGAAAGGTCTGCGTCCTGCACCAGCAGGCCGCCGTTTACGCGCTTGAAATCGAGACGCGGCGCCGGGGCGTCCTCCCATGGGCCGCAGGCCAGCAGGCGCACGTTCTTCTTTGCCGCGATGACTTCGGCGGCTTCGCCGGATACGGTGGGTGCGATGATCACTTCCACGAACTGGCGTTCGACGATAGCGCCGGCGGTTGCCGCGTCCAGCTCCCCGTTGAAGGCGATGATGCCGCCGAAGGCGGATTCGGGATCCGTGGCGTAGGCGCGGTTGTAGGCCTCCAGCAGGTCGCCGCCGATAGCCACGCCACAGGGATTGGCGTGTTTGACGATGACGCAGGCCGGGCCTTCGCTGAACTGCTTGACGCATTCCAGGGCGGCGTCCGTGTCGCCGATGTTGTTGTAGGACAGTTCCTTGCCCTGGAGCTGGCGGGCGGTGGCGATGCAGGCTTCCCGCACGTCGTCCTCGCGGAAGAAGGCCGCCTTCTGGTGGGGGTTTTCCCCGTAGCGCATGGTCTGCACCTGGCGGTACTGGAGGTTGATGGTGTTGGGGAAATCCTGCTTCCCGCCGTCGGCGCTCATGGCGCCCAGATAGTTGGCGATGGCGCCGTCGTAGCGGGCGGTGTGCTCGAAGGTCTTCACCGCCAGGCGGAAGCGGAAATCATCACCCAGGGCGTTGCCGTTGTTCTTCATTTCCGAAAGAATCAGGGCGTAGTCGGCGGGATCCACCACCACGGCAACATCCTTGTGGTTCTTGGCGGCGGCGCGAAGCATGGTGGGGCCGCCGATGTCGATGTTCTCGATGGCCGTGGCCAGATCGCAATCTGGATTGGCGACGGTTTGTTCGAACGGATAGAGATTGACGGCGACCAGATCGATGGGGGCGATGCCATGCTCTGCCATCACCGTATCGTCCGTGCCGCGGCGGCCGAGGATGCCGCCATGAATCTTCGGGTGCAGGGTCTTGACCCTGCCGTCCATCATTTCCGGAAAGCCGGTGTAGTCGCTGACCTCCACGACGCCGATGCCGTTGTCCTGCAACAGCTTTGCGGTGCCGCCGGTGGAGAGGATCTCCACCCCGGCTTGGGCCAGTCCCCGGGCGAATTCGACTACGCCTTCCTTGTTGGAGACACTGATGAGGGCTCGGGTAATTACAGTCATGTCATGGATTCCTGGAAATAGAATAGAGCGGGAGCAGGCCGGCGTTTCAGCAGAGTTTGTAATAGGCCAGCTTTTTGCGCAGGGTGCTGCGGCTGATGCCCAGGACGGCGGCTGCGCGGGTCTGGTTGCCGCGGGTGTGTTCCATCACGGTTTCGAACAGGGGGCGTTCCACCTCTTCCATCACCAGTTGGTACAGGCTGCTCGTTCCATGGCCGTCGAGATGGGTAAAATAATTGTCGAGGGCGTCGCGTACACAGTCGCCCAGGGAGTCTTCCCGGGATTGTCTTTCCACGCGAAAGGTTTCGGCGTTCGTGCTGTCGCCCGTCTCTTCAAAACTCATGCTGCCTTCTCCCCTGAACCCCGGCAATAAAAAAATGCTTTGATCAGGTCATGCTGACCCTGTACGTCTTCCGCCTGATTGATTTTCCGGCGAAATGTTGCGCTTCCCCGCACATGCCTGCTGTACCAGGCAATATGCTTACGCGCCACGCGTACCCCGTGTTTCCGGCCATAGAGGCTGTACAAGGCGTCCAGGTGCTCCAGCAGCAGATCCCCAATCCACTGTGGTTCCGGCTCCCGCAAGCGCTCGCCAGTAGCGAGATAGTGGGCAATGTGGCGGAATATCCATGGTCTGCCTTGCGCGCCACGGCCTATCATAATAGCGTCAGCGCCGGTAAATTTCAGCACCTGTTGCGCCTTTTTTTCGTCCTGAATATCGCCGTTCGCCACCACCGGAATACTAACCGCTTGTTTTACCTTGCGAATGGTTTCATATTCCGCTTCCCCAGAAAATTTGCAGGCGCGGGTGCGTCCGTGTACGGACAACATCCGAATGCCGCTTTCCTCGGCGATTCTTGCGATGGCGGGGGCATTGATGCTTTGCTTGTCCCAGCCGGTGCGAATTTTCAGGGTGACCGGCACATCCACGGCGCCGACCACGGCGTCGAGTATTCTGCCCACCAGGCGTTCATCCCGCAGCAGGGCCGAGCCTGCAGCGACCTTGCATACCTTTTTCGCCGGGCAGCCCATGTTGATGTCGATGATCTGGGCGCCATCATCCACATTGACGCGGGCGGCCAGGGCCAGTTTTTCCGGGTCGGCGCCCAGAATCTGCACTGCTACCGGCGGTGTTTCCCCTTCGTGGTGGAGGCGGGTCTGGGTTTTTCTGCTGCCCCACAGGCTGGTGTCCGCGCTGATCATTTCCGATACGGCCAGGGCTGCACCAAAGCGTCTGCACAGGTTGCGAAAAGGCAGATCGGTGATACCGGCCATGGGTGCGAGAATGAGGTTGCCCGAAAGCTGCAATTCGCCGATGTTCATGAGGATTCCGCGGGGATGAAATCCAGCCTGTACCCGGAAAAATGCGTTTGCGGCGGCAGGATCAGTAGCTGGATTTCCAGCAGTTTGCCCGCAGCAAGTTCGCCGGGCTGGCTTTCGTCATCGGTAATGTAGTCCCCCGGGGGGAAGGTGCGCCTGGCGATGGTGGTTTGTGTGTCATCCAGCAGGCTCAACCGCAAGGCCGGCAGGGGGCTGGTGGTAGCGCCGGCGTTGCGCAGCAACACCTCCAGACGGTAAGCGCCCGGCTGCTCGTCGGCCGGTTGTAGGGTGCGATCCACCACGAGAAACCGCTGTTCTTCGGCCTGCGCTGGCGGCAAGGAGCAGTCGAAACGGGAACACAGCCAGGTGGCGGCTGTGTGAATCTGGGGAAACTGCAGCAATCGCTCTTTGTTGATCCAGGAAACCTGGGCCAGCGCCGCCAGCAGCAATGCAAGCAGGGCAACCACAGTGAACAGGGAGGTTGGCTTTTTCCGTGGTGGTTGCGGCAGAAGATCCTCTTCCCTGGTGTCTGGCGGGGTGAGCAGAAAACTGTCCTGCTCTTCTTCGCCGAAAAGTGTATCTGGTGAAGAGAGGTTGCCGGCCTGTTGCTCTTCCTGATCCCTTGTCGGCGGGTTGCGCTGCTTGGTGTTCTGCTGATCCAGGGAGTGTTGCAGCTCCGCCAGTAGGTCTTGCATTTCCGCGTCCGGCTGCGGGTCTTCCGCAGTGCGACTCGCTTCGCTTGCCGGAGAGGGACTGCTGCTCTTTACGTCGAACACGTCATGGCATTCGCTGCATACCACTTTATAATCCGCTTCCGCCAGGGTGGCGGATTTGATGTTGTAGATGACCTTGCAGTGAGGGCAGCGAACCTTCATGCGAACCTCCCCTCCAGGCGCACCCAGTCGTCCAGTTGCCTGGGGGGCAGAAACAGGATTTGTGGCGCATAGGCCTGCATGACGTCCTCTGCCTGGTGGCGCAGGATGCCGGAGAGCACCAGTTGTCCGCCGGGATTGAGCAGGGCTTTGATTTGCGGCGCCAGTTCGATCAATACGTTGGCGAGGATATTGGCCAGCACCAGGTCAGCGGTCTGGGGCGGCAAGTCCCCGGGGCTGAAGGTCTCCAGGCGGCAGTCCACGTCATTTTGTCGCGCGTTGCTGGAGGTGGCGATGAGCGCCTGGGGATCGTGATCCACGGCGGTCGCCCGGGCTGCGCCCAGCTTCAGCGCCGCGATGGCGAGAATCCCGGAGCCGCAACCGAAATCGATGACCGTCTTGTCCTTTATCTGCGCCCCGTCCAGCCATTGCAGGCACAGGTCTGTCGTGGGATGGGTGCCGGTGCCGAAAGCCAAGCCGGGATCCAGGTGGATGACGGTAGCCTGCGCCACCGGCACTTCCTTTCCCGTCGGGCAGATCCACAAATGCCGTCCGAATCTCATGGGCTGGAAGTGTTCCAGCCAGGCGCGCTCCCAGGCCTGGTCTTCCAGTATCTCCAGCAGCAGCCGGCGGCTGTTTTCCCGCGCCAGTACCTGATCGATGCTGGCGCGCAGGTTATCGGCATCGGTATCGCCCTCGAACAGAGCGCTTACCCTGGTGTGGCGCCACAGGGGCATGGTTCCTGGCGCGGGCTCCAGCATGGGCTCGTCCTTTGCATCGACCAGGGTGATGGAGAGCGCGCCAAGCTGTTCGAACAGCAACTCGATGAGAGGGGCCTGGGTTTTTTCTACTTCAAGGTGCGCTTGCAGCCAGGGCATTCGATGATCCGTTTGATCCAGAGGCGCTTATTCTAACCTCAAAATGCCCGGGATATGTGAAACAGCGCCCTGTTTCAGCGGCGGAGGTGCTGCTGCAACCAGTCGCGAATCCAGGGGCTGGCCCGGTTCCCGGCAAAACGTGCGACTTCCTCGCCGCCGGCGAACAGCATGATGGTGGGGAAGCCGCGTAGCTTGTACTTTCCGGCCAGTTTCATGTTTTCCCCTTCATCCACCTCCACCTTCACCAGGCGGATTTCGTCAGCCATTTCCTCCATGACGCGCTGCAAATGCGGTGCGATGGCGTGGCAGGGTGCGCACCAGTCCGCCCAGAAATCCACCAGCACCGGCTGATTCCGCGAGGCGTCGATGACTTTGCCTTGAAAGTCGTGCAAATCCGCTGTCTGGGTTGTTGTCTGTTTGGGCGTCGCGTTCAATAGTCCGGAATTCCTGTGTCGTTGGTGGATGGGATGCGCTATCCTTGTGTTGTAACCCGATGTATTCAGGGGCTGTCGAGCAAGCGGTTTTTCGGCGCTGGCCGGGAGTCGCTGTTATGGGATGCCGGTCTGTGCCGGAATGACAGCGGACGGACTTGCTCAAGCCTTCCGTGGATCGCCGGGTTCGTCGTGCGGAAGGTATATGTTGACGGAGAAATGCTGGATATTAACCTGATCACGCTTTCCTTCCAAGACCCTCGGCTGGAAAGGCATTTTCGCAATAACTATAGCCGGCGCTATCGTTTTCAGTCGCTAATGGCGATGAAAGTTGCGCTGGCGCTGTTCGCCCTTTTCGCCGTGCTGGACTGGCTCCTGTATCCGCAACTGGTGAAACAACTGTGGGGCATCCGCTTCTGTCTTGCCCTGCCCGCCCTGCTGGCCATTCTCGTTCTGTTGTTGGGCAAGGCCTATTTTCGTTATGGCCAGCAGCTCATGGTGCTTTCCTTGATCGTCGCCAATGTAGCGGTGGTGGCAATGACGGTGGTGATCCCTGCGGAGTTGAACGATGTATATGTGGCGGGCCTGATGCTGGTGGCGTTGTACGGATATACGGTGGCCCGCCTGCGCTTCGTCTGGGCCACGGCCGGCAACTGGTTTGGGGTGATTGCCTACAATCTTGCGAATATCTGGTGGGGAGACGCCAGCCACTGGGATCTCGTGGCAGGCAATTTTTTCTGCATTTCCACCAATGTGATGGGGATGGTGGCGAGCTATTCCATGGAATATGACAGCCGCCGCGGGTTTCTGTTGCAGCAGCAGTTGCGGCGGGAGCGCTCACAGCTGAATCTGGTCAACCGGCGCCTGGAGAAGCAGGCGCTTACCGACGAGCTTACCGGTCTTGCCAACCGCCGCTGTTTTTTCGAGCGTTTTCATGAGGAATGGCGCAGGGCCAGGCGCGAGCAGCAGTATCTCGCCCTGGTCATGATCGATGTCGATCATTTCAAGGACTTCAATGATACCTATGGCCATCAGGCGGGGGATGCATGCCTGAAACAGGTGGCGACGGTGTTTCGGCAGCATGCGCGTCGGGCGGGGGATGTACCGGCGCGCCTCGGGGGGGAGGAGTTCGTGCTGTTGCTTCCGGATGCTTCTCCCCGGTCCGCGTGCGAGGCGGCGGAAGCGGTAAGAAAAGGCGTGGCGGAAATGGAAATTCATATCCCGCAACAAGGGTTGCCGGTGGGACGCAAGATCAGCATCAGCTGTGGAATCGCCGCGGTCGTTCCCGAACCGGAATTGGGGCCGGAAAGCCTCCTGGCCCAGGCGGACAAGGCCCTGTATCAGGCCAAGGAGCAGGGCAGAAACCGTGTCGTGTGCCGTGTTCCCGAAGATGTGGTGGCGGATTGCCCCGCCAAGGCGGGCGGGGGCGGCTGAGGTTTGCATCCTGTTCTCCCTTTGCATTCACCTGTATTGACTCGCTCATCTTTGGCATACTATGCCACTGACATTCACTTTCCCGCCGCCATTCCCAAATGACAACTGACTTGATTCGCATCGCCACCCGAAAATCCCCCCTCGCCATGTGGCAGGCTGAACATGTAGCGGCGGCCCTGAAGGCGGCGCACCCCGGCATTCGTGTGGAGCTGCTGGGCATGAGCACCCAGGGCGACAAGATTCTGGACACGCCCCTGGCCAAAATCGGCGGCAAGGGCTTGTTTGTAAAAGAACTGGAGCAGGGCATGCTCGACGGCAGCGCCGATATCGCCGTGCATTCCATGAAGGATGTGCCGGTGGAATTGCCGGAAGGCCTGCATCTGCCGGTGATCATGGCGCGGGAAGACCCCCGTGACGCCTTCGTTTCCAACGCCTACGCCAATCTGGATGAACTGCCTCTGGGCGCGAAGGTGGGCACCTCCAGCCTGCGCCGTCAGAGCCAGATCATGGCGCGGCGTCCTGACCTGGAATTGCTGCCTTTGCGCGGCAATGTGAACACTCGCCTGCGCAAGCTCGATGAAGGCGAGTACGATGCCATCATCCTCGCCGCGGCCGGTTTGATCCGGCT
>JAMOMB010000137.1 GCA_027068795.1 Sedimenticola sp. | reverse complement strand
TCGGCCATGTCCTGTGCGTCGTTCAACGGCACTTTCCAGCCGCCTGCGCCTTCCACGATCACCGCATCATGGGATTCGCACAGTTGCCGGTATTGTCTGTCGATTTCGTCCAGATCGATGCAAACATCCGCCAGCTTTGCCGCCAGGTGGGGCGCGACCGCAGGCTCGAAGCAATAGGGGTTGACCGCCTTGTAGGGCAGGCGGGGGCTGCTCAATCCCTGGATGGCCAGGGCGTCAGGATTGAGCAGACCGTCCCGGGTGCGCAGCGCGCCAGCCGCCACGGGCTTCATGCCAGTGGTTTTCAGGCCGCGCTCGAGGCAGAGCTGCATGAATCCCAGGGTGACCAGGGTTTTTCCGCAATCGGTATCTGTGCCGGTAATGAAGCAGTGCATGTTTGTTGCTCTTGTTGTGTGAATACAGCTTTATGAAAGGCATGGTGTGTCTTCTACCCGAGCCGTGGATTCAGGTTCGTGCATAAAAAAAGCCTGGAGGTTCAATTCCAGGCTTTTTTCCGCTGATTGTCAATATTTTCGCTCAGGCTGTACTCATGCTGTGATCCGGTTCTGCAACTTGTTCATGGCGGCCTTTTCGATCTGGCGAATGCGCTCGGCGGAGATGCCGTATTCGTCCGCCAGTTCATGCAGGGTGGCTTTCTTTTCACACAGCCAGCGGCGGCGCAGGATGTCCTGGCTGCGCTCGTCCAGCTCTTCCATGGCGGTATACAGGCGCTGGTTCTCGTCCCGTTCGCTGTCTTCGGCCTCGAGGATGCTTTCGGGCTCCATGCGCATGTCCGGCAGATAGCTGGCAGGGGCGATATGCTCGTCCTCCGTATCTGTGTCCATGGGATCGAAGGCCATGTCGTAATTGTTCAGGCGTGCTTCCATGTTGCGCACTTCCTCGGGTTTTACCCCCAGATCGCTGGCGACATCCTGCACTTCCTGCTCGGTAAACCAGCCCAGCCGTTTCTTGCTCGAGCGCAGGTTGAAGAACAGCTTGCGCTGCGCCTTGGTGGTGGCGATCTTGACGATGCGCCAGTTGCGCAGGATGAATTCGTGGATTTCCGCCTTGATCCAGTGCACGGCAAAGGAAGCCAGACGCACACCCACATTGGGATCGAAGCGCCGCACCGCCTTCATCAGGCCCACGGTGCCTTCCTGCACCAGATCGGGTTGTGGCAGACCGTATCCGGCGTATTGCCGGGCGATGCGCACGACGAAGCGCAAATGGCTCATCACCAGTTGCCGGGCGGCCTCCAGATCCTGTTTTTCATGCCAGCGCACAGCCAGTTCATGCTCTTCCTCCTGGCTGAGCATGGGCAGCTGAAAAGCAGCGCTGACATAGGATTCCATGCTTCCCGTCGGCATGCCTGCGGTAGCGAGTTGTTTGTTGTTCATATCTTGTAGTCCCGAAAATTCTGTAGTATCTAATGTTTAGATTAGCATTCACCTGGCGTTGTCGCCAGAAAAATTAGCACTCATCAAGTGAGAGTGCTAATTGCGTCAAAAGTTCCGGAAAGCCGGGGGAAAATACCGGGTTGCGGCTTCAATCCAGCTCCATTTCTCCAAGGTGCTGGCGCACGGCGATCCATGCTCCCAGAATACCCAGCAGGATGCTGATGCCAATGACGCTGAAAACCGTTGTCATCGCCAGGCCGCTGAGGCGGAAATTGCTTTGGTACAGCGCCGCCAGATGGCTGACCGGATCTTGCAGGGCCAGGGCCGAAACAAAGATCAATGCAATGGCGATGAGGCTGCCGAAAAGGCCGTACCAGAAGCCCTCGTAGAGGAATGGCCGGCGAATAAAGGCATCGCTTCCTCCGACCAGTTTGATGATGCCGATTTCATCCCGGCGGCCCTGTATTTCCAGGCGAATGGTGTTGCCGATGATCAGCAGCACGGCCAGGGAGAGCAACAGCGCCAGCACCAGGGCGGCGCGCTGGAGGATGCGGGTGATGCCCTGAAAGCGCTCCACCCATTGCAGATCCGCCAGGGCCAGCTCCACCTCGGGACGGTTTTCCAGTTCCCGCAGGAAGTCTTGCAGGTCTTGCGCCGAAATTTTTGCATCCCTGGGATACACGAGCAGTACATGGGGCAGGGGGTTGTCGTCCAGCAGTTCCAGCGCGGAGGCGAAATCAGAATACTGGCGGAATTCTTCCATCGCCTGTTGCGGTGAAATATGCCGGACTTCACGGATGTTTTCTTTGGCCTGCAAGGCGTTGAGCAGTGTCTTGGCGGCTTTTTCCCCGGCGCTTTCCTTGAGGAAGACGGAAATGCTCGCGCCACTGTCCCACTGGGCGGCGAGTTGCTGCAGATTGTTGACCAGCAGATGCAGGCCCAGGGGCAAGGCGATGGCGATGCCCAGCACCAGCAAGGTCATGAAGCTGCCCAGGGGACGCCGCCACAAGCGCCCGAGGCTGGAGAACAGCGCCTGGCCGTGGCGGCCCAGCCAGATTGCGGGGCGAAAACCGTTGTTGAATCCCTGTTGCCGTTTACGCGCTTTCACTGTTGTGGCTGTCTCGTAGCAAGCGGCCCTGCTCCAGGGTAAGGATGCGTTTTTGCATGGTTTCCACCAGCGCCAGATCGTGGCTGGCGATGAGCAGAGTGACGCCTACCTGGTTGAATTCCTGGAATAGCTGCATGATTTCACGGGAAAGCTCCGGATCCAGGTTGCCGGTCGGCTCGTCCGCCAGCACCACGGGAGGCTTGCTGACGACGGCGCGGGCGATGCCCACCCGCTGCTGTTCTCCGCCGGAAAGGGTCACCGGCAGCACCCGGGCTTTCTTCAGCAATCCCACCTTGTCCAGGGCGGCCTGGGTTCGGCGGCGGATTTCCTGGCGTCCCAGACCCGCTACCACCAGGGGCAGGGCCACATTGTCGAAAACCGTGCGATCCGCGAGCAGGCGGTGATCCTGGAAGATCATTCCCACCTGGCGCCGCAACAGGGGGATCTCTGCGGGCTTTAGTCGGGAAAGGTTGTGCTTGTTTACCCATAGTTGCCCGCGGCTGCTGCGTTCGAGCAGCCCCACGAGCTTCAGCAAGGTGCTTTTCCCGGCCCCCGAATGGCCGGTGAGAAATACCATTTCTCCCGGCGGTATATGCAGACTGATTTCGCGCAGGCCGCCGTCGCTGCCGGGGTAGCTCTTGCTTACGTTGTCGAATCGGATCATTCTTCCTGTTCGAACAAGGCGTCAACGAAGGCCTTGGCGTCGAATACGCGCAGATCCTCGATGCCTTCTCCCACCCCCACGAAGCGAATCGGTATGCCCATTTTGTCGGCAATGGCGAAAATGATGCCGCCACGGGCGGTACCATCGAGCTTGGTCAGGGTGATGCCGGTGACCTTGATGGCCTTGCTGAAATGCTCCGCCTGGTTGACTGCGTTCTGCCCGGTGGTGGCGTCCACCACCAGCATCACCTCGTGCGGGGCGTCGGGGTCGATCTTTTTCATCACCCGGGCGATCTTCGCCAGTTCTTCCATGAGATTGGTTTTGGTATGCAGGCGCCCGGCGGTATCGGCGATGAGCACGTCGATGCCGCGGGCGGTGGCGGCCTCCAGGGCGTCATAGATCACCGAGGCGGAATCGGCCCCGCTGTGCTGGGCGATGACAGGAATATTGTTGCGCTCTCCCCAGGTCTGCAGCTGCTCCACGGCGGCGGCGCGGAAGGTGTCGCCGGCGGCCAGCATCACGCTTTGTCCTTCGTCCTGCAACTGCTTCGCCAGTTTGCCGATGGTGGTGGTCTTGCCGGCGCCGTTGATGCCGACCATGAGGATCACCTGGGGGTGTCCCGGCCGGGCCTGCTTTACCGGCGTATCGTTTGCCAGCAGGATGTTCTCCAGCAGGGTTTTCAGTGCGTCCACCAGGGCGTCGGGATCGGCGAGGGTCTTGCGTTGCACTCTCTCGGTAAGCTCGTCGATGATGCGCCGGGTGGCGTCCACCCCCACGTCGGCGGTGAGCAGCAGGGTTTCCAGGTCCTCCAGCAGTTCGTCATCGATCTGTTTGCGGCCCAGCACCAGGTTGGCGAGGCCGTCGGTAAAGTTGGCGCGGGTGCGCGCCAGCCCGGACTTCAGCCGCGCAAACAGGCCGGGTTTGGTGTTATCGTCTGACGTGGATTTGTTTTTCTTGCCAAAGCCGAACATGGATGTCTACCGCCGTCGCCCATCGATGGACAATGGAATGATGTTTTGAAAGAATCACTGCGTCCGGTTTTTCCGGACTTGCAGCGGTGAGTTCGTACTTTACCATTTTGTTGACTCGGGGATCATCAGCCAATGCGCTTACTTTGTTCGCTATTTGTCGGATTTCTGGCCCTGCCGGTGCTGGCGGCTCAGGGAAAGGTAGAGGAATTCGTGCTCGACAATGGCATGAAGGTCATTGTCCAGCCGGATCACCGGGCGGCCGTGGTGGTCAGCCAGCTATGGTACAAGGTAGGCTCCAGCTACGAGCTGCCGGGCACCACGGGCGTTTCCCATGTACTGGAGCATATGATGTTCAAGGGTACGAAGAAGGTGGGGCCGGATGAGTTTTCACGCATCATCGCCGCCTTGGGCGGCAGTGAGAACGCTTTTACCGGAGGAGACTATACCGCCTATTTCGAGACCCTCTCGAAGCAGCATCTGGAACGCGCCCTGGAGCTGGAAGCCGACCGCATGCACAACCTGCAGCTGGACGAGAAGGAATTCCGGCGCGAGGTGGCGGTGGTGCGGGAGGAGCGGCGTCTGCGCACCGATGACAACCCCAATGGCCTGTTGTGGGAGCAGTTCAACGCCGTGGCCTGGCGGGTATCGCCCTACCGCAATCCCATTATCGGCTGGATGCATGATCTGGAAACCATGACCGTCGCCGATCTGCAGCAATGGTATGAGCAATGGTATTCGCCGGACAACGCCATTTTGGTGGTGGTGGGCGATGTGCAGCCCCTGGAGGTTCTGACGCTGGCGAAAAAGCATTTTGAACCTTTGCCGGTGCGGAAAAGGCGGGGCTACAAAGCGCGTCCCGAGCCGGCGCAAAAAGGCGTCACGCGCCTGACGGTAAGCGTGCCCGCGAAGCAGCCCATCCTGTTCATGGGGTACAAGAGTCCGGCCATGGTGGATGTGGAAGAACCCTGGGAAGCCTATGCGCTGGTGGTGTTGAATTCTGTTCTGGGCGAGGGCGACAGTTCACGCCTGACTTCCCGGGTGGTGCGGGAGCAGAAGCTGGCGGTTTCCGCCGGCAGCAGCTATGACGCATTCAGCCGTCTTTCCGGCATGCTGGTGCTGGAAGCCGTTCCCGCGGAGGGCGTGGCGCTGGAAGCCGTGGAAAAAGCGCTGCGGGAGCAGGTCGCCAGCCTGCAGAACGAACCCATCAGTAAGGAAGAACTGCAAAGAGTGGTGAACCAGACGGTGGCGAAAAAGGTGTTTGCCAGGGATTCCCTATTTTATCAGGCCATGCTCATCGGTATGCGTGAAACCAATGGCTACGACTGGAAGACCCTGGATCAGGAGCTGCAGCATATCCGCAAGATTACACCCCGGCAGGTGCAGGCGGTAGCCAGAAAATATCTCGTTGACGCACGCCTGACGGTCGCCATGCTCGAGCCGGGGAAAGCCCCTGCCGGGGAGGAAAAGGAACCATGATCAGGCAGGTTTTCCTTATGTCGCTCCTGTTGCTGACCGGCGCCGCCCAAGCCCTGGAAATTCAGTCCTGGCGGACGGCGCAGGGAACCCGGGTAATGTATGCCCATGCGCCCCAGTTGCCCATGGTTGATCTCAGCGTGTTGTTCGATGCGGGCAGCGCCCGGGACGGGGCGCAGCCGGGCAAGGCGCGCCTGCTCAACCAGCTGTTGCTCGAAGGCGCGGGAGAGTGGGATGCAGATGCCTTGGCCCGGCACCTGGAGTCCCGGGGGATCGAGATCAGCACCCGGGTCGGCCGGGACATCGCCTGGATCAATATGCGCAGTCTGAGCGACAAGAGCATTCTCACCGTCGCCCTGGACACCCTGGCGGAGGTAATCGCCAGCCCGCGCCTGGATGCGGACGCCATTGCCAGGGTGAAAGAACGCACCCTGGCGGAGCTTCGCCTGTCACGCCAGTCCGCGGAGAATGTGGCGGAGCAGATGCTGATGCAGGCCCTGTACGGCAAACATCCCTACGCCCATGACCCCCTGGGGGATGCGTCCTCCCTGGCCCGCCTGGATGCCGGCCAGTTGCGGGCGTTTCATGAGCAGTATTACACCGCCGCCAATGCCGTGGTCGCGGTTGTCGGCAATGTGGATCGCAATCAGGCAGAGCTGTTGGTGAAACGCCTCGTGGGAAGCCTGGAGGCGGGTGAGAAGGCTGCGCCCCTGCCGCCGCCGGAAAAACCGAAGCCCGGCATCCAGCGCAAGCGTTTTCCCGCCTCCCAGACCCATATCAACATGGGAATGCTGGGCATCCGCCGTGATGATGCGGACTACTTTCCTCTGCTGGTGGGCAATCATATTCTCGGCGGCAGCGGCCTGACTTCCATCATGGGCGAGGAAGTGCGCAACAAACGGGGTTTGAGCTATGGCATTTCCAGCCGCTTTACGCCCCTGTGGGTGCAAGGACCCTGGATGCTTTCCGCGCAGACCAAAAATGACCAGGCGGAATCCACCCGCCAGTTGATGGTGGCGTTGTTGCGGGATTTCATTGATGAAGGGCCGGACGAAAAGCAGCTGGAGGCCGCGAAGAAGCATCTCGTGGGCGGCTTTCCCCTGAAGCTCGCCAGCAACAGGAAAATTTTGCAACAGATTGCCGTTCTTGGCTTCTACGATCTTCCCCTGAACTGGCTGGACACCTGGGCGACGAAGGTGGAACAGGTGTCGGCTTCCCAGGTTCGCCGGGCGTTCCGCCGGCGCATGCCGGTGAAGAACCTGGTCACGGTGATGGTTGGTGGCGCGAAGCAATAGCATCCGCATCATCGGCGGCGCGTTTCGCGGCCGGCGCCTGCGCTTTCCCGACGCGCCCGGATTGCGCCCTACGGCAGACCGGCTGCGGGAAACCCTGTTCAACTGGTTGCAGGGCGAAATCGAAGGGGCGAGTTGCCTGGACCTGTTCGCCGGCAGCGGAGCCCTGGGACTGGAGGCCTTGTCGCGGGGAGCGGAGACGGTGCGCTTTGTCGATCAATCCAGGGCGGCGGCGCGGCAGCTGGAAAAAAACCTGCGTTTGCTGGGGTTGCAGGAAAGGGCGGAGATTACCGCAATAGACGCCCTGAAGCTTTTGCGCCGGGAGGCGGACCGGCAGTTTGATGTGGTGTTTCTCGACCCGCCATTTGCCCGGGGCTGGCTCGCGCAGGCCTGTCTGGATCTGGAGCAAAAGGGTTGGCTGAGGGCGCAAAGCTGGGTATATCTGGAGCAGGACAGTCATCAGGACTGGCCATCTGTGCCGCCAGGTTGGCGATTGCACCGGGAAGCGAAGGCGGGGCAGGCCGCATGCAGATTGTTCAGACGTGCTACCATATGCGGCTAATTTGCGATTGATCTGACGATTATCAATGCTTACGGCTGTTTATCCGGGTACCTTCGATCCCATAACCAATGGTCATACCGATCTGGTGGCGCGGGCGGCAAAGCTGTTCGACCGGGTGATCGTGGCCGTGGCCATGGATACGGCCAAGACGACGTTTTGCGAAATCGAACAGCGGGTGGAACTCGCCACCCTGGTGCTGGAAGAGCACGCCAATGTGGAAGTAATGGCGTTCAACGGTCTGCTGGTGCGTTTTTGCCAGGCGCAGAATGCGGAAATCGTTATTCGCGGATTGCGCGCCGTATCCGATTTCGAGTATGAGTTTCAGCTGGCGGGCATGAATCGCAGGTTGGCGCCGGACGTGGAAACCCTGTTTTTGACGCCGGCGGAACAATACGCTTTTATATCCTCGTCCCTGGTGCGGGAAATAGCGCGATTGGGGGGAGATGTGGCAGAATTCGTTCACCCCGCAGTGCAACAGGCGCTGACGGAAAAATTTATTAGTTGATATTGGAGTAAACCCATGGCCCTGATGATTACCGACGAGTGCATCAACTGCGATGTATGCGAGCCCGAATGCCCGAATGGTGCAATTTATATGGGTGAGGAGATCTATGAGATCGATCCGGAACTGTGCACGGAATGTGTTGGGCATTATGAAGAATCCCAATGTGTCGAGGTATGTCCGGTAGACTGCATAATCGTCGATCCAGAGCATACGGAAACCGAGGAAGAACTGCGCGCCAAGTATGAACGCATCACCGCCGATCAGTAGATCGCCAGACGCCTGCATGGAAAAAGCCCCGGTGTGGTACTGGGGCTTTTTTCTTTTCTGGCTGCTGGCTTTTCCCCTCGCCCATGCAGCCGCCCAGCCCCCGGCGGCGGCCATCGCCTCGGCTCATCCTGCCGCCACCCGGGCGGGCATGGAAATTCTTCAGGCGGGTGGCAATGCCTTTGATGCAGCGGTGACGGTCAGCGCCGTCCTGGCGGTGGTGGAACCCTACAGCTCCGGGTTGGGCGGTGGTGGTTTCTGGTTGCTGCACCGCGCCAGCGATGGCAAGGAGGTGATGATAGACGGGCGGGAGAAAGCGCCCCTGGCCGCCACCCGGGACATGTATCTGGACAGCCAGGGGCGGCCTGTCGCCGGCGCTTCCATCGACGGCCCTCTGGCGGCGGGTATCCCGGGCGCGGTCGCCGCCCTGGCGCATATTTCCAAACACTACGGGCGCTTGCCCCTGAAGCAATCCCTGGCGGCCGCGATTCGCCTGGCCAGGGACGGTTTTGCCGTGAATGAGCACTATCGGCGCATGGCGAGGCTTCGCCTGGACGCCCTGCGCGCCTCGCAGGCGGCGGCCCGGCAGTTTCTCAAGGACGGGGAGGTTCCTCCGCCCGGATATGTCATCCGCCAGCCAGACCTTGCCAATACCCTGCAGGCGATTGCCGACAAGGGACGGGAGGGGTTCTATGCCGGCGCGCTG
>JAMOMB010000136.1 GCA_027068795.1 Sedimenticola sp. | reverse complement strand
GCAACGCCGTACTGGCGCCTGCCTGACGCCCCTAACTTATTGTTATATATTGAAAGGTCGTCGCCTGCTGGCCCGTGGACTGCGTTCGATCCACTGGCTTTAGAATGGCTAAAGCGGCGTGGCTCCGCCTTGCCGCGAACCAGCAGGCGACGACTGAACATGATATCTATTGATGCCAGGTTAATAATAATACAAGGCGCCTCTAATAGTCGTCATTCCGGCGCATGCCGGAATCCATAAGTTTTTGATGTCTTTTTAGACACCAGCCTGCGCCGGTGTGACGAAAACAGAGTTATTCGAGATGCCCTACACATAACATTGTGCATGGAGGGCCTGAGCTTACTTCTCCGCTGGCTTGTCAAGCGGAGGCAGGCGCGATGTCTGCGGTCTGGCTATTGCCATGCCGGATACGAAGGGTGAAGATGCTCCCTTTGCCTGCGGTGGCCAGATACTCGGCCCGGCTTCTCTCTGAAGCGGCTCCCGCCTTTCAACAAACTTGGGAGAAACGGCTGTTTCTCCGAGGGATTCCACGCGTTTTTCTACCGGCCGCCAGACGCGCGCGGGTTTTTCCAAGAGAGGCGTGTTCACTTCTTCCGCAGGAATGCTGGGTGGCGGAACAACTTCCACTGGCGCACCCCTGCCTGCAAGCGGCCGGCGCGGTGGTGGCGGCATCTTCTCCGGCGGTTCGTAATACGCCGCGTCTGGCCAGTCGCTTCCCGGCGGCTCGATCAGCTCGTTGTCGAAGTGCTGGGCAGGCCGATAGTAGGGTGGGATTGGCCGGCTATCCGGATAGGGATGAAAGCCCGGAGCTACCGGTGGAATATACTCCGGCACTGCTGGCGGGGAAACGAACACCCCTCCTGGCGGCGGCCAGTTGACAGCGCCGGAGCCATCATTTCCTCCGGGATAATAGCCGTCCGCCATGGCTGCCGCACAAGTCAGCAGGCCACACCCAAAACCAAGCTTGATCAAGCTACGCATCGTCATCTCTCCTGGCAGGATCAGAAGCCGGCCGCAGCGGCTCCAGCCCCAGCGGGTTCTCCGGATCTATGCCTTCCATGAACGGCAAATGTCTTTCCCGGTGCGTTACCTGATAGACGAGGCCGATCCAGTTGGCGATGACGGCTTCCGCCGTGTCATGCCAGGTATTGTCCAGCGCTCCGGCCACCAGTTGTTCCGGAAATTCCGGGGGTTCTTCTCCGGCAGCACGGGCGCGGTGAAGACGCCATGCAAATTCCTCGAAAATCGCTTTCTGCTGCACACCGAAGTAGTTGTCCGGCATGGGCGGATACTGTTCCAGCTCACCGGCAATGAAGCGCAGTACTTCCCGCTTGTATTCCTTCAGCAAGGACACGGTGTCATATTCCGGATGTCCCTGACAGAATACGAAACGCAGTCCGTCAGGGCTGGTGGCCAAATGCACCCCGATATCCTTGCTCTCCACCAGCACCCGCAAGCCTGCGGCATCGAACTGTTCCCGGGTGACGGCATTCCAGCGCGAATGGGGAACATGAAAGCGGCTGTTGACATCGCCGACCAGGGGATGGGAGGCATCCACCACCCGATGGGGAAACACACCCCAAATCTTGTGCGGCTGGGGAATGCGCTGCTGCCCGTAACGAAACTGCATCACGGCATGGGTGGTCAGACAGGAACAGAGTGTCGATGTCACATGCCCGGCGGCCCAGTCGATGACCTTGATCAGGGGTTCCCAAAAGGGTTCGTTCGACAACTCCGGGTCCATGGGGGTGGCGCCGGTGATGATCAGCGCATCCAGGCCTTTTTCCTGGATTTGCTCGAAGGATTCATAGTATTTGTCAACATGCTCCCGGCCCTGGGCGCT
>JAMOMB010000135.1 GCA_027068795.1 Sedimenticola sp. | reverse complement strand
ACCCCCATTCTCACCTTCGTCAACAAGCTGGATCGGGAAGGGCGCGATCCCATCGAAATCCTCGATGAAATTGAACAAGTGTTGGGCATCGCCTGCGCGCCGGTTACCTGGCCCATTGGCATGGGCAAGCGCTTGAAAGGGGTCATCGATCTGCGCACGGAGACCACTCATTTGTTCAGCGCCTCTCACGGTGATCATGTACTGCAAGGGAAAACCATTACCGGTCTGGACAATCCCGAACTGGCTGAAGTGCTGGGCATTCATGAGGTGGAGGAGCTGAAGGAAGAAATCGAACTGGTGCGCGGCGCCAGTCATGAACTGGATCTGGAGGCCTATTTGCGCGGGGAACAGACGCCGGTGTTTTTCGGTTCCGCCATCAACAATTTCGGGGTTCGGGAATTGCTGGATGCTTTCGTGGAATATGCGCCTCCCCCCCAGCCGCGCAGCACCCGGCAGCGCCTGGTCGATCCGGGAGAAGAAAAATTTACCGGCTTCGTTTTCAAGATCCAGGCCAATATGGATCCGGCCCATCGTGACCGCATTGCTTTTCTGCGCGTCTGCTCGGGCAGCTATCGTAAAGGCATGAAAATGAAGCATGTGCGGATCAACAAGACCGTGCAGGTTTCCAACGCCATCACCTTTCAGGCGGATGCCCGGCGCCAGGTGGAAGAGGCTTTTCCCGGCGACATCATCGGCCTACACAATCACGGCACCATTCAGATTGGCGATACCTTTACAGAAGGCGAGGATCTGAAATACGAAGGGGTGCCGTACTTTGCGCCGGAACTGTTCCGGCGGGTGGTGCTGAAGGATCCATTGAAGATGAAGGCCTTGCAGAAAGGCGTGCTGCAGCTGTGTGAAGAAGGCGCGACCCAGGTGTTTCGTCCCCTGCGCAACAATGACATGATTCTCGGCGCTGTGGGGGTGTTGCAGTTCGAAGTGGCGGCGGCGCGGCTCAAATCCGAATATGGCGTGGAAGCCATCGTCGAACCCATCAATGTCTATACCGCACGCTGGGTGCAGTGCGATGATGAAGCGGTAATGAAGCGCTTTCGCGCCAAGGCGCATGACAATCTGGCCCTGGATGGGGATGACCAACTGGTCTATCTCGCCCCCACCAGGGTGAATCTCAATCTGACTGAAGAGCGCTGGCCGGAGGTAAAATTCCTGGCTACGCGGGAGCTGTAATGTGGAAACCAGTAAAATCGAAGAGCTGATCAAGGCGGGTATCCCGGATGCGCGGGTAACCGTGACGGGAGATGGCCGCCATTTTGAAGCCGCCATCGTGAGTGCCGCGTTCGAAGGAAAAAGCCTTATCCAGCGGCATCGCCTGGTAATGGCGACGGTGCAGGAGCAGATTGCTTCGGATGAGCTGCATGCGTTGTCCATTTCTTCCGCGAAAACTCCCGCAGAAGAAAAATGATGGTACTATCGGCTTAGTCGACAACTTTTTGGGATCGGATCCCGGGAGAGAGAAATGATTTTGCCACCGTCTTAATCGTAAATCTGTCGTGGAACGCCCGCGGCCAGCCCGGCGGACTGATACCCGGGAGGCCGCGGGCGGCTTCTGGTTGCCCGGTTACGAACAACAGGCCCTCGCCCGGATATTTCACCCAGTCATCAATAGCTTGGGCTGTTGATTCAAACGGGAATCCGTCCCTGAACGACAATCTCGGCGCAACCATCAGACTCCTGGCGAAAATATCCAGGCTAGCCTGTTCCCCCCATTTCTGAAATCCTGATGCGCCATTCGGCGGGACCGCTCTGGTGGACGGACTCCCCGTTGCTGTCTACCGCTACCAGCACCGGCATGTCTTCCACTTCAAATTCGTGGATCGCTTCCATGCCCAGA
>JAMOMB010000134.1 GCA_027068795.1 Sedimenticola sp. | reverse complement strand
CGCCTTTTCCAGCCGCGCCCGTTGCCCCAATCCGTTGGTTTCCGCCGGGGGATGCGCGCCGCTTGCAAGTTCCTTTTGTCCGGTCAGCGCGACCACGGCTGGCAACAACAGGGCAAGGCCCAGCAACGCCCCTTCGCCACCAATCCAGAAGCTGGCCAAAGTCAGGGCCGGAAGAAAGGCCAATGCCTGTGGCCCATTAAATATATTCAGGATGGTCCGGCGGGACAGAATATTGGAAAATCCGGCCAGTGGCGGCATTGCGGGGCATCCTTTTGCAGTGCATGGCCATTGCCACACAGGGTTCAGCAGGACGCTAATTCGCGAAGCCTATCGGAGTATTAACGCAGCACGGGAATTTGGTTAGAATTGTCTGTATCTGCCTTTGGATCACGCATTAATCCAGCAAAATCAAATAGCTTCGGGTCAAGCAAATGACTGGGCCGTGCGTTCATCAGGGCGCGGAACATCACCTGCCGCCGACCCGGCGCGTTCTTTTCCCAGCCATCCAGAATCGCCTTGACCTGTTGGCGTTGCAACCCGTCTTGCGAGCCGCACAGATCGCAGGGGATGATCGGGTAGTTCATGGCCTTGGCAAACTTCTCGCAATCGGCCTCGGCCACATGGGCAAGGGGGCGATAGACGAACAGATCGCCTTCCTCGTTCAGCAGTTTTGGCGGCATGGTGGCCAGCCGCCCGCCGTGAAACAGGTTCATGAAAAAGGTTTCCAGAATGTCATCGCGGTGGTGCCCCAACACGATGGCGGAACAGCCTTCTTCACGGGCGATACGATAGAGGTTGCCCCGGCGCAGACGCGAACACAGCGAACAGAATGTGCGCCCCTCGGGGATCTTGTCGGTGACGATGGAATAGGTGTCCTCGTATTCGATCCGGTGGGGGACCTGCATGCGTTCCAGAAACTCGGGGATAACGGTCGCGGGAAAATTCGGCTGGCCCTGATCCAGATTGCAGGCGACCAGTTCAACGGGCAGCAGGCCGCGCCATTTCAACTCGTACAGAACAGCCAGCAGGGTATAGCTGTCCTTGCCGCCGGACAGGCAGACCAGCCAGCGCGCGCCGCGCTCAATCATGCCGTATTGTTCGATCGCCTCGCGGGTATAACGCACGATGCGTTTGCGCAGTTTCTTGAACTCGGTGGTCGAGGGGGCGCCGTGGAACAGCGGGTGGATGTCGTTAGATATGTCGGTCATGTGGTTCGATCATTGCAGCTATATGAACAGTTTTCTGTATCGCTGATTTCGATACCTTCTATGGTGTGCAAAATACCGAAAACATCCGCGCTGAAGCGCTGAGTTTGGCTGGAAATGTCTTCTTTCAGGAAAAGCCATTTCCGCCGAAATGGCTTGCTTGGCTCGATGCCGACCCGCATTTCGGGAACCATATGCCGGTCGTTTTCATCCTCGGCGAATGACGAGAATATAACCGAAGCTCTGAAGCTCGTCTCGGGCTGGATGACATCCAGCCACCAGCCAAAATCTTCGGGGATTAAGTCGAAGGTTGTATACTCAAGCTTTGAAAGTCGGGTTTTCATATAGTCAGCCAATGCAAAGCCCGACATAAAGTCATTTACAAGTCGGTCATCTTCGGGTGCACGGGGGAATCCATAGGCTTTAACGGCCATAGCAATCGTATAGCTTTCCATCAGATTTTCCTGTTATGGTCGTGGTCGCAATCGGTGCCCTCGACCGGATCATAGCCGCAGCCGCCCCAAGGGTTGCAGCGGCCAATGCGTTTGGCGGCCATCCAGCTGCCTTTGATCGCGCCGTGTTTTTCCAGCGCCTCCATTGCATAGGCGCTACAGGTGGGCTGATAGCGGCAGGAATTGCCGACCCACGGCGAAAACAGCAGCCGGTAC
>JAMOMB010000133.1 GCA_027068795.1 Sedimenticola sp. | reverse complement strand
TATTGCGCGAAGCGGCTGTGGTGTCGAGACGGAAAAGCCGGCGCAGTATGGTGCGCCGGCTTTCCAAAGAGGTTATTTGCTGGAACTGCCCGCATCGGGCGCAGGTTGCGGAGCCTGGGGCGCAACGGGCGGAACCGGCGGAGTGGGCGGGCCATAAGGATAGCCATATCCGTAACCGCCATAGGGATAACCACCATATCCATAAGGTGCTCCATACCCATAATAAGGAGCGCCATAGCCATAGGGGGGAGGGTATCCGTAGCCATAGGGCGCGCCATAATACCAGGGCGGTGGATAGTCATACCAGTCGTCATCATCAAACCAGTCCCACGGTCCCCATCCGCCGAACCAGGCGTTCGCAGATCCGGCCATGAACAGGCCGCCAGCAAGTATTGCGGCCAGTGAAATGCTTTTCAGGGGTTTCATTTTGCTTACCTCCATTCAGCTCGAGAACAGAATTCTTGTCACATTTGGTAGTATGGCACTTCATCGCCGGGCCAACAACGGCGGCTCTCTTTGACTTGACAACAGGAACTGTATTTTGGATCCACTCTGGTTATTGATCGCGCTGCTATTCGGGTTGGCTGCCCGGCAGGTGTATTTGCCGCCCCTGGTGGGTTTTTTGCTGGCGGGGTTTGTTTTGCACGCCCTGGGCGTACAGGGCGGTGAAGTGCTGCAGGAAGCAGCAGATATCGGAGTGCTCCTGCTGCTGTTCACCATTGGCCTGAAGTTGCGTCTGCGCAGCTTGCTGGTGCCGGAGATCTGGGGTTCCACCTGTATCCATATGCTGCTGACCGTACTGTTTGTCAGTGGGTTCCTGATGCTGGCCGGGGCTGGCGGCCTGGCCTGGTTCGGCCATCTGGAATGGAAGTCGGCGGCGCTGGTGGCATTTGCCCTGAGTTTCAGCAGCACCGTGTTTGCGGTAAAGATTTTGGAAGAACGGGGCGAGATGAAAACCCGTCATGGCCAGGTGAGCATAGGTATTCTGGTGATTCAGGATATTATCGCCGTGGCTTTTCTGGCGTTGGCTACGGGGAAAATGCCCAGTATCTGGGCCCTGGGACTGCTGTTTCTTCCATTGCTGCGGCCGCTGCTGAATAAAGTCCTGGAGCATGCGGGCCACGGCGAGCTGCTGGTGCTGTTTGGCCTGGTAATGGCCATGGGCGGGGGGGAGCTGTTCAGTCTGACCGGCATGAAAGATGGACTCGGGGCGCTGGTTTTCGGCGCTTTGCTGGGCGGACTGCCAAAATCCAATGAGCTGGCGCGTTCTTTGCTGCATTTCAAGGATTTGTTTCTGCTGGGGTTTTTCCTGCAAATCGGCATCGCAACCTTGCCCGGGGTTTCGGATGTGGTGTTTGCGGCAGTATTGGCGTTGTTGATTCTGCCCCTCAAGTCCATACTGTGGTTTTTGGTCATGACGCGCTTTCGCTTGCGGGCCAGAACCTCTTTCCTCAGCACCATGGAGCTTTCCAGTTATAGCGAGTTCGGGCTCATCGTCGCCGCCATGGCCGCCACCGCGGGCTGGTTGGATCAGCAGTGGCTGGTCATCCTTGCCCTGTCCCTGACTTTCAGTTTCATGATTGCTGCCGTGGTCAATGCCCATGTGCATGACCTGTATACAAGGATGGAGCCTATGCTGCACCGTTTCCAGTCGAAAACGCGCCTGCCGGTGGATATTCCCCCGGATCTGGGTGGCGCGGAGATCCTGGTCGTCGGCATGGGACGCGTGGGCACAGGCGCCTATGAAACCATGCGGGAGGTGTTCGGGGACAAGGTGATTGGTGTTGACGCCAATCAGAACGCCATTCACTGGCATCAGGAAAAAGGCCACAAGGCGATTTTGGGAGACGCCAAGGATCTGGATTTCTGGCAGGGCGTGGACACGCAGAACCTGCGTCTGGTGATGCTGGCCATGCCGACGCTAAAGGATATGCACCAGGCGGTCATGTTGTTGAAACATGTCGGCTACGAAGGTTTGATTGCGGCGGTAACCCGCTATGAAGATGATCGTTTGGCGCTGGAAAAGGCCGGGGTGGATGCAACCTTCAATATCTATGAAGAGGCCGGCGCCGGTTTTGCGGAGCATGTGCGTCAGCAGCTGGCCGGGAGCGGGCGCTGTCTGGCTGGTTCGGAAGCGTTCGCCGAAAGCAAGTGATCGTGCTGGAGAAGCCTTTGTTCGTTAGCGTATGAGGGAAAGGATGCCCGCCGGGCGCCCATTCTCGAGCGCCCGGCGGGTGTTCAGTTCCAGATCTTCTGCATCTTCAGTATCCTGCCATTGTTGGGATTTACGCGGCATTCCCAGCGCTCGGTGATTTTTCCCCCATCCATTCTGGCTTTTACCTGGATATGTACCTGCTTCTTGTTACCGGAAAGGTTGCGAACGGATGTTGAAGGGAACTTGATCTTTTTGTAGCCGAATGTACGCAGCCGGGTTTTCAAGCTGGCCTGGCAGATGCGTTTTGCTTCCATGTTGCTGCCGCCATTGCCACCGGCGGCAGGAAGTGGTTTGACCCAGCGATAGCCTGCGCTGTCTATGCGCAAGGGATTGACCTGCATCTTGCAGTCATAGGCGATTTTCCCGCTGCCGTTCCTTCCCTTAACCAGGGCCCGGCCGCTGACATGGCGTCTGCGCTCCGCCGGTGTGGTGATGTTCTGCTTGGTGAAGTCCAGGCTGAATTGCTGGCGAATATTGCGTTTTGCCTGATGGCGAATGCGCTCCTTGCAGGCACGGATGGCTTTCTGGTTCCAGTTGCCGCCGCCTGCGCCGTAGCCGTCGTTGTCCAGTTCGACGCGGGCGCTGCGCACATAGGCGTCACGCCGGTTCATGATGCAGGTATAGTGCAGCTTGTGTTTGCGCCCCTTGTTGCGGGCGGTGCCCCGGCCGTTGATGGTGGCCTCGCGGCGGGAGCTGTTGTAGATATCGGTGCTTCCCCAGGAGATTTTCGCACCATGGCCGATGCGGTTCCTGACCTTTTCCCTGACCTTGCTCTTGCAGTTGTTCACCAACTCGGCCCTGGGAGCGTCATAGTCATATACCGGCGGGTAATAGCCGCCGCCGTAGCCGCCATCGTATCCGCCACCGCCGTTGTAATAGTAGTCGTCCTTACAAGCGCCCAATGCGAGCACTGCCACCGCAGCGATGGCGATTTTCGGTATGAAATGGGTCATGTGTACTCCTTTATCTTTCGGTCTACTGGAAATACAAGCAAGTGTTCCCGTCAACTTGCTGCAGCGATACCGGGTGCTGATATAGCCAGGACAGATTCCCGGTGGTGGCGAGTTTTTGTGTTGGTCCCGCAAGGTACCGACCGTCACCCTTGAGCAATAGTAAATGATCACAGAATCTCATGGCAAGATTGCAATCATGCAGCACCATCAGCAGGGCGCGGCCCGTGGTGGAGAAATGTTTCCGCAGCAGCTGCAGCATGATGATCTGTTGGCCCGGATCCAGATGGTTGCTGGGTTCGTCCAGCAGCGCCATGCGTGGCTGCTGCGTCAGCAAGGTGGCGATTTCCATACGCTGGCGTTCCCCGCCGGACAGGGTTTGCGTGTTTCTGTTTTCCAGGCCTTTCAGTCCGGTCAACTCGATCATCCGGGCGGCCAGTTGCAGGTCTGCGGGACTTTCCCAGCCCAGGTTTCCCAGATGGGGGTGTCGGCCTGCAAGCACGGTTTCAAACAGGGTGCCGGGGAATCCGCCCGGTTCTGTCTGAAAAAGCACTCCTCGCACTTTGGCCAGGGCTTTGGGCGAATAGGCGCTCAGTTTCTTGCCCTCATAACGGATATGGCCAGCGTCGGCCGGATGCAGTCCCGCCAGGGTGTGCAGCAAGGTGGTTTTTCCCGCACCGTTGGGGCCGAGTATTCCCCAGCAGCTTCCTTCCTCGATGCGCAGATCCAGGCGCCGGGTAATACAGGTGTCGCCAATGGACAGTGCAAGATCTTCCACTTGCAGGAGTTCCCGGCTCATTTCTGTTCCCCGTAGCTTTTGTGCAGCAGTAACAGGAAGACGGGTACGCCGAACAGCGCCGTCAACACACCCACCGGCAGTTGCATGGGGGCAATCAGGGTGCGGGCCGCGGTATCGGCCAGCACCAGCAGGCTGGCGCCGATGAGGACGGCGCCGGGCACCAGGATACGATGGTCGCTGCCCGCCAGCAGGCGCAGCATATGCGGGGCGATGAGACCAATGAAGCCGATAGCGCCGGCAATGCTCACGGCTGCTGCGGTGAGCAGGGATGCAAGCACATAAATGAAGATGTGCAGATGGCGGATTTGTACGCCCAGTGCAGCCGCTCGCTCCGATCCCAGCAATGCCAGATTCAGGGCGGGAGACAGCCACAGGGAGACGAGCAGTCCAATGAGGAGAATTGCCAGAGGCAGGGTAGGCGCCAAGGCGTCGCCAAGATCTCCCATGAGCCAGAACAGCATGCCCGGTAACTGCATTGGCGGACTGAGACTGAGCACAAAACTGATTAGCGCCGACCAGCCTGCAGCCAGCACCACGCCTGTCAACAGCAGCCGGGAGGTATTCCAGTTGCCGTGGTGCGCCAGGGTAAACAGCAGTGCAATACTGGCCACAGCGCCGGCGAATGCCATGGGGGCGTGCCAGGCCAGGGGCAGACCAACGAGCATGGCTCCAAGTACGGCGACGGCGGCCCCGCCAGATACTCCCAGAATATACGGGTCCGCCAGGGGATTGCGCAGCAGCGCCTGCATCAGGACGCCGGCCAGGGCCAGAACGCCGCCCACGCCGAATGCGGACAGGGTTCGGGGCAGGCGCAGTTCGTGAATGATACGATATTGTACGCTGCCGTCGTCGTGCCAGAGCAGCCGCCACAGATCTGCTGCGGGGATGGATATGCTGCCGATCATCAGGGAAACTCCCAGGCTGCCCACGGCAAGCAGCATCAGCAGAAAAAGCAGGGGCAGGGATTGTCTAAGCGGATGGCGGGGCATGGTGGAGATAAAGCACCGGCCAGCCTTTTTCCCTGGCGAGGGTGGCGAGGGTGGCGTCTGGATCCACGGCAACAGGGTGGGTTACCTGCTCCAGCAGGGGCAGGTCGTTGTGCGAGTCACTGTAAAACCAGGCGTTGTCCAGGCGCAGCTTCCGTTTTTTCAGCCAGTCCCGCAGCCTTTTTACCTTTCCTTCCCGGAAGCAGGGCGTACCGGATACCTTGCCGGTGTAACGGTTGTCGTGGATCTCCGGCTCTGTGGCGATGAGGTTCGGAATGCCGAACTGCCGGGCGATGGGGGCGGTTACAAAGGAATTGGTGGCGGTAATGATGGCAAGCTCATCGCCGCGTTTGCGGTGCCGATTCACCAGCGCCTGGGCATCCTCGGAAATGATGGGTTGGATCTTTTCCTTCATGAATTGCCGGTGCAGGCCCTGCAGTACGCCCATGGAATGCGCGGCAAGGGGTTTGAGGGAGAATTCCAGAAATTCGAAAATATCCAGTTTTCCCTCCTTGTATTCTTGGTAGAAACGTTCATTTTCCGCGCTGTAGAAAACCGGATCCACCAACCCCTTTTCCCCCAGAAACTGCCCCCAGAGATAGTCGGAATCGCCCGCCAGCAAAGTATTGTCCAGATCAAATAGCGCCAAAGCCATGGTGTGTTGTGGAAAACAGGATAACTGGGGGTGAACTATACCGGAAACTGTTTTCAAAGTTCAGTTGCGCCCGCTGTGTCGTTGCTTTGGCGTAACGGGGAAAGGGGTGGGGGCTGCTTGGCGATTCCATGCCCTTTGCCCTAATGTGCTTGCGGACTTCGGGCAGGTTGTGGAAAAATGCAGGCAATGAAAGATTAAGAATGAGAACAATCCCGTGATAGACAGGGATGGATTCAGGCCCAATGTGGGCATCATACTGATCAACGACAAGAACCGATTGTTCTGGGGTCGCCGTATCGGTCAGGATGCATGGCAGTTCCCCCAGGGGGGCATTCAGGAAGGCGAATCGCCGGAAGAGGCCATGTACCGCGAGCTGGAAGAGGAGGTTGGCCTCAAGCCCCAGCATGTCAAGGTGCTGGGCAGTACCAAACGCTGGTTGCGCTATCGTTTGCCGAAGAAATTCATCCGTCGCCATGCGCAACCCCTGTGTATCGGGCAGAAGCAGCGCTGGTTTCTGCTGCAGGTGACCTGTGATGAAAGCGGTTTTTGCCTGGATCGCTCCGAGAAGCCGGAATTCGACGACTGGTGTTGGGTAAAGTACTGGCATCCGGTCAAGGAGGTCATCTACTTCAAGCGCAAGGTATACCAGCGCGCCCTGGAGGAACTGGCGCCCCTGGTATTTCCCGACGCCCGCCCCTCGCCCCGCAGCCGCTCCAATTATCTGCGGCAGCAGCGCCGCTAGACATGATGTTTTACCGGCGGAAAAATCTCGCTCAGAGGAATGGACAGGCCGTTGTCCTGGACTACGCGGGCATGATGGCGCTGAAACCCTCGGGGTGAGGAAAGACCGCAGGCATGGGCGATCATGCCCACCTCGTAGGTCATGTTGCGTACATAATTCGCCACCCGGTTGGCTTTCAGTTCCGGATCCAGTCCCCGCTGCAGCTTTTTGTCGTGAGTGGCGATGCCGGTGGGGCAGGTGTTTTCGTTGCACTGCAGCGCCTGGATGCAGCCCAGGGTAAACATGAATCCTCTCGCGGATACGATAAAGTCTGCGCCTACGCACAATGCCCAGGTGATATCCGACGGGTTCACCAGCTTGCCGGAAGCGATGACCTTGATGCGCTCCCGTAACCCGTATTCATTGAGCTTGTCCACCAGCAGGGGCAGGCTTTCCTTCAAGGGCAGCCCCACGGCGTCGATGAGGGGCATGGGAGAAGCGCCGGTGCCGCCTTCTGCGCCATCCAGGGTGATAAAATCTGGCGCATAGTCCCTGCCTTTTTCCCTGATCAGGGAGAACAGCTCATCCAGCCATTGTGTGTCTCCGATGACGGTTTTGAAGCCCACGGGCTTGCCGGTAACCTCGCGGATATGGGCCAGCATGTTCAGCAGGTCGTCATCGTTGCTGATATCCGGGTGACGATTGGGGCTGATGGAAGCGCAGCCCTCCTTGATGCCGCGAATTTCCGCAATTTCCCGGGTTACCTTGTCGGCGGGAACAATACCGCCTTTTCCCGGTTTTGCTCCCTGGCTGAGTTTGAGTTCGAACATGCGCACCTGCTCATGGGCGGCTATGCTTGCCAGTTTGTGGTCATCCAGAGCGCCATTTGCATCCCTTACCCCGTATTTCGCCGTGCCGATCTGGAACACCAGATCACAGCCGCCTTGCAGATGCCAGGGAGTAAGGCCGCCTTCCCCGGTGTTCATCCAGATGCCGGCTTTCTTTGCTCCCTGGGCAAGGGCCTGGATGGCGGGTTTGGAGATTGCGCCATAGCTCATGCCGGAAATATTGAAGAAGGAAGGCGCGGCATAGGGTGAGCGGGAGTCCTTGCCGATGGTAACCGGAGTCGATGGAGCTGCATTTTCCCCCAGGGTGGGGTAGGGGCAGTTGACGAACAGTACGCTGCCGGGTGTGCGGATATCCCGGGTGGAGCCGAAGGCCACGGTATTGTTCAAATCCTTGGCGGCGCGATACACCCAGGTGCGCTGGGCGCGATTGAATGGCAGCTCTTCCCGGTCCATGGCAAAAAAATACTGGCGGAAAAAGCCGCCCAGTTTTTCGAACAGGTAGCGGAAACGTCCGATCACCGGATAATTGCGGCGAATGGCGTGGCGTGTCTGACTGATATCGGCGACGAAAATGATCATTACCCACAGCGCCAGTAGCCCGAGCAGCAAAATAAACAGGCCTGACATGATTTCCAGCGCGGTCACCAACCACTGGCCGCTTTGGGAGATGGATGTCTGCATCTTGATTCCTGTCAAAGTATGGGGCGTTTTAACCTGTAACACCGCAAAACAGTTTGGTCTGCAACGGTCCGATAGTACAAAATGACGGCTTGTGCATAGATATCGGGGTTTGATTTGATGATAACAAAAAAGACCATCGTGGATGGTAATGAGGCTGTAGCGCATATCGCGCACAAGACCAACGAAGTCATTGCCATCTATCCCATCACTCCTGCGTCCCCCATGGGGGAGTTTTCCGATGAATGGTCGGCCCAGGGAAAGAAGAATATCTGGGGAGGGGTTCCGGAAATCATCGAAATGCAAAGTGAAGGCGGTGCTTCCGGTACGGTGCATGGTGCGGTGCAGGCAGGGGCGTTGACTACCACCTTTACCGCCTCCCAGGGATTGTTGCTGATGATTCCCAATATGTACAAGATTGCCGGCGAGCTGTCTCCCGTGGTCATTCATGTAGCGGCGCGCTCCCTGGCGGCGCAGGCGCTTTCCATTTTTGGCGATCACAGCGATGTTATGGCGACCCGCTCCACCGGCTTCGCCATGCTTGCTTCCGGGTCGGTGCAGGAAGCCATGGATATGGCGCTGATATCCCAGGCGGCGACCCTGCGTGGGCATTTGCCTTTCGTGCATTTCTTTGACGGCTTCCGCACCTCCCATGAGCTGATGAAGGTGGATCTGGTGGATGATGAAATCATTCGCGACATGATCAAAAGTGACTATCTCATC
>JAMOMB010000132.1 GCA_027068795.1 Sedimenticola sp. | reverse complement strand
TGATCCATGCCCGCCAGGGTTTTTTCCCAGCTTCCGGGGCAGCCGCGAAAACTGTCGTGGCTTTCGGGATCCAGGGAATCCAGGCTGATGCCCACCCCCAGCGCGCCAGCGGCTTTCAGGGTTCGTACCCGGGCTTCGCTGAGCAGTACGCCGTTGGTGCCCACCACGATGGAAAGCCCCAATTGACTGCCGTGGGCGACCAGGGTTTCCAGATCCCGTCGCAGCAGGGGTTCGCCGCCGGTGAGCACCACCATGGTTTCACTGCTGCGGGATGCAATTTCATCCAGCAGGTTTTTGACTTCCGCGGTGCTGAGTTCCTCGTCACCCCCGGCGTCCCGGGTTTCGGCGTCCATGTAGCAGTGGGCGCAAGCCAGGTTGCAGCGGCGCGTCAGGTTGATGGCGATGAGAAACAGATCCTTATCCATTGCGGGGATTGCTTGGCGTGAGGTGGAAGGCGCCGTGTTCCCTCCAGATGGCTTTTACTGCATTTACGGCTTCTTCGCTCACCTGTTGCAGGCCCTCCTGCCGGCTCCAGGCTTCGATTTCCTTGATCAGCATGCCGCGCACCATATCCGGTGCTTTGTCGATGCGTTCCCTGGCGGCGGTTTCCCAAGGCATGGTTTCCCTATGTTGCTCTGAACCGGATTGAAAAGTTTGCAATACCTGCTGTACGAATGCGGGTTTGATGATGCTCATGTCGTTCCGGGCGGCGATTGCCTGGGCCGCCTTGCGGGTCATGTCCCGGCAAAAACCGGACGGTATGCCATTCAGCAGGGCTTCCGCTTCTTTATCCCATTGGATTTCTGCGGTGGATGCAGGTTTTGAATCTGCTGCGATGCTTTTCATTGCGGAAAAAGGGCAGCGGGCTTCCTCGTCGGATGGCGCAGGTTTTTCCGTGGCGGAAGCAGTGGTCATCTGTGCTTCCATGGCCTTGCGTGCTTCGGTCAGGCCTGCTTCTGTGGTTTTCAGACTGATTTCTGTCAGCCCCCGTTTTCTTGCGTAGTTTTCGATGCGTTGCCGGGAACTGTCGCGCATGAATCCTTCCGGAACGCGCATGAGCCGGGCAAGGGCTGCGGCCTGCCATTGCAGGGCGGCCTCTTTCTTCCCGGTCTGAAGGTCGGTAGCGTTCCGCTTGCCGGGCAGGGCGGCTTCCGTTCCTGGCGCAAAGGGGGCGGTGGGAATGCTTTTGTCGAGAAAGGCCTGTATGTGTTCAGCCTCGACAGTTTGGCTGCCTGCGGTGCGGGCCTTCTTTTCCGCCCGCATGCTCAGGTTGCCGCGCAAGCTCAGATCCTTGACGGTGAGTAGCAGGGCGGTGGCCGCTTCGCTCCAGCGCATCACTCTGGTTTCCGGCTTGCGTTTGAGGTCGCCCCGGTCATAGGCTTCCACGATTTCGCCCATGGCTTGCTCGGCATGGCCGGGCATGAGTTGCGCCGTGGCTTCCTCGACGATGCTTGCGGTAATGACGGTGTGGCCTTTCTCTTGGGCATAGCGCAGGATGGCCATGCGCGCCATGCTGCGTACAAAGGAAGGCACCCGTTCCATGCGGGCTTCGGCTTCGCGGCTCCAGGATGTGCTCACAGAGGCCAGTCTGTCCACCTGGGGCTGGTATTCCCGCTGGCTGAGCAGCACGGCGCAGGGAGCGTCGTTGAGCAGGTATTCCGTATTGCCGCCAATGTCCAGTTCCGGATCGGCGTGGATGCCGGTGGTTCCAAGTAGGAGCAGGGATGGCCTGGTTTCCTGCAGATAGCGGTTGATGACCTCATGGGGTTTGCCGTCCAGCAGTACCGTCTCCACTTCCATGCCATGATCTGCGGCAATGGACTGCGCCACGGACAAATGTCCCTGGTAGATCTTCGCCAGGCCGGAGTCGATGATTTCCTCGTGGAGCTTTTCCTGCTCCTGGAACTTGAATACCTTGCCGGCCTCTTCGGACAATACTCCGGCGATGCGGTTGAAGGCGACGTAGTGATAATAGGGGTCGAAAGCGGATACCACCTTGATTTGCGCATTCCAGATCCTCGCCAGGCTCAAAGCGGTGAGCAGGCCGCCGTAGGACTTTGCCGAACCATCCACGCCGACTACGATGGGGCCTTCATCAAGCCGGCGGTCGGGGTCTTTGATGATGAGGGTGTCAATGGCGCTGCGCCGGGATACGCGCTGGCAGACCGTGCCCAGGCGGCTGCCCTTGACGGCGCCCAGGCCAAGGGATCCCATGACCAGCAGGTCGTAGTTGCCACTGTTGGCCTCATTTGCCAGTTCGCGGTAGTTTTTCCCTTCCAGGGAGCGACGTTGCACCTGGAGCTTGTCCGCGGCGGCTGTTTCCACCTGATCCAGATAGGAGTCGGTGATGATGGACAGTCCCCGGCTGATGAGATCGTCATGCACGTCCCGCTGCCGTTCCAGCTCCTGTTCTTCACGGAATTGTTCCGGCAACCCGCCTTCCATTTGGCGGAAGCGCGCGTCATGGAGCTTCGCGGCGTATACATGAGTCGCCGTGAGTCGCGCTTGATAATGCCCTGCCAGGGCGATGGCTTCCAGGATCCCCCGGTTGGCGTGATCCGAGGAATCAACCGCCAGCAGGACGGAGGAGTAGCCGGGAAGTTCAGGGGCCGTTTCGGGTCTGTCTTGTGCTTGCGCATTCATGCATGGGCCTGCGGAATAGAGAGTCAGCCGTGACTGGCGCATCGGACGATTCACGGCTGGGGGATGGTATGTGTCTTGTCCGCACGCCATCAACATCAGGTTGACGGTGTGCGGATATCAATGCAGCAACCAGTAGCCGATGATGTAGCCGATCACCACCAGGTTGATGATGGCGGCGACAATTGCCATGATGTCCATGAGGCTGGGCCGCCATTTGTGTTTTGCAGCCACTGTTGCGGATTTCATGCCGGCTTACTTGAAAGTGAAGTCAACGGTTGCCGTACCGCCGGCGTCCACGGTCACTTTTGCCTTCTGGTTTTTCAGCATGCCATGCCAGGCCTTGATCGTGTATTTGCCGGGAGGAACGTCCTCGATGGTGAAACTGCCATCATCCGCCACTCTTGCAAAGTACGGGTTCTTGGCGATGAAGACGAATCCGTGCATGAAGTCGTGGGCGTCGCACTCCACTTTCATGGCGGGGCCTTTTCTGACCTTGATGGTGGATTTCACCACGCCGGGTTTGGGCTGGCTGACGTTGGTGAGGGTCTTTTTCGGGCCTTTGGCGTCACCGCGAATCAACTCGTAGGTGTGAATGTTATGCAGAATGGGATCGTCATTTACCGCGGCGAGAGTGGCCTTGTTCTTCATGACCTGCAGGAAGGGCTTGAACTCACAGCCCTTCTGATCAATGGTGGCGTCGCCCACATCGGCCGGGAAGGGCTTGCCCTCCTTGACTTTCTCCAGGTAGACCACAGTATCCAGCAGGTGTCCGTTTTCCACCCGTACAAAATCGATTTTACGCACCCCGGTGCCGCATACGTCATTGTCCTTGGAGATGGTATAGGTCTTTGGCGGCTGATCCTTGCCCGCGAATTTCACGCTGCCGGTAATGGTGCCGCCGTTGGAGACGCTGATCTCCTTGTAGGCTGATTGGGCCGCCAGAGGCAGGGCGCATATGCCGGCGATGCTGAGGGTGATGAATGCTTTTTTCATGGTGCTGTCTCCCGAGTATGGTTTCAGGCTGCCTGCTCAGAGTGATCTTGTACAGTCAGCAATTCTTCTATCATTTCAATGTATACGCTGCGCTTGACGCTGTCGTCGGCCTGTTTGAGGTTTGCCAGCAATATGCTGTTCGCAAGATCGGTGTCGAATTCGCGCAGTGCGCGGCCAATCAGCCTGGCTTCTTCTCCCGTGCCGATGGTAACGCCATCGACAATTTTTTCGACCGCCTTGCGGGTAAAGGATTCTTCCCGCAAGGGTTTGAGTATTCTTGCCAGCCCTCTGGCGGCAGCGACACGAACCGCCATTTCATTGTCCTCCAGGCATTCCATGAGCCGGCGGGCGACGCTCAACGGCGGCACATCGCGTACGACCATGTGATCTGCTTCAGCGGGATCCCGGCTGTTGAGGGAGAGGCGCGCCAGGGCGTCGATGGCCTGGGTGCGCAAGGTGAACTCCGGGGCCTTGAGCGCCTCCAGCAGAGGAACCAGGGCTGCGCGGTGGCCAATGTAGCTCAATGCCCTGGCGCTGGTGATTTTTTGATCCAGGTCGCCAATGGCCAGTTGGGTAATCAGGGTGCCAACGGCGTCGGTGAGGCCGGCAAGCTGCGGATTGCGTTTGGCCATGAGGCCGATGGAGTCCGCCGCCTCCCGGCGCACGGGGGCGGCGTCGTCGTTTAGCGCCTGTGTCAGGGTTTTCAGGGCTTCCTCTTCGTTGGTTTCCGCCAGGACATGCGCCGCCAGGCGGCGTATGTCCTGCTGGGCGTCGATTCTCCGATTGGAGCGCATGCGCCGCATGAGTTCCTTGTTGTGCGCCACGATTTCCAGGTATTCCATGGTGGTTTCATCGGCCATCTCTTCCGGGGCGTGCGGCGTGGCCAGCATGGTTTCCACATTCGCCATGTGAATGGCGTCCAGGGTGGACATGGCGGGCGCCACCTCGCCTTCGGCAACGATTTGTGCGGGTGTTTGCGGAAGATCGAGATCGGATTCTGCGGTCTCTGCGATTGTATCGGTTTCTTCGGGCGGGTTTTCACTATCGGCCTGTGGCGCTTCTCCCTTGTCGATACCGGTATCCAGGGTCACTTCTACCGGGGCGGGAGGCGGCGGCTGCGGAATGGTGATTTCTCCGTTCAACGCGCCCATGATTAGATCCAGGGGGCGTGGCAGTGGTGCTTCTTCGTCGTCCGGTGGTGTGATCAGGCCGGTTTTTTCCAGTTCCATCAAGGCCTCCAGGGCCGCCAGGCGCACTACCTGCTGCTCGTCCGTGATGGTGTTCTCCAGGGTGCTGAGTACGTCTACGTCGATGCGTCCCAGGCTGCCGATGGCGGTAGCAGCCTCTTTTCGCACCATGGGGTGGGCGCTGCTGTCGCTGACGATTTCCAGCAGGGGTGAAATGGCCGCCGTGTTTCTGTTGGCGCCGAGCAGGGCGCAGGCGGCGGCGGCCGCTTCGGCGGACGGGTCGGAGATGCGCTCGAGCACCCGCTGGAAATTTTCTTCCGATAACGGATTGTCGGGAACGACGGGCAGCAGCATGGAATACAGGATGGCGCGCACCTCCGGGTCGGGGTCGGCCAGCATGCCCTGGAAGGCTTCTTCCACATTGGGTGCATTGTCGCTGTTCTGCGCCAGCCGGGTCACGGCTTTGAGCGCGGCCTGGCGTACCTGGTTGTCCGGATCGCGCAACAGCAAGGTCAGGGCGCTTAAATAGGAAACGGCGTTCTGCGATGCAAGGGACAAGGCGGCTTCTGCGCGTACATCCGCGGCGGGATCGGTCAGTGCGCGCCCCAATGCCTTGGTGGCCTCGACGGAAGATGACCGCGCCAGCGCATGAGCCGCCCTGCGGCGATGGATGGAAGCGCTGTCCGGGTTTTGCAGCCGTTTGATGACCTTGGCTTCGCCGCTGCCACCCATGCGGATCAGCGCATTGAGAATATCCGGCTCCATGTCTTGCTGGCATTCATCATCGATGAGGGCCGCCAAACTGTCCACGGCGGTTTCCGCCCCCAGCTTTCCCAGCGCGTGGACGGCGGCCTTCTGCACATCCCACCAGGTATCCCAGTCATCGTTCCATTCCATGTCCTGTGGGCGCTCCAGGCAGATTTTCAGCAAAGGATCGATGGCCTCAGTGCTGCCGATCTTGCCCAGGGCAACGGCCACCATGGTGCATACTTCGCCGCTGGGGTCGTTCTCCAGGGACTCGATCAACGCGGGCACGGCTTCCGCCGAGCCGATATTTCCCAGTGCTTCTGCGGCGTCGATGGCAACGTCCAGATCCTCATCCCGGAGGTGTTCGATCAGGGTTTCGATGGATGCCGTGTCTCGCAGCAGGCCCAGGGTGCGGGCCGCATAGCAGCGATCTGCTTCGTCGCCGGTTTGAACGAGCTGGCACAAGGTATCCACGGTTTCTCTGTATGTTGTCATGGCGCTGTCTGAAATTCCTGTGACGGGTTTGAGTGGAAGGTCATGCAGTTTTCATGCCACCAGGGAGGCAAAAAATATGCTTGTTCATGAGGGGATTGGGCGATATGCCGCAGGAGGCATTGAACGCATTGTTCAATAATGAGCGGCAGCGGATTCCGGATGCGCCAAAATGTACAACATCGGCTCCGGGATCGCTTCCGCCAGAGACAGGGAGCGAGGGGAAAGCGGTGCGTGAAGTTTGAAGGATTTCGTTCAGCAGTGCTTTTGGTGTGAATGCTTTGTTCAAGAAACCAGAGGAAATGTTCCTTGCAGATATGCCCGTAAATCCCGTTATCTGTCTTGCGACGGTGCATTTCAATAGCTTATCACCCGGGTCATGTTGTTGGCTTGGTTTTTGCTAACCATCATGGGAGGCAAGCCGTAGTCGTTCTCAATTATCTGTCAGGAGATTCAGCATGGCCGAATTACCGGAAGAAGCGAAATCCTCACCATCGGCATCCGGGGAGCAGGGCAACTGGGGAAAGAAGCTGTTTTACGGCACCCTGGTTGCGCTGCTGGTTTTTTTCTACTGGCTGCTGATCTATTCCGGCGGCGTTACGGTGGATCACGGTTAGGAGTGGGAGCGGAGGCAACATGGAACAGAACAACTTGGGAATTGCAGGCCGGCTGGCGGCGCTGATTGTGGCCATCATCATCATGCTGGCGTTCTATTACGGGCTGGATCATCTCGTCATGGGTATGCAGGGATTGCCCTTGAACCTGGATTTGACGCCAGCGGGTTAAAACGATGAAGCAGACAGAATCCATACACCCCACAGGCGGCGGCCGTTTTGCGGTGATGTTGCTTTCGATGCTGATATTGCTGGTTTTCGGCCTGGCGGATGTGGCTCGGGCCGGCACCGGCATGGACAGCGCCCAGGAGCGCATTGCGCCCATTGGAGAGGTTCGCCTGCAGGGCCAGCCGCCGGTCGAGGTACATGTGGAAACCGCTGCAATTCAGGAGCAGGAGGCGGAGCCGAGAGCGGCTCCCAGGCTCAGTTCCGCGGATTACCCCAACATCGGCGTCAGCAGCAGGGCTGTGGTGTGGGTGTTGGCCCAGATGCACCTGTTCTTTGGCGCCTTGGTGCTGGCGGTGCCCTTGTTTGTACTGTTGATCGAGCTGGTTGGCGTCTACACTCGTGATGATCGCTATGACGACATGGCCCATGAGTTCATGAAGATCAGCCTCACGGGTTTTTCCATTACCGCCATCTTTGGCGGATCCCTGGCGCTGGCCTTGTTTTTGCTGTATCCGGATCTAATGGCCTATTTGATGCATGTATTCGGCTCCCAGTGGCTGGTGTATGCGGGCCTGTTCTTTTTCGAGAGCTTCTTTCTGTATGTGTATTACTACGGCTGGAATGCGCTCCGCTATGGAAATTTGAAATGGGTGCATCTCACCCTGGGGTTGTTGCTGAACGCATCGGGTCTGACGATTATGGTAATGGCCAATTCCTGGGCGACGTTCATGATGGCGCCGTCCGGGGTGGACGAAGCGGGCGTGGTGGTCGGCAATATCTGGGAGGTGATGAAGGGGCCGTTGTGGAATCCCATCAATCTGCATCGTTTCATCGCCAATATCGCCTTTGGCGGCGCCGTGGTCGGCGCCTATGCGGCGTTCAAATTCCTCAGCGCCAAGGATCCGGTCAAACGCGCCCACTATGACTGGATGGGCTACACTTCGAATTTCATCGCCATCCTGTCCTTCTTGCCCTTGCCTTTCGCCGGTTACTGGCTGATGGCGGAAATCTATGCCTATTCGCAGCAAATGGGCATTACCGCCATGGGCGGCATTCTCGCCTGGCTGTTTATCGTGCAGGCGGTGCTCATTGGCACCATCTTGCTGGCCGGCAATTTCTATCTGTGGTCGGGGATGTCACGCACCGATGGTTCGGAGCGCTACAAGGGGCTGATAAAAATTATCGCCTTTGTGTTGGTGGTCTGCTTCCTCATCTGGGTGACGCCCCACACATTGATACTTTCCGCTTCCGAAATATCCCTGCTGGGAGGGAGTCATCACCATATTCTTGGCCCGCTGGGCATCATGCCGGCAAAGAATATTGCGGTGAACCTGATGTTGATCGCAACCTTCCTTTCCTTCCAGATCTATCGCCGTTCCGACAAGGTGGCCACGGTGAGCTGGGCGCCCATGGGGAATGCGCTGATGATCGCCGTATACCTAGGCGCTGTGGTGAATATTATTTTCCTCGGCGTGTACTATGGCTACTTCACCAATACCGTGTACAAGGTGGGCTCTTCCGTTGCCCAGGTAATGACCACTCTGGTGGTCATTGTGTTCGGACTGGTGATCGATTCCCTGATGTTCAAGAAAGCCAAGGTGCTGCCGTCCCATTGGGGACGCATTCCGGACCGTGCGCAGTATGCATTGTTTGCCTTGCCCATCGCCTTTACCTGGCTCATGGCCTTGATGGGTTATGTGCGTTCTTCGGTAAAGACCCACTGGCATGTGTATACGGTGATGAAGGACAACTCGCCGGACAATTTTATTCCCGCCATCGGCTATGCAGGAAACATGATCACCCTGGTGACGGTGCTGTTCCTGCTGTGTGTGCTGTTCATGTTCTGGGTGGCGAGCCTGAGCGGGAGCAAGCAGCCGAAGCCTGTCGTCGCGGCGGCAGGAGGTGAGGCATGAGCGTGCTTTTCAAGACATTGGCATTCAGTCTGGGGTTGACCCTGCTCTTTACCCTGGTGACGTATCTGCTTCCTCAGGTAAAGGGGGAGGCTCCTGTGGAAAAGGAGGTGGATCTCGGCTCCCTGACCATGGAAAGCTTCATTGCCCTGGGAGAAGAGATCTTCCACAACAAGGGCACCTGTACCCTGTGCCATCAGCCCGCCCCCCTGGGACGGGCGCCGGATATTGCAGGAGAGGATATGGTGGCGCTGGCCAACAAGCATTTGGCGGATGAGCGTTATCAGGGTGATGCGAAGAATGCCGAGGAATATATCCGGGAGTCCCTGCTTCATCCTGGCAAATATGTTGTCGCCGGCTGGGGGAAAAAGGGCAGTAATGATACCGAGTCGCCCATGCCCATGGTGGACAAGCCCCCTATACAGCTCACGCCGATAGAGGTCGATGCCGTGATCGCCTGGTTGCAGGCGAAAGATGGCGGCGAGGTTACCGTGGCCTTGCCTGCGGCGGAAGCAGCGGCGGAAGTGGCTTCGGCGGTTGCCGGCGATGAGGGGAGAAAGGCCCCGGCCCCGGCGGCGACAGCGGAAGAGGCATTGACCAAATATGCATGCGCTTCCTGCCATGCAATGGATAGCAGGGATACGCTGGTAGGTCCGAGCTTGCTGGATGTCGGCTTGCGCCTGAGCAAGGCGCAGCTGCGGCAAAGCATTGTTGATCCAAACGCGGTGGTGGCCGAAGGTTTTCCGCCCGCCATGCCCTCTGATTTTGCATCCAAGATGACCGTGAGTGAGTTGGAGATGATCGTGAACTATCTGGCGGAGAAGAAAGGATGAAAGGCTTGCGCATTACTGCATTCTGGCAGGCCGTAATCGCTGCCGTACTGGCCTGGCTGGTTTTCGACAATGCTTTTCCGCCGGTGCTGCCGAAAACCCTGATGATCCAGTACATGATCATTACCATCATCGGCATTCTTTTGTATTTCGCCTTTGATGACGAGAAATGGAATGAATTCAAGGCGCCCATACTGGCGACCCTGCGAAATGATGACAGGGTTTTGCTGCGCTGGTTCTTTCTCATCGCTATTCCCTTGCTGGTGGCCTATGTTGCCTATGGTGTGGTCAGGCCTTCTCTGGAAGCGCCGGTGGAGCTGCGTCAGGTGCATCCCGCGCCCCCCGCCACGGTCAAGGTGTACAACAAGACCTATGATCTGGCGACGCTGGAAAACCCCGTGCGCAATGAGATCCTGGATGCATTGGCCAAAGACAAGGAGGCAGGCTGGAGCAAGTACGAGGAATCCGTCATCGCGGGGCGGGACGTCTATTACAAGAACTGTTTCTATTGTCACGGGGATTTGCTGGATGGCAAGGGACATTATGCCCATGGCTTCAATCCCCAGCCGATCAATTTCCAGGATCCCACCATTATTCCCCAGTTGCAGGAAGCCTTCCTGTTCTGGCGCATCGTTACCGGCGGTCCGGGCCTGCCTGTGGAGGGTACGCCCTGGAATTCCGCCATGCCGGTATGGCATGAAATGCTGGAAGAAAAAGATGTCTGGGATGTGATCAACTTCATCTTCGACTACAACGGGCAGGTGCCGCGCATCTGGGACCCCGAGATTTCCAAGATCGTAACCGGCATGAAAGATGAGGTGCTGGCCCGCCGCAAAAACATCATGGGCAAGGAGTTGTACAAGCTCCGCTGCGAAGTCTGCCATGGCGAGACCGGCGCCGGTGATGGCGTGGCGGCGGAGTTCATGTATCCCAAACCCCGGGATTTCAGCCTGGCGCTGTTCAAGTATAAGAGTTCTCCGGGCACCCAGCTGCCACGGGATGAGGATCTGTTCGCCACCATAAAGGTCGGGCTGCCCGGCACCGCCATGCCCGGCTGGGGAATCAAGGGGCGTGCCTTGCTTACCGATGAGCAGATCCGCAGCCTGATTCCGGTAATCAAGGGTTTTGATATCACCATGGCCTGGCCGCCCGAGGATGCGGATGAAGAAGCCTTTGACGACGATGGTTTCTATACCAAAACCGATTTTAGGGTAATAACCGAAGTCGAGCCGCTCGCCGGGCAGATCCCATATTCCGGAGAATCGGTGGAAAAAGGCAGGGAGGCATTTCGCAAATCCTGTTCCGAATGCCACGGCTATGATGGCCGGGGCAATATCCGCTCCGGGAAAAAACTGGAAGACGACTGGGGGAACCGCATCTGGCCACGGGACCTGACCAAACCCTGGACCTGGCGCGCCACCCAATCACTGGCTGCTGCAGACAAGGAGCGGGATGAAACCATCAAGGCGATCTATTCCCGCATGTCCATTGGCATTCCTGGTACGCCCATGCCCGCGCACCGTGCTTTGGAAGAAGGCAATGAGGATCCGGTAAGTCTGGAAGATCGCTGGCATATCGCCAACTTCGTATACAGCTTGCGGGAAACCACGGTGCAGCCCGAAGATGGCCCTGTGGTCAGCAGCAAGAAGCTGGAAGGGGAGTTGCCATCATCTGTTGATGATGAACGCTGGTCCGGAGCGCCGGCGGTTACCTTGCATCTGGTTCCCAACATCATCAAGGAAGAGCGCCTGTTTACGCCATTGAACGATGCAGTTACCGTGCGCGCTTTGTACAATGAAAAAGAAATCGCCTTCCTGCTGGAGGTGAACGACCGCACCATGAGCGTGCCGGGAGACAAATACTTCAGCGAATTGCAGGACGAGAATCTGGAGATGCATGCGGATGCCTTCGCCATACAATTCCCCCACGAAGATGGCTATATGTCAGCGCCCATGGTGAAAAAGCCGTTGTATCGCCATGGTGACGCCAAAAACAAGACCACCATCTGGTACTGGAATGCGGGCAGTGTAGAGCCGAAGCGCGAACCTGTTGCGATGTTGCTGGACGGTGCTGGTCCCGACAATACGCTCAAGCCCAGGGAGAAGGATGTCAGCCTCAGCGCCACTGGTGAATGGAAGGAAGGGCGTTGGCGGGTGCTGATGAAGCGCCCCAGATATTCGGCGAATGGCGACGTATTGTTCGATGAAGGACAGTTTATTCCTGTATCCTTTGCCAACTGGGACGGCAGCAACGGGGAGGCCGGGGCAAAACATACCCTGACCACCTGGTACTGGTTGATTCTGCCGCCGGAAACCAACACGCTGAAGATCTATGGCGTTCCGGCGGGCATCGGCTTTCTGGTGTTTCTTGCCGGGGTGCTGCTGGTGCGGTCGCAGCGCAAACAACGGGTTTCATGAACGCAGGCTGCAGGCGCCTGCATCGAGTAGAGATATGAATTATAAAGCTGCATGGCTGGTTTTATGGCTGCTGTGGACGCCCTTGCTCCTGGCGCAAGGCCAGCCTGAGGGCAATGCCGAAACGCCCGCGGTCACCGAGGCTCCGCCGGGGGGGGATTTTGCTTTGCACAGCAGCAAAGGCGTCTTTGCCCTGAAGGACTACCGGGGTAAAGTGGTGCTGCTGTATTTTGGCTATACCCAATGCCCGGATGTTTGCCCGACCTCGCTTTCCTACCTGGCCCAGGCGTTCAATGAACTCGATGAAAAAGAGCTGGAAAAGGTGGTTGGCGTTTTTGTCAGCGTCGATCCAAAAAGAGATACACCGGAACTGCTGGATGAGTATGTGGACTACTTCCATCCCAATTTCATGGGAGTGACCGGCGGTGAAAAAGAGCTTGCCGATGCCGCTGCGCGCTATGGCGCCCAGTATTATGAAGTGGAATTGGAAGGCTCTGCCTTTGGCTATGCCGTCAATCATTCCGCCGCCACCTACCTGATTGCGCCGAATGGAGAACTGCGCTTTATCTTTCCCCATGGCACCTCACCGGTAGTGATCAGCGAGGCCATTCGTTATGTGTTGGAAGGAAACTAGGGCCTGTCAACACCAATCCAATAGGCTCTGCTGAGACTATTTTTTCACCCGGCGCAGAATTTTCCCGTTGCCTTGCGCGCCCAGCCGTAACATTTGAGAGCAACCGCTTACCCTGAATAAATTGGTGCCCTGCCCAGGGTGAATAGAACGATTTATTCAATACAAATACTGTGGGTTTTTGATCTGGATCAACAAGTTTGACCTAAAGCATGGTTTTGACGGGCTTTGGCGGAACTTCTTCGTATTGGTCTGCTTTGTGCATGGTAGTGGGCAGGCTGCCGGTTGTTCGCGTGTTATTGGTTGTTGCAACCAAGTCTCCCAATACCGGCAAATTGATAATAGACCTGGAGGAAATCCAATGGTTGTAAGAGTCTCAACGGGGCGTGCTTTGCTGGCCGCCACACTGGGGGTCGGATTGGTTGTGACGGCGCAAGCCGCCAGCTATCCGGATATCGGACCCTTACCGCAGTTAAAAATTGACAAGGCGAAAGCCGCGCTGGGCAAGCGCCTGTTCTTTGACAAGCGCCTGTCGGGGGATGCGGGTATTGCCTGCTCCGACTGCCATGTGCCGGAGAAGGCATATGCCAGCAAAGAGGCGCTGTCTCCAGGCTATCCTGGAAACGGGCATTTTCGTAATGCTTCTTCCCTGGTGAATACGGCCCACAAGAATATCTGGAACTGGGATGGGCGTATCGGCACCAACCTGAATGACATGACCCGTGAAATGATCACGGAAGACTACATCATGAACATGGACATGCGCATCATGCAGGAGCGCATGAAGCAGGATCCCTTGTACGTCAAGATGTTCAAGGAAGCCGGCTACGGTGAACCTTCCAACGGCTCCGTGCGCAAGGCGATTCCTGAATACCTGAAGACCCTCACTTCCACGGGCGCGCCTTTTGACAAGGGCACGATGTCCGCCTCTGCAAAACGCGGCATGAAGCTGTTCAAGGGCAAGGCAGGTTGTATCCAGTGTCACAATGGACCCTTGCTGACGGATCAGAAACCGCATAATACGGGGGTTCCGGAAAATTTTGATGTGTTCCTGGATCCAATGAACCATCAGGCGTTTATGGCGTTTGCCATGTTCCAGGGCATACCCAATTACAGGAACATGAAGCGTGACCCGGGGTATTTCAATATAACCCTGGAAAAGAAGGATATGGGCAAGTTCATCACCCCGTCATTGCGGGAGCTCAAATACAGCGCCCCCTATATGCACAACGGCATGATCAAGACCCTGCCCGATGTGGTCGAGTTCTATAACAATGGCGGAGGGAAGGACAGCAACAAGAGCAAGAAGCTCAAGCCTCTTGGTCTGAGCGCCAATGAAAAGAAGGATTTGGTGGCGTTTCTTGAATCTCTTTCCGGTGACCCGCTAACCGGTCCCGAATATGTGTGGGATCAGCCCTATCCGGCTGAATATCCCGTAATCGAAAACTGGACGCAGGTCCGTAACTAATCGAGGAGAATGTCATGAGTATAAAGAAGATCGCTCCTACCCTCGTTGCGGCTGCCGTTGCGACCGTAGTATTGACAGCTTGCCAGGCGCAGGAAACAAAATCCGGAAGCGCCGCATCCGGAAAGGCCATGGCTGCCAGAACCGCGCAATCCGGCCCGCCGCCGCTGGCTCCCCTGGGCCCGCCGCCGATTCCGCCGGACAACAAGCAGACGCCGGCCAAAATTGAACTGGGCAAGATCTTGTTTTTTGATCCCCGTATTGGCGGTGATGCGTCCACGGGTTGCTCCACCTGCCATGAGCCGGATCAAGGCTGGGCCTGGGCGGAAGATTTCTCCCGCGGCTATCCCGGTACGGTTCACTGGCGCAACAGCCAGACAATTATCAACAGTGCATATTACGGACGTTTGTTTTGGGCCGGTTCAGTGCCTTCCCTAGAGAAGCAGGCGCCTTCTGCTGCAAAAGGCGGTGTAGCAGGTAATGGTGAAAATGACATTATGGAATCCCGGCTGGCGCTGATTCCCGGATACCGCAAGCGCTTCAAAGAAGTGTTTGGCACCGAGTGGCCGTTGATCGGCGACGCCTGGAGAGCCATTGCCGCATTCGAGCGTACTCTGGTGCAGCGAGATACCCCTTTGGATAAGTATCTGTTGGGAGACAAGAGCGCCCTGAGTGAAGAGCAGGTGCGCGGTATGGCGCTGTTCAACGGCAAGGCGGGCTGTATCCAATGCCACAATGGTGAACTGGCCTCGGATCAGGATTATCACAATATAGGCGTCCCGCCGAACAAGCGTTGGGAAGAAGATGGCTTGGCCCAGGTGACTTTCCGCTTCGAGCTCTATGCCAAGGGCATGACCGAAGAAGGCTATCGAACCACCAAGGCTGACCCGGGTTTCTACTTCCGTGGCAAGAACAAGTGGGACAAAGGCAAGTTCCGTACGCCATCGTTGCGCTATACGGCCTATACCGCGCCCTACATGCACAATGGCGTTTTCTACACCATGGAAGAGGTGGTGGATTTTTACAACCGCGGCGGCTTTGACGAAGAAGGCCGTACTACCGCCTATCCCGAGAACAAATCCAAGTTGATCAAGCCCCTGGGCCTGACGGATGAGGAAAAAGAAGACCTGGTAGCGTTCCTGGAAGCTTTCTCTGGCGAAGAGATCCTGATGGAAAAACCACCGATGCCGGATTACGCACCTCTGTTCACCAAGGCTGAACTGGAAGCCGCACAGGAGGCAAAATAATGAGCGATATAAAGAAAAAAGATGAAACAGCGGCTGATCATGGCCGGTGCATGTTGAATCGCCGCCAGTTCCTGATGTATTCAGGCACGGCCGCGGTGGCTGCCAGCACCATATCCATCAGCCTTTTTCCCGGCGAGGCTCAGGCCAAGGCGCGGGTGGTCAGCTATCCGCGCAAGAAAGTGGCCCAGTTGAGTCAGCTCAAAGACAACCAGCCACTGGATTTCAATTATCCTGATGACGGTCCCAATTCCCAATGTTTCGTCGTGAAGATGGGAGGCGCCAAGGCCGGTGGCGGCGTCGGTTCCCAACGTGATGTGGTGGCGTTCAGCTACCTTTGTACGCATCAGGGTGGACCCATGAATGGCAAGTATCAGGCCGTGGGCGAGCATCGTGTGCTGGGCCAATGCCCCTTGCATTTGTCCACCTATGACCTGACCCGTCACGGCATTATCGTGTCCGGGCAGGCTTACCAGAGCATTCCTCAGGTATTGCTGGAGGTCGATGGTGATGATGTATATGCCGTTGGCATTATGGGGCTGCTGTTTGGCCGTAACGAAAACCTGATGGATGCCTAGGGAGGATAAATAGATGTCTATACTCGATTATGTTCCAGAAGATAAAACCCCGCTGCCTCCCAAGAATGCGGAAGTGCTGACGACCTGCTGTGACTACTGCATTGTTGCCTGCGGCTACAAGATCTACCGCTGGCCGGCGGATGCGAAAGACGGTGGTCCCAAGGCCTCGCAGAACGCCTTTGGCGTGGACTTCCCCACAGGCCCCCTGCAGGCCTGGGTTGCGCCTACGCAGCACAATGTGGTGATGCACAACGGCAAGCCGCACAATGTGATCATCGTTCCTGACAAGGACTCCAAGGTAGTCAATATCGGCGGTGATTCCTCCATACGTGGCGGCACCATTGCCGAGAAGTGCTACAACCCCAACAAACCCACCAGAGACCGCCTCATGTCGCCCATGATTCGCATCAACGGCGCCTTGCAGCCGGTTTCCTGGGATACCGCGCTGGATGTTGCGGCCGAGCTGATCAAGCATACGGTGAAGGTTCACGGGGCCAATGCCTACGGAATGAAGACTTTTTCCTATCAGTTTGTGGAAAACACCTATGCCCTTTCCAAGTTTTCCAAGGGCGCCATCAATACCGCCAACTTCACCTTCCATGATACGCCGGCTGATGTGACATCCACGCCCGGATTCCGGGATGCGGGTTTCGACAACTTTGGCCCGGCGTACAAGGACTGGGGCGAAGCGGAGGTGTTGATGATCTGCGGCACCGATCCGTATGAAACCAAGACCATGATCTTCAACCAGTTCATGAAACCGGCCATCGACCAGGGGCAGAAGACGATCTGGCTGAACGTGCGGGAGACTGCTGGCGTCGCCTACGCCAAGAGCAGGGGCAATGCCTTGTTCATTCAGCTGGATCCAGGCACGGATGTCCCTGTTCTGGGCGCGATTGCCCGGGTCATTATTGAAAATGGCTGGGAGGACAAGGAATGGATCAAGAAATGGGTCAACAACAAGTGGGAGTCCAGTTCCGGTTTCGGTCAGGGCACCCGCAATACGCCCTGGCAATGGCGCACCACCTGGGGCAAGTTCCAGACCAAGGGCTTCGACGACTACAAGAAGTGGAATCTCGCGCAGAAGGAATACGATCCAAAAGAAGCCGCCCGCATCGCCAATATTCCCGTAGAGCAGATCTACCAGGCTGCGGAGTGGATGGCCAAACCCAGGGCGGACGGCTCCCGCCCCAAGACTTCCCTGGGTATCGAGAAGGGCTTCTATTGGTCCAACAATACCGGCAACACCAACGCCGTGAGTACCCTGGCCACCATATGTGGCGCAGGCGGGCGTCCTGGGCGGGTGGTCGGTCGTTTTGGCGGACACCAGCGCGGTGGCACCGGTGGCGCCGGCCTCCCTCGCAACAAGTCTCCGCAGAAGCGTCCTGGCCGCCGTCGCCAGGCCATGGACTGTGACCGCTATTTCTATTCCGGTTACACCCGCTTTGCCCATGTGGTCGGCACCACCTGGATTCAGGCCATGTGCGGAGCCCAGGGGCTGAACGACAAGTTTGAGGAGCTGGTTACCAACAATCCCCACCAGGTGCGTTCCTCCAACAAGCAGGCCATTATCGATACGTTGAAAAAGCGCATGGATTCTGGCGGCACGGTGGTGCTCAATCAGGACATCTACCTGCGCGATCCCATTGGCTCCAAGTTTGCCGATATCGTACTGCCGGCGGCAACCTGGGGCGAGGAGGATTTTGTGCGGGCCAATGGCGAGCGCCGCATCCGCCTGTATTCCAAGTTCTATGACGCGCCGGGCGATGCCAAGCCGGACTGGTGGATTGTTGCGCAGCTGGCGCAACGCATGGGCTTTGATGGCTACGACTGGAAAAACTCCAATGAAGTATGCGAGGAGTCTTCCCGCTTCAGTCGCGGCAACCGCAAGGCCTATCACATGATCAAGGTGGCGGCCCATAAAGAGGGCAAGACCCTGCATGAGAAGCTGCGTGAAATGGGCACCGAAGGCATCCAGGGGCCGACCTTCTACAACTACAAGACCGGAGAGCTGTTGGGCAGCGTACGATTGCATGACACCGAAATGACCCCGGAAAAGATGGAAATGGAAGGCCGCACCCAGGGTGCAAATATGGTCAACAAGAAGATGACCCATTTCAATTCCCAGACGGGCAAAGTCAACCTGCAGAAGCATCCCTGGGATCTGTTCTCCGATTACTGGGAGTGGATGAGCCCCAAGGGCGATGAACTCTGGCATACCAACGGTCGTATCAACGAGATCTGGCAGTCCGGTTTCGATGATGTGGATCGTCGCGCCTATATCGCCCAGCGCTGGCCGGAGAACTGGACCGAGATCCATCCTGATGACGCCGCTGCTCGTGGCATCGAATCTGGAGACAGGATCCTGTTGTACACCGACCGGGTGCCGGTATTCCGCCAGACCATCAAGGGTGTGCACGGGTCGGACTTCAACTTTGCGGAATTGATGAAGAACGGTTGGATCGAGCTGAACAAGGCGGCTGTGGAAGCAGTAGCCATTGTTACGCCCCATGTGAAGAAGGGAACCATGTATTCCTACTTCATCAACACCAGCCAGCCTTCCAACGTCCTGCAAGGCCGGGTGCCTGACCAGATCAGCGGAAACTACAACTACAAGATGGGGGTTTCTCATGTCAAGAAGATCGGGGAATCCAAATACAAGCATGAGTTCACGCATATGTCTTTTGCACCGCGCAATGTAGTGTAAGTTTCCGCCAGCTTGGGGGGAAACAAGGGGCGGCCACTGGCCGCCCTTTTCTGTTATGGTACAACCCTGAAAGCACCTGCCGTTCCGATCATGTTTGACAAGACAGACCTGCTGAAACTGGCCAAAACCCCCATGCCCTTCGGGAAGTACGAGGGCCGCCTGCTCATCGATCTTCCCGAGCCCTACTTGCTGTGGTTTTCCAACAAAGGCTTTCCGCAAGGAAAACTGGGGGAGTTAATGCAGCTTGCCCTGGAGATAAAGCGCAATGGCCTTGAGCACCTGATTGAACCCCTGAAAAAACTTCCCACGGTGCATTGAGTTGCGCTTGACCGGCTTGCCATATATGTTCCTGCCTGGCCTGGCCCTGGCCGCCTGGTCTCTGGGGAAGGATCGTTTGCCCTGCCTGATTGTACTGGCGCTGATGTTCCCCGTTCTGGGTCTGATCGCGCTGAACATGCTGGAAGTGGCGTTGATGCGGCGGCGCGCCATGGTGGGCATGTATTTGCGGGATGACAGCTGGCTGTCCCGGTTGCTGTCCCGGAAAATGTTCCTGATGCTGTGGCAGGTGGTGAAGGCCACGCTCTTTACCTTTGTCCTGTTTCTTGAAGCACTGGACTGGCCCCCGTGGTTTTGGTGGGTGCTGCTCGCCAATGCCATTCTCATGTACACTATTCATGGCTGGCTTCGGGCGTTATTGCACACCCAGGTAAAGCCGGGGCAATCCGGTGTTATCGCCCGGCGCATTCTGGTAACGGTCAATACCTTGTTGCTGGCGCTATTGCTGGCGAGCGGACAGATGTTCGAAAAACAGATTGCATACAAAAACATGTCCTGGCAGGAAACCGTGCTGCATGCGGCGCAGCAGGAACGACTGGCCTGCGACCTGATGTCGCCGCTGGCGCGGCTGCAGGCCGTGCAGCATGCCCTGGCGGGGCGCTTTGTCCATCAGGGGCTGGAATCCTTCGATAACGCCTGGAGCAGGATCGCCGGCTGGCTGCTGTTTTTTTTCTGGTCCGCTCTTTCCCTCTGGGCATGGAACCGTGCGCTTCTGGGAACCTTGATCCGAAGGCCGGATTTTGCCGGAGCGGGGTGATGGAGTTATGAGCCACGGTAAAGCATCTTCTTCGAGAAGGGTATGGCTGGGCTTCTTCGCCATGATCGTGCTGCTGGCGTTGTTTGCCAGCTTCGCCCTGCTGCGCGGAGGCAAACAACTGGCCGAAATGCAGGTGCAGCAGCAGGCTGCGCCTGTTCAGGCCTTGCTGTACGTGATTCTCAATGGGGAACAAAGAGTAATCCCGGAAGCAAAGCGCCTGCAGCTGTCCCTGGATATGCAGGACGCGGTGGACGCCGAAAGAAAGATGCTGCATCAGCAGTTGCAACAACAAATCGACGCGGCCGTGGATGCGGCGTTTGCGCCGGTGCATGGGCATGTCGAGGCCTTCGCAGATTGGTATTACTCCCTTACCGGAGAATATATGCGCTATGCCCATGCCGTTGGCGGCGACATGGCGGATTATCTGGAGCAGCGCCTCCGGGAAACGGTTTTTCTGCCGGCGGCGCTGGATGTGAACCTGGAAGCCATGCTGGTGGATCTGAACGACCGCTTGCTGCGCGGCATGCAGGAGTCAGGAGGCAGGCTGGCCGCGCAATTGCAGTTGTTTGTTTCCGCCAACTCCTGGTCGCCGGGGGCGGGGGGAAGCGTTGCCGGCGACAGCCTGAACCTGGATCAATTGTTTGTCTCCAACCTGCAGCCCAGCACTGCGGATATCAACCGCCAGGTATTCGCCACCCTGGCGGCGACCGGAACCGGTGCTGCCCTGGCCAAGGGCATGGGAGCGGCTGTGGTGAAAAAGACTGTGGCGGAGATTGCGGCGACCAAGAGCTTTCATGCGGCTTCTGCGCTGCTTGCCAAGCTGGCGACCAAATCGGCAGTCAAAGGCGGTGGGGCGCTGGCGGGCGCTGGCGCCGGCGCGGCAATTTGCAGTCCTGCCGGGCCGGGAGCACTGGTTTGTGGCGCAATTGGCGGCCTGGTGGCATGGGTGGCCATCGACAAGGCAGTGATCGAACTGGATGAAGCATTGAACCGGGAGGGGTTTGAAAACGATATCCATGCTGCCATAACCATCCAGCAAGAGCAGTTGAAAGCATCTTTGCAGCAGGTATACGCCAAGGTTCTGGATGAGCGCTTTTTACTCCTGGAAAAGAACGCCCAGGCGCTGGCCGTTCCCGCCGGGGAGTTTATTCCGGCGGATCTGTTGCTCCACCCTGCAAACGAGGCAGATTATGAAACACAAGCTGTTTCCCCTGTGAAGTAAACAGGAAGCGGCTGATGCCTGCATTGTTGATCCTGGTGCGGTACCAGGTGGCGGCGGGCGCTTCCAAGACATAGCCCAGGGCGGCGCGTATGACTCCGGCATGGGCGACGATGAGAATATTCTGGCCGTGAAACCGTGCCGCTGTCTGTTCCAACGCAGTTGCTATGCGATCTCCGAATTGGTGCAGGTCTTCCGCATTCCGGGGACGGTTGCTTACCGGGTCTGCATAAAAGGCCCGGTATTCGCGGGGGCGTGTTTGTTTGATTTCGTCCGGGCTGCTACCTTCCCAGTCGCCAAAACCCACTTCGCGAAAATTGTTTTCCGTGCTCACCGGCAAGCCATGCCTGTGCGCAAGGGCCTGGGCGAAAGCCAGACAGCGCAGCATTGGAGAGCTTACGATCTGCTGCCAGTGGTTCTGTTCTCCCACTGCCCGCCACATTTGCCGCCAGCCCTTTTCGCTGAGCGGATCATCGATGTTGGCGCCGCGGTACAGGCGCCCTCCCCGGGGTTCGCCGTGGCGTATGAGGTCGATGCGGGTGGTTTTCACTGAGGTGACGGCTTGCATGGTTGTTGTTTGTTCAATCCGGTGTTGATGATAACCACAGCAGCAAGCCATAGCGAGCGCCTTTTCCCAGGGCGATGAACAGGGCTGACTGGAACAAGGGCATGCGCGTCCAGCCCGCGGCTACACACAGGGGGTCGCCGATGATGGGAACCCAGGACAGCAGCAAGAGTGGCGAACCGTGCTTTTCCAGCCAGGCCAGGGCTTTTTTCTGACGCGGTTTGTGCAATCCCGCTTCAGGGAAACGATAGCGCAGCCAGCGGCCAATGCCCCAGCTGCTGAGTCCCCCCAGGGTGTTGCCCAGGGTCGCGGCCAGCAATAACAGCGCCGGGCTGTAGCTTTGCTGATAGTTCAGCCACAGCAACATCGCCTCGGAGCCGCCCGGCAACAGGGTTGCGGCCAGAAAGCTGCTGAAGAACAGCCCCCACAATCCGCCGTTTTCAATCATGCCTGCGGGCTGCGAGTACGAGCAGCACCGGGCCGGGGGATTCGAAGCGGCTCAGTTGCAAGCTGCCCGAGGCCAGCTCCCGTAGCTGTCGCTCCACTGCGGAAGCTTCTTCTTCGCCGCCCGGATGTCCCCGGTAGGCGAGTACGCTGATGACGCCTTCCGGGCAAAGCAGCTCCCGGGCCTGTTGCAGTGCGGGCAGGGTGGTGGCGCTGGTGGTGATGGTGTTTTTGTCACCATGGGGCAGATAGCCAAGATTGAAGACGGCAGCCCGGATTTTCCCCTGGATGCCGGCGGGAAGTTTGTCCCGCATCTGCTGGTGTCCATGGTGAATGAGCTGCACCTGCGCCGCTAATCCCTGTTTTTGCAACTGTTGCGCGGTATTCTCCAGCGCCTGCCGCTGAATATCGAAGGCGAAAACCCGCCCTGTGGATCCAACCTGCCGGGCGAGAAAGCAGCAGTCATGGCCGTTGCCGGCGGTAGCGTCGATTGCCAAGTCGCCAGGTTGAAGATGCTGGCCGAGAATACTGTGGGCCAGCCGGGTCAGCCGCATGGGGGATGCTGCAGGCAGGACTGGACGAACGGAAGAGTCAGTTGATGGCGCTTCTGGGCCAGGGCGGCCTGGTCGAGTCGTTCCAGCAGGTTCAGCAGATTTCGCGGGCTGCGATTGCAATGGGTCAACAGCCATTGCGCCACCTTGGGCTTGAGCAGCAGCCCGCGGTTTTGCGCCTGGGTTTGCAGCAGCTCCACGAGTCCGTCCTGATCCAGCGCCCGCAGCTGATAGGCGCTGCCCCAGGACAGGCGGGAGCGAAGATCAGGTAGCGCCAGAGGGAGCTGTGCCGGCCCCTGGTCGGCACTGAAGATCAGGTTTTTGCACTGCTCATGGGCCAGGTTGAAAAGCACGAACAGCGCTTCTTCCCAGCCAGGGTCGGTGGCAATATGCTGTACGTCGTCCACGGCGATGATGTCCATCTCTTCCATGCCGGTGAGAAGTTCGGGGGAAAGCGAGCGCAACTGCTCCAGCGGCAGGTAGGCGCAGCTGCGCCCCTGTTGTTCCGCCTGGCTGCACAAGCCCATCAGCAGGTGGCTTTTGCCGCTGCCGGAGGCGCCGGAGATGAACAGGGTTTCGCCGCTTTTCCCCGCGGCGATTTGTTTCAGCAAGGCAAGCAACTGCCTGTTCTCTCCCGGAATGAAATCGTCCAGGGTGATCCGCAAAGGCAAGGCCACCGCCAGGGGGAGCTGGCGGCTCACGCCAGCCTGGCCGCCAGTTGCGCCAATCTTTTTCCCTGGGCCTTGCACAGGATTTTTTCCTCATCGGAAAGCGGCAGTTTGCTGTCATTGCCTGCCAGATGGGAAGCCCCGTAGGGGGTGCCTCCGGTCGTGGTGGTGAGCAGCTCCGTTTCGGAATAGGGCAGGCCGCTGATGATCATGCCATGGTGCAGCAGGGGCAGCATCATGGACAACAGGGTGCTCTCCTGGCCGCCATGCAGGGAACTGGTGGAAGTGAACACCCCGGCTGGTTTGCCTATGAGCGCGCCGCCTAGCCACAGGCTGCTGCTGCCGTCGAGGAAATGCTTCATGGCGGCAGCCATGTTGCCGAAACGGGTAGGGCTGCCCAGAGCCAGCCCGGCGCAGTTTTTCAACTCGTCCAGTTGCACATAGGGCGGGCCGGCTTGCGGGACAGGGGGGGCGGTGGCTTCACAAGCCGCAGATACCTCGGGCACTGTGCGCAGCATGGCTTCCATGCCGCCTTCCTCTACGCCCCGCGCCAGCAGGCGCGCCATTTCCGCGGTTGCCCCCTGGCGGCTGTAGTACAGAATCAGTATGTAGTCGTTCACAGGATCTCCAACACTTGTTGTGGTGGGCGGCCGATGGCGGCCTTCCCGTCCTTGATAACAATGGGCCGCTCGATGAGCTTGGGGTTCTCCAGCATGGCCGTGATGAGGTCGTCGTGCCCCAGGTCGGGATTGTCCAGGCCCAGGGCCTTGTATTCCTTCTCCTTGGTGCGCATCAGTTTTCGGGGTTCAAGGTTCAGCATGGCCAGTACCTGTTCCAGTTCCTCGCGGCTGGGTGGGGTTTTCAGATATTCCACGATCTCCGGCTTGAGGTTGTTGTCCACCAGCAGTTGCAGGGTCTGGCGGGATTTGCTGCAACGCGGGTTGTGATAGATCTTGATGCCCATGGGGAACTCCTGGAATGCTTGGTAGGCAGATTGTAAACGGGAATATGGGCGGGGTGTAGGGGTATCACAAACCGCTGGTTTTCAGTACCCTGTAAAATTCCATATTTCTCAGGGTTCATCATGCCAGGGTTTCTGTCCACAGCCGCGATTTTCCTGCGCCGCGTCATGATGCGTTTCCTTGCAGACGGCGGGCTGGAAAGGGCGGCTTCTCTCGCCTATACCACCTTGCTTTCGCTGGTGCCACTGATGACGGTGGTGCTTGCCATCCTGTCGGCATTTCCCATTGCCGAGAAAGTCAGTGACATGGTACAGGATTTCATTTTTCAGAATTTCATGCCTGCTTCCGGGGAAGTGGTGCATCAGTATCTGCTGGAATTCAGCAGCAAGGCGTCCCGGCTCAGCGGCGTGGGTTTTCTGGCCCTGTTGGTAGTGGCCATCATGCTGATGGCCACCATTGACAAGACCTTCAATGCGATCTGGAAAGTCCGGCGCAAACGGCGGGCGCTGAGCAAATTTCTGGTGTATTGGGCGATCTTGTCCATGGGGCCGGTGCTGGTCGGGGCAAGCGTGCTGGCCACTTCCTACCTGATTTCACTGCCCATGATTTCCGAAGCCACGACCAGCGGCATGGGCCGCACCCTGCTCGAGTGGGTGCCGACCCTGACTTCCGGCGTGGCATTCACCCTGCTGTACTGGCTGGTGCCCAATCGGCCGGTCAGGTTCTGGCATGCAATGCTGGGCGGCACTGTTGCCGCCGTATTGTTTGAGTTTACCAAACAGGGTTTTGCCTGGTATCTCACCACCTTTCCCACCTATGAAGCCATCTATGGGGCATTGGCGGCGATTCCTATCTTTTTATTGTGGATCTACCTGTCCTGGCTGGTGGTGCTGCTAGGGGCGGAGTTCACTTACGGGCTGGGCGTATACCGGCAGCTGGTGCGGCATGGGGATGATGCGGCGGCGGAACTGGAGAATATGCTTTGTCTGTTGTTGCAACTGGCCCATGCCCAGAAAAAAGGCGCTGCACTGGCCTTGCGCAAACTGCAGCACTGCAGTGCGGATGCCGAGCATCTGTTGCTGAAGCTGCGGGCGCGCAAGCTGGTAGAGCGCAATGACAAAGGGCGCTGGCTATTGGCCCGGGGCAGTCAGGATATCACCCTGTACGAGGTGTATCTTGCGGCAGACCATCGCTTACCCGTTGCCTCTGAGCCGGCTTGGCCCAAAGGCCCGGTTTTGGGGGAATTGTATCGGCGGGTGGATCTTTCCCTTGCGGAAATACTCAGCCAGCCTCTTGCTGCATTGGAGCAGGGAAACCCTCCAGGTCAACAATAGCAGATGCTAGCCGGATAGTTCGCCCAGTCACCGAAAAATAAAGATACGCGCATGTTATCCATGGATATTGTTGGAATAGTAGCAAAGTACAAAGTGGAGCCGGGTCACGGCTTGCGTCCGCCCTCGTACGCCTGAGTGAAGCATCCGAGCTAGGGAGCTCCCGTCGCTGCGCCTTTGGTGGCTCTTTGTTCCTGCAACTGGCGTACGGTTTCGCGCTGCTCTTTTTGTTTTGACGTAAGCGCAATTGCATCGAGATAGGGCACGACCCCCTGGGCGCGTATGATTTCCCGGCCTTTTTTGGAGAGCGCAAAGGAGATAAAGCGTTTTATTTCTTTCAAATGCGGGTTGTCGCGCATCATGTAGGTGACGTAGAGGGGCCGGTAAAGCAGGTAATGTCCGGACTTGATGTTTTCATAATCTGGTGTTTTTCCTTCCAGGGCGAGGAGCTTGACGTCGCGTTTTCTGGCGCTGGAAATGCCGGAAATCCCGATGGCGTTGGGGTTTTCCTCTATGGCTTTCTCCAGTGGCCCGGATGACGGGTACTCTGCCGATCCCGTGAACTCCTGATCCGGGTTTCCCCATACAAGTTGCCTGAGGGTGCTGCCTACCCCGGATATTTTTCCCTTGCGAACCAGCAATTCTATGGGTGCGTCATTTCCTCCCAGTTCTTTCCAGTTGGTTATTTTGCCCTCGTAGAGATCCTTTACCTGTTTCAGGCTGATATTGGATGCCGGATTGTCCTTGTGCACCATTACCACGAGGGCGTCCCAGGCCACCGGGGTCATGCGTACGAAGCGTTCCTCTGCGGCGCCCGCAATCTTGGGCCTGCAGGCCCCGCCAATGTTGACGCTGCGGTCTTTTACCCGCCGGATGCCTTTGGTGGCTCCGCCTCCTTCCAGGATGAAGCGCACACCATAGATTTTTTCATATTCCGCAGCCAGCTCTTTCATGAAGGCTTTCTTGGTGATGCCGCAGCCTGCCCAGCGCAAAGTGCGTGGATCATCGTTGATATTCGGGAGCGAGTCTGTCTGGTTTTCAGCGGCTTGAACACCGGTAATGGCTAACAGAAGTCCAAACACAATGATCAGGTTGTTTTTCACCAAATTTCTCCTGCAGTATGCCTCATTGTTTCAGGCAAGGTGGTAATGGAACGAGCTTGCGATGGGTGAGGTTGTGTGGGATGTAAGCGCAAAATACCTCCCGGGCCCAGATCCGCGATAATTGTAGTTTGTGTTGTGGATAGAGCTTGATGTACAAGACTATCGGTAACGACGACGGAAAATCAAGGAACGGCTTCACGTTGTGGTGGCTCACCTGTTGTGCCTCTAGCCGGAGCGGTTACAGTTTTTCCAAAGCAGGTGGCGAAGCGCCATTTGCATTTTGCCGGGGCTGCCGGATCGCTGTTTTTGCGGCTTGCATGTGCTGAATCTTATCAGAAACGCTGTCATAGGTTAAAAGAACATGATGCGGGTATACAAAAATATTATCATTGGCTTGTTGCTACTGATGCATATCCAGGCAACCGCAGCCTCGGGTGTGGATTTTTCCTATCCGGATCTGGATGGAAAGCTGCATAGGCTGTCGGATTACCGGGGCAAATGGGTCGTGGTGAACTACTGGGCCACCTGGTGCCCGCCTTGTCTGGAGGAACTGCCGGAACTTGAGGTTTTCCACAATAGCCACAAAGACAGGGATGCGCTAGTGTTGGGCCTGAATATGGAGGATATCGAGGTGGGCAGGCTGCGCGCCTTCGTGCGGGAGCATTCCCTCTCCTATCCGGTTTTGCGGGTGGGTGGTCGTCCGGAAGAGGTGTTGGGCGCGGTTCCCGGCTTGCCAACCACCTTTCTGGTAACCCCGGATGGAGAGGTGGTCGCCCGCCAAATCGGATTTATCGATGGCAAGTCCATAGAAAGCTTTATTGCGAACTATAAGAATGCAGGAGGAGAAAACCCATGAAAGCACTGCTGGCATTGTTGCTGGTGCTGTCTGTCGGGGCGTCCGCCAGCCCCAGGGATGCGGAACAGTATTTTTTTGACCAGACCTTTGGTGATTTTACCGAAGAGTTGCAGACTGCCCGTGAACAGGGAAAGAAGGGTATCCTCATCATGTTTGAAATGGAGGAATGTCCATTTTGTCACCGCATGAAAACCACGGTGCTCAATCAGCCGGAAGTGCAGGACTATTACAAGAAGCACTTCCTGATCTTCAGCGTGGACATTGAAGGAGGCATAGAGATCACGGACTTCAAGGGCAGGCCCACCACGATGAAAGATTTTGCGTTCAAGCAGCTTCGTGTACGCGCCACTCCGGTGTTCCAGTTTTTTGACCTGCAGGGAGAACCCATTAAGGGTGGGCGTTATACCGGCGCAACCAAGGATAGCGAGGAATTCATGTTGCTGGGCAAATACATCGTGGAGCAGGAATACCTGAACACCAGTTTCACCCGCTACAAGCGGGAGGCCGCCAAGCGTTGAGATGGGCAAAACGCTGATATTGTCCGGTTTGCTGTTTGCCGCCACCGGATTGCTGGCGGAGCCCTTGCCCCAGCCGCTGACTTTGCCCCAGGCGCTGAATCTGGCGGATGCGCATCATCCTTCCATCCAGGAAGCGAGGGCCAGGGAGGCGGGTGCGGGAGCGATGCTCCTGGCCGAGGAAAGCAGTGACGACTTGCGTATTCTGCTGGAAGGCCGCCTGCAATATCTGGAGCCATCGACGCTTTCGAGTTATCAGGAAAACAATGACAGCCGGCTGGGATTGCTGGTGGAAAAACGGTTGTATGATTTTGGCTATACCAGAGCCAAACAGGCATCTGCCCGCTCCAGCCTGGAAGCGGCCCGATGGGATGGTTTGAGTGAAAGGCAGCAGCAGCGGATTCGGGTGCTGCAAGCCTTCCTGGAGGTGCTCCTTGCGGATCTGGAGTATGTGCGTGACAACGAAGCCCTGGCCATTGCCTATGTGCGCCTGAACAGTTTGAGGAACCGGCATGAGCTGGGGAAGCTGTCGGATATCGAGCTGCTGGAAAACCAGAGCCGGTATGAGAAAGCATTGAGTCGCCGCGCCGCCACCGAAGTGAAGCAGCGCAGCATGCGCCTGCGCCTTGCCCTGGCCCTGAATCGCCCGGAGGAAATTCCCAGCGAGCTGATTCCTCCGCTCCCGCCGGACATGGGCGTCACATTGCCGGCGCCGGAAATTCTCGCCGAGAAAGCGTTGCGGAACAATGCTGCGCTGCAATCCCTGCGAAAACACATTGCGGCGGCGGAGCAGCTGTTGGTTGCAGCGCAAAAACGCTATGGTCCCGTGCTCCGGGGCGAGCTCGGCGCCTATCAATATCACAGGGATACTGGTTCTACCTCCCCGTTTCGCGCAGCTTTGGTGCTGGAAATGCCGCTATACAACGGTGGTCGTGAGAATGCCGAAGCGGCCAGGGCGCGCGCGGAGCTGATGGAGTACCAGGCCTTGAAAAGAAAGCTGGAGCTTGCATTGCGCCAACAGGTGCTGGAGCTGCGGCTGGAGCAGGATGTCCTGCGCCGCAAGCTGGATGAATTGCAGGTGCGCGAGGAATATCGGGATCTCTATCTTGATCGCAGCCGCGCCTTGTATGACCTGGAACGCACCACGGATCTGGGGGATGCCATGGTACAGATCTCGGCGGTAAAACTGGAGAAGGCGAAGCTGCAGTACCAGTGGATGATCAACCAGATGCGAATCAGGATGCTCACTGGTGAGTTGCTGCAAGATGAGCTGTTACAACAGGAGGAGCAGGAAGGATGAGGTATTTCACATTGTTGTTTCTGCTGCTGGCAATGTCCTTGGCGGTTGCGGGAGAATACAGGGCGCACCTGGAGCCGGGCAGGCAACTGGCCCTGGGCACCCTCGTTTCCGGCGTTGTAGGGGAGGTGCGTGTCCAGCCCGGACAGATGGTCCGGCAGGGAGAGTTGTTGCTGCAGCTGGATCAACGGGAGTTTCTGGCGCAACAGCGGCGGGCGCAGTCCAGGCTTGCGCGGGCGGAAAGCCTGCTGGGTGAAGCGCTGCGGGAGGAAAACAGGGCCAGGGAATTGTATGACCGAACCCTGTTGTCAGATCATGAAATGCAAAAAGCCCGCATCGGAAGACTGGAAGCCGAAGCAAGAAAGCAGGATGCCGCAGCCGAACTGGTGCAGGCAAAGTTGAACCTGGAGCGTTCGCGCGTCATCGCCCCCGTGGATGGCCGCATACTGGAGGTGCTGGCGTGGCAAGGCCAGCCGTTGCAGAACGCCCTGGAGATTCAGCCCTTGCTGGTGCTCGCCGCCGTGGATGCCCTGAAGCTCACCCTGCTGCTGCCGGAGAGGCCACGGATTGATGCCGTTCAGGTATTGGTCGGGGATCAGTGGCGACAGGCTGCCGGATTCGTATTGAGGCCGGTGGCGGGGGAAGAGTCCTCCTGGCGGCTCGATGCCTGGGTGAAGAGCCAGGAAGCAGAGCCGGGAATGGCTGTGAGAGTACGGTTGGAATGAGCTGTGTGCGCCGCGTCGTTTCCGGCCGTGTACGGGACGCATGGTTGCGGGATATACGCCGCGCCCGGGCTTTCACACCGGCTGAAAAATGTCAGGGTGTTCCTTTCAATTCCGGGGGGCGGAAGCGGCTGTCGTTCCTGCCGAAACCGGAATTGTCGGGGCGCTGCATAAAGGTATTTTCCGCTTCTGCTGGATTGGCGAAAGGCCGGGGCGCTGGGGTGGCGGGCTGCTGGCCGTATGCGGGAGGGGCGGGTGGATAGGGCTGGCCGCTCCACTTTGGCGTGACGCCGGGCGGCGAGCCATAGGCTGGCGCGATACCCCCGGGCAGGGCGCCGGCTGGATACCCATAGGGAAAATAATTGCTTCCGGTAGCATAAGCAGGCATGCCATAGAAAGTCGGCGGGTATTGACTCCCTTGGGGAGGGCGGGGTTGGTGCGCGCCTGCCTGGCGGTTCTCCTGAATGGAAGGCGCAAATTGCTGGTTGCCCTGGCCGGGGAATTCCCCGGTTGGTCGATAGGAGCCGGGCAGGGGGGCATAGGCGCGCTCCGCGTACGCATGCAGACCATGCAGTAACATTCCTGCAGCAATGCCGGAAAAGAGTATTGATTTGCTACGGGAACTCATAACGTACTGACCTTTTTGTCGCCTGAACCCCTAAACTCTGGACTCGGATTCAACCCATCCTGCCTGAAAACCTACAGATTTGGAAGTGCTTTCATGGAATTGCCACCACTGGTCAGCGGCCGTATTTTAACGCGCTACAAGCGTTTTCTAGCGGATGTGGAGCTGGATGGCGGCGAGCAGGTGGTGGCGCATGTGCCCAATACCGGACGCATGACCGGTTGCTGGGCGCCGGGCGCGCCCGTGCAACTCAGCCACAGCGACAACCCCCGGCGCAAGCTTGCCTGGACCCTGGAGCGTGTGGATATGGGGAACGGTTGGGTTGGCGTCAACACCCAGCGCACCAATCCGGTGATAGAAGAAGCCTTGCGCCAGGAGCGGATACCGGGGCTTGAAGGCTATGCCAGAATCCGTCGTGAAGCGACGCCGCCGTTGCCGGGCTGTGGCAGCCGCCTGGATTTTTTTCTGCAACAAGGGTCTGGCGCAGATGCATGGGTGGAAGTGAAAAACGTAACCCTGTTGCAGGAGGACTGCCTGTCTTTCCCGGATGCGGTCTCGGCGCGGGGCAGCAGGCATTTGGAGGATCTCGAGGCGCTAGTGAAGAACGCTTGCCGGGGCGTGATCCTGTATGCCCTGAACCGACCGGAAGGCCGCTGCTTCCGTCCTGCGGATGATGTGGATCCCGAATACGGCCGGCTGCTGCGCCAGGTAGTGGAACAGGGCGTGGAGGTGATTGCGCTGCGTTTGCATCACACCGCCGGGGGGATTGTTGCTGCAGAAGCTGTTCCTGTGGATTTGTCAGTAGCCGGCTGAATCCGCGATCAGTCCCTTGGGCATGTGCGGAATATGATGGACCTCTGATTGCAGCGTACCATTCCTGCCCAGGGTAAGCATGCGCCATCCGGGAGGCAGCGCGTCCAGTCCAAACGCATCCTGCCGGGGCGAGAACTGGATGCAGGTGGAGGGCGTGGCCAGCAATTGCAAATGCCCCAGCCGGCCTTCCCAGGGCTGATGCACATGCCCCCAGACGACGCCTTTTACCGCCAGATTGTCCTTGATTCGGGAAAACAGCTCCTGGCCGTTGTCCAGGCCGATATTGTCCAGCCAGCTACTGCCCACAGGCACGGGTTGGTGATGCAGAAAGATCAGGATATGGGGCGGTGCGTTTTCCAGGGCGTCATCCAGCATTTCCAGCTCGTTCCGGGACAGATGGCCATGTTCTTTTCCCGGCACCTGGGAGTTGAGCAGAATCAGGCGCCAGTTTCCCAGGTCTATTGTTCCGCCAGTGGGGATCCGGTGCTTTTCCAGCACATTTTTCATGCTCAGCACATGATCATGATTGCCCGGGATGGCGGCGCCAGGGCAATGAGTGCGAGCCAGGGCTTTGGCAAGGGAATGATAGCCTGCCTTCGAGCCATCATGCGCCAGGTCGCCGGTGACTACAACCATGTCTGGCGGGGTTTGGGCACAGGCGCTGGACAACACCTGCTGCAAGGCGTCCAGGGTATTCAACCCCAGTAATGTTCCGGCGGGGTCGGCATACAAATGGCAGTCGCTGACCTGGAGTATGTGGAGGTCTGATCCCTGACGTGGGTTGTTCATGATTTCTCAAGGCATGGTTGGGAACTCCTACCCTATACCCGAAAAATCATGATTGACATATCAAGGTGGGCAGAATGTGAACTCCTGCTCAGAAGCCATCGGTAGATGTGAACAGGCCCACACGCAGATCCCTGGCGGTGTAGATTTCCCGACCGTCTACCTCCAGTTTTCCGTCAGCAATGCCCAGCACCAGTTTTCTCGCAATAACCCTTTTGATATCAATGGTATACTTGACCGTCCCGGCTTTGGGAAGGACTTGCCCGGTGAATTTCACCTCGCCCACGCCCAGGGCCCGGCCATGCCCGGGATTGCCCAGCCAGCCGAGATAAAATCCCACCAGCTGCCACATGGCGTCCAGACCCAGGCAGCCGGGCATTACCGGGTCGCCGGGGAAGTGGCAGGCGAAGAACCACAGATCGGGATGAATATCCAGTTCCGCGGTGATCAATCCTTTCCCATGCTGTCCGCCTTCGTCGGCAATATGGGTAATGCGGTCCATCATCAGCATCTTGTCGATGGGGAGCTGGGCATTGCCAGGTCCAAAGAGTTCGCCGTGGCCGCATTTGATCAGTTCTTCTTTGCTGAAGGAGCTGGCTCGGGTCATGAGTTTGATTCCATTTGTTGTTTGATGTGGTTGACGATCCCTTCCAGGGGAATCATCGTGTTGTCGTTATCTGTGCGGGCGCGGAATTCCACCTCGCCTCTGTCCAGGCTGCGCTCACCCACCACGATGCGCATGGGGATCCCCATGAGTTCATGGTCGGCGAACATGATGCCGGGGCGCTGGTCGCGGTCGTCGAACAGGATTTCGATCCCCCCTGCCAGGAGTTGCTGATAGAGCGTTTCCGCCGCCTTGCGCACTTTTTCCGACTTCTTCATCTGCATGGGCAGCAGGGAAACCTGGAAGGGCGCAATGCTCAGGGGCCAGATGATGCCCTGGTCGTCATGGTGCTGTTCAATGGCGGCGCCAACGACACGGGACACGCCGATGCCGTAGCAGCCCATGGTCATGGTCACGGCCTTGCCGTTCTCGTCCAGCACCGTGGCGTTCATGGCCTCGGAATACTTGGTGCCCAGCTGGAAGATGTGGCCCACCTCGATGCCCCGGGCGATGGTGAGGGTGCCCTTGCCGTCGGGGCTGGGATCGCCTTCCACCACATTGCGGATGTCCGCCACCTCGGGCAGGGGCGCATCCCGCTCCCAGTTGATGCCGAACCAGTGCTTGCCGTCCATGTTGGCGCCGGCGGAAAAGTCCGCCAACACGGCCACGGAGCGGTCGGCAATGGCGGGAATGGGCAGGTTCACCGGTCCCAGGGAGCCGGGCCCGGCGCCGATGGCCTCGCGGATCTCCTCTTCCGTGGCGAAGCGCAGGGGCGAGGCCACCTGGGGCAGCTTTTCCGCCTTGATCTCGTTCAGTTCGTGGTCGCCGCGCACCAGCAGGGCGATGAGACCACCCTCGGCGGCTTCCACCACCAGGGTCTTCACCGTCTGCTCCATGGGCAGGCCGAATTGCTCCACCAGTTCCACAATGGTTCTAGCGTTTGGCGTATCCACCAGCGCCATGTCCTTTGCAGGCGCAGGGCGCTCGTTGACGGCGGGGATGGCCTCGGCCAGCTCCACATTGGCGGCGTAGTCGCTTTCCGTGGAAAAGGCGATGGCGTCCTCGCCGGCGTCGGCCAGCACATGGAATTCATGGGAGCCGCTGCCGCCAATGGCGCCGGTGTCGGCGGCCACGGGGCGGAAATCCAGGCCGCAGCGTTCAAAGATGCGGCTGTAGGTGGCGTGCATCAGATCATAGGTCTGTTGCAGGGATGCCTGGTTCACATGGAAGGAATAGGCGTCCTTCATGAGAAACTCCCGGGCGCGCATGACGCCAAAGCGCGGGCGGATCTCGTCGCGGAACTTGGTCTGGATCTGGTAGAAGTTC